>JBGSIF010000376.1:0-25833 GCA_041742635.1 Phycisphaerales bacterium
GCGTCCGCCTCACGCAACTTGTTCACGATCTGTTCCGGTGTGTGCCTCGTTCGCTTCATGGTCCAGAGTCTCCTGGCCGCTGCCGGCGGCCCTCGGGACTCTCATAGTTGCTGGATCAGGATTCGGGGGGCAGGTCAGGGAAACGTGCGACTGGCGACTGAACGATTTGACCACTTTGACTCACTTTCCATCGTGCCGGAGCACTACCGGATCGATTCGTGGTACTTTAAACTCTCGCGAATGTGCCCGGCGAAAGCTGACGAATGGGCAGAGGCATATCGGATGATCGTGAAGATTCAATTTGTGTCCGCTATGTTGCAAGTCACGGTACCGAAACTACGCCATTCATTGATGATGCGCGGAGCGGCGCTCGATCACCATTCACTCAATAAGATTGTGCGGTCGCCATCCTTTCGGGCTATGGGGCGTACAAGACTTGAAGAACTCAGGTACGATGCGCTCGAATTCGCCAAGGTCAACGGCCTGTACGATCGTGTTGTTCGCAAGCAACTGACCGGATTCATTTGATTGGACTGGCGCCGGTGGCCCGGAAGTCTCGACGTGCCACCGAAGTCCTCGTCAAAAAGCACGACGACTTCGGTGGTACATCTCATATCGAGACTTCCAGGCCACCCGCCCCCCTGCCGGGTTTCAAGCGACCACCCAACGGGCGAGACGCCCGTTCCACTCAATCCCCCGAAAGAACTCTGGTCACACCCCAGTGCAGTTTCTTACTTCCACGATCAATATAATCTGATACGCTGTCTCATATTCTCGTCAACCCCGACTCCCCACTCGGAGAGTGGGGCTACCCAGGATTCCCATGCCCCCGACCATGGACGAAGCCCTCTGCATCCGCCAGTGGGACTTCTCCGAGACCAGCCAGACCGTCTCCCTGCTCTGCCGCGGCCTTGGCCTCGTTCGCGGTCTGGCCAAGGGTGCCAAACGCGCCACCCACCCATTCTCCGGCGGGATCGAACTCCTCACCCGCGCCAGTGTCGGCGTCATCACCCGCCCGTCCTCCGACCTCGCCCTCATCACCGAGTGGGATCTCCAGGAGACCTTTCCGGCACTTCGCCGCTCGCTCGCTGCCCACCATGTCGGCCTCTATATCGCCGAACTCATCCAGCACGCCGTCCACGACCACGATCCGCACACCCGCCTCTTCGACGAGGCGCTCCACGCGCTGCGCCTGCTCCACCTCGAACCCGACCACCACGCTCTGCTCGCCCGGTTCCAATGGGCGCTGCTCCTCGAGACCGGCTACAAGCCCGAACTCGACCACGATGTCCTCACGACTGCCCCGCTCCCACACGCACCCTGGTACTTCTTTGACCCACGCCTCGGGGGGCTTGTCGCTCAACATCACCCCGTCCACACACCTGCGCCGCCGCACATCGACGCTTCGCTTTCAACGACCCGTTGGCGGGTACGCCGGGAAACCATCGTCGCCCTGCTTGATATCCACGCTCAACTCGAGCCGTCCGATGTGCCGATCGCGCACGCGGGCACTCGTACTGCGTCGCACGCCGCGCTTACCCGCGCCGCCAAGTTCCTCGCCGCATATGCACGCTACGTGTTCGGGCGTGAACCACGGATGATGAGCGTGCTGTTCGGCTCCAAGTTGCCCCGGTAACTCGCGTGTGCGAATGCTCGGTTACCCCCCCCCCCGCGGCTTCCGCAACATTCGTAGACTCCCATCCATGAACGGCCCACCTGTCGCTCAATCACTCGACGCCGCCGCGTGGTCCGTACGTGCGATTGCGTCGCCTCCCGATGCACCGCGGCGCGTTCGGCGCTGGCTGCCCGCTGTCGTACCCGGGTGCGTCCATCTGGACCTCATGCGTGCCGGAATCATCGGCGACCCCGCGGTCGGGTTTAACGAACGCGACCAGTTCTGGGTCGGGCATACCGATTGGGAATACCGCGCGGTCGTTTACCCGAACCTCAAACTCCTCGAACACCAGCAGATCGACCTGGTGTGCGATGGCCTCGACACCATCGCTTCCATCTCTATCGGCGGCGTGCCTGCCGCCGACGCCGCCAATATGTTCCACCCGCACCGCTTCGATATCACGCACGTCATTGCTCGTGCCCGGGCTCGTGCCAACTTGCTCGATCTGCGTATCCGTTTCCGCTCTCCCGTGGCCCACATCCGCTCCGAAGAAGCAAGGCTGGGTTCAAGGCCCGTCAACGGTGATTGGGATCCGTACATCTTCATCCGCAAGGCCGCGTGCAACTTCGGGTGGGATTGGGGACCGAAAGTCCCAACCGTCGGCATCTGGAAGTCCATTCGCCTGGAAGCCTGGAGCCACGCGCGGATCGTCAATGTTCGACCGCTCGTGACACGCGCCGATGCCGGGCGCGCGGAGGTCGAGGTTCATGTCGATATCCAGCACGCCCGCACCGCGTCAACCCCATCACCCCTCGCCCCCGACCCCGCGCCGCTCTCGCTCGACGCCGTGCTTCGACCACCAAAAGGCCGGCTCACTCCGGCACTCCGCGTCTCTCAGTCAACGACCACGGAACAGCACGCCATCCTCCGCTTCACCGTCCCACGCCCCGCCCGCTGGTGGCCGCGCGGCTATGGCAAGCAGCCCCTGTACTCCCTCCGCGTCAATCTCCGCTCCGCACTCCACCCCCGTCGCACGCTCGGCACTTTTCAATCGCGTCTGGGCCTCCGCACCGTCCGTCTCAACACCGAACCCGATACCGCCGGCTCACGTTTCCAACTCGAAATCAACGGCCGCCCCATCTTCTGCAAGGGCGCCAACTGGATCCCCGACGACCTCTTCCCCGCCCGCGTCACCCCGTCACGCCTCCGCCGCCGCGTCCAACAAGCCGCTCTGGCCAACATGAACATGTTGCGCGTCTGGGGTGGAGGGTATTACGAGCACGACGCCTTCTACGCCGCGTGCGACCGTGCCGGAATCCTCGTCTGGCAAGACTTCATGTTCGCCTGCGCGATGTACCCCGAGGAACAACCTTACCCGCAACTCATCGAAGCCGAAGCCCGCCATCAAGTCGCGCGCCTGTCTTCACATCCCAGCGTCGTTCTCTGGTGCGGGGGCAACGAATGCGTCTGGGGTTGGCAAAGATGGGGATGGAAACAACGCCTCTCTCCAGGCCAAACCTGGGGCCGCAACTACTACATCGACATGCTCCCGATGGTCCTCCGCGAACTCGACCCCACACGTCCATACTGGCCCAACAGCCCCTGGTCCGGCTCACTCGATCACGATGTCCTCGACGAGCATCACGGCGACCGACACACCTGGGACGCCGCCTTTGAAGACTACCGCAACACACGCCCACGATTCCTCAGCGAGGTTGGACACCAAGCCCCTGCCACCCTCCGCACCCTCCGCGGCGCCATCGCCCCCGCGGGCCTCGCCATCAACTCGCCCGAACTCCAGCACCGCCAACGTGCCACCGGTGGCAACGCGGCGATGTACGACGCACACTTCGCGCGCCACGCGCTTGCACCCCACAGTTTCCTCGATTGGCACCGTGCTGCGCAAGAACTCCAGTCTCGCGCGATGACGATCGCCTGCAACTGGTCCATCGATAAATCCCCGGGCTGCGCTGGCATACTGATCTGGCAACTCAACGATTGCTGGCCGGCGCTCAGTTGGTCGCTCATCGATTCCGCCGGACGACCGAAGCCCGCCTATTTCGCCGTCCAAAAAGCCTTCGCCCGGCGCATCCCTCGGCATCGCGGCTGATCGTTACTTCGCGCTGGCCTTGCCCGCCTCGTCGATGATCCGCTTGATCACGTTATCCCCATCGCGCAGCGGACGCGGCACTTGTTTGCCGTTCACAAACACCGTCGGCATGTTCTTTAGCCCCGCGAGTTGGCCCGCCAGCGCGTCGTCCCGAATGGCCGAAGCGATTTCCGCCGAAGCAATCGCGGCCGCAAACCCCGCGGCGTCCAACCCCTGCGCCGCCGCCGCCTGTTTCACGCTCTCCACGCTGACTCCCGACTGGTTTTTCAGGAGCCACTCGTGCATCTTCCAGTACGCATCGCGCCCGCCCACTTTCCCCGCCGCCTCCGCCGCACGCGACGCTACGCACGAGCCTGCTCGGATCATCGACTTGTTCATATTCGGCGGCAACGCCGGGTTGCACTCCGGATTCAGCGGATAATGCCGGAACGTGTACCGCACGTTCCCCCTGCCGTCTTTCATCGCGGCGCGAAGTTCGCCATCGAACTTCGCGGTCGCCACGTCGAGGTAGTCGCCGAACACGATGACTTCCACACGTTTGGGATCTTTCGATGCGTCCGGTGGCGCGAAGTCGGGCGTTGCTCCAGTGCTCCACGCCGGCTCGTCCGGCATGAACTCTCGCGCAGGGGGCTGTTCCTTCCAATCATCAATAAACCGCTGCGCCGCCAGCACCGGACGATCACCGGTCGCCGTCTTGGCTACGGGTGTGGGCTTCGCCGCGGCAACCTCTTCGATCGTTTTTTTCACGGCACCCGGCACCTGCCACCCCTTCATCTCCACCCCGTTGATAAACACCATCGGCGTGAAATACACCCCCAGCGCCATCCCGTCCTCCACATCGGCTTGCACACGTTTGAGCGTCTCCGCGCTCTCCATCACCGCCACGAACGCCTCGACGCCGACACTCAGCCCCGCACGGCTCACCCCGCGAGCGAGGATCTCCTTGGTCTCGAACTTGCCATCGACCTCAAACAGCCAATCCACGAACTTGAAGAACGCTTCATCACCGCCCAATATCCCCGCCGCCTCCGCCGCTCGCGCCCCGAAGCACGCATTCCCGTGAATGGTCTGGCTCACGTACTTGTTGCAATCCTTGCACATCGGGAAGTGCTTGATCGACAGCGACGCCGTCACGCCGACCGCCTCCAGCCCCTTCATCGCCGCGAGGATCTCGCCCTCAACCCGCTTGCAATCCGGACACTGAAAGTCCGTCAGCACGACCACGCGGATCGCCGCCGACTCCGGCCCTTTGCGGTACCGACCGCTGAACCCACCCGCGCCCCACCGATCGCTTGGTGCCGGTGGCTGCACCTCGATCACCGTCACTCCCTCGTTCGGTACGCCCTCACCGCCGCTCACGATCGCCGCGACCGATTTCGCCCGCTCGGCTTCGGCTGCCTCCGCACGCCGTGCTTCGTACCCCGCGTTCGCCACGCCCAGAACGATCGAAGTGGCACCGAACACGATTGCAAACCCGATAGGACCCGGCCGCGCCAGCCCCGCCACAATCCGCCGCCCGAGTGCCGAGAACTTCTGCTCTGCCATTGCACGACGCTCCTTCCTCGCATCCAGCACGATCGTCGCCCACGCCGCCGCCACAAAGATCCCGTTAGCGGTGTGCGTGGCCGCACAGTACAAGCACCACGTCTTCAGATACATCATTACCCCTGCGAACACCATCGAGTCCATCAGCCCTACCACCGCGATCACTCCGATCACTCTTCCCACACGTTTCCACGACATCACCCAAGCCGCCATCATTCCAGCAAAGTACGCAACCCCCACAAACGCCACCGACCACGCCACCCCCCCCGGCAGCCGCACCCGGCTCCACGCCGAGCGATCCAGCGCGTCGCACCCGCTCGCCGGACCACACCCCGGCAGCGTTCCTCCAAAGTGCTTGTTCACCAAGTGCCCCGACGCGATCAGCGCCGCCGTCAATCCAACCAGAGCCACCGACCAGACGATGACACGAGCACTCGTCAACGGAGTTGAACCGACTTCGGTGTTTGCGCCTCGCCGAGGGATCATGCCTTCGCGTCTCATTCGGGCCTCGGCGAATAACGGTGACATACCACCCATCGGTTCGATCCGCCACCCGCTCCCCGTGACGTGCGCTCTCCTATTGTTGCTTTCCCGCCGGGCGGGTAGCTCAACTGGCTAGAGCAATCGCCTTACACGCGATAGGTTCCGGGTTCGAATCCCGGCCTGCCCATTGCATCGATTCCTTTGCTCCTATTCCAGCACTTCCGACTCGATCCCTGCCTTCTCCCCCTTCATCTTCTTCTCGATGTACTTCTTCATCCACGTCTCGAATGACTTCCCGTGCGCGGCGTCCCGCCCGAACTCCACCCGACGGATCTCCGCGAAACCGACTCGGATCTTCTCCTCGCTCGCCGCACCCAACAGCCGTACATACGACTCCGCCATGGTCGTCCCTCGCCGCCGGTCGAAGATGTACCCCGTCACGGCCGCGCCCGACCCGAGCATCAGCGTCACATCCCCACGAAAATCGAACGCTTTTTCCAGCGCATCCAGCGACGTTCGCTCGTCCGCAAGGTCCACGTTCCATCCCTGCAGCGTCGTCGCGACGGCTTCCGCCGACGCGGCTCCCGCACTCGTTCCCGGCTCAAACTTCGACTTGGTTTCCTGAGGCATACACCCTCTTCGATCTCGCTTGCGCTTCGCCAAACACATGTCACCCTAAGCCACTCACCACCATCTCGTGCCAGCATCACTCCCTGCTTCACCCGAATGTACGCCCGCTCTCCGGGTCCATCATTTTCCACCGCAAGATCCGGCACGCCCGCATTAATACTGACCACGCGAAATCCTCATCCGTGATCGAGACCATCACCTGCGATACATCTTCGGTCCCCGTCGGCACTTCCGCGATGAACCCGGGGCCGTACAACCGGCCGAACCCGACCACTTCCCCCAGTCCTTCCGGTCCTGATCCATCCGGGCTTGTGTTGTATCCCGACAACGCCGCCACCACCTCGCGCACCGATCCCAAGGGCACCATCGTGCCTGCTTTTCCGCCGTCGCCCACCTCGGGGGCTTTCATCAGTATGACTTGTCGCTTTCGGGCCACGGGTTACTTCGTTCCCCCTTCGGTCGCTCGACTCCCGCCGGCTTCCCGCTCCTCTTCCGCGTCCGCCTCGTCGTCTTCCTTGTCCAGTAGTTCGCAGATCGCTCGGATCAACATCGACAGCGGCACCGGTTTGAGTAAATACCGATCCACACCCAGCGATTCCGCATATGCCTGATGCCGACGCCCTTCGTTCGCAGTCACCATGATCACGATCGGGCTGTCTTCTCGTCCCTTGATCTTCTCAAGCACCAAGAATCCCGATCGCTTCGGGAGCATCATGTCGAGTACCACCACATCCGGCGGCTCTTCGCTCTGGCACGCCACCACCGCCGCGTTCCCGTCCTCGACCGTCATCGTCTCCGCACCCTCGGCCTGCAATGCGGCGTTGAACGATTCAAGGATGTCCTTGTCGTCGTCCACGATCAGTACTCGGATGCCTTCCAGTTCGCCGGGCATGGGTTGCTCACTGTCACTGTCGGTCGAGTTATCACAAGTTGCCGGACTCCTACCCCGAGTCCGAAGGCAATCTTACCACTGCCGGGACGCGATTGACGGGCTGCCGCTGATTCCATTCATACCTGATTTCCGAATGGTCGGCTGGATCGATTCATAACCTGTTCGGATTGGCACCGGATGCGTCGGACATCGCTTCTCTACTCACTCGACGAACCACGGTGTGATCCAACTCGAATTGTCTACGGATCCCCCCTGTTTTTCTCTTTGTGAAACGCCATCGTTCATGTACACTCGAAGCGCCAAGCGTTGTTCCCGTCTGGGACGTGCGAATCAGCGACCAACACAAGGAGATGCCCAATGCTGCGTGTACGAGTTCTCGAATCAGTACGTCGAGGGGGCGCGGCCGCCATGTTGACGGGCGCGATCATCGCATCTGCGACTCCTGCTTTGGCTCAGGTATTCTTCAGTGTTTCCCCGGCCACTGCCGGACTTCCGGGTACAGCCGTCTCCGCGGCACCTGATCCGCAAGACCTGTACTTGGCTCCACTCCTCCCCCCCGGGATCAACTTCCTCTCCGTCGACAACCCGCTGGCCATGGGGCTGCTCCTCGGCGATAACATCGACGCCCTCCACGACGACGGTTCGCGCGACACCAACGTCGACGGCCTCCAATCCCCCAACTTCCTCTTCACCGTCCGCACCGGCTCGGTCGGCACTCCCGGCACCCCGGTGGCGCTGCAAGCGCCGACCAACGCCGCCGACACCTTCGCCGTCATGCTCGGCGGCGGACACACCCTCTCGTTCCTCGACACCGACATCGGCCTTAGCGGTGCCCTCGTACCAGAAAGCCACGACGCGCTCAGTTTCGATCTTGCTCGCCCGCTACTCCCCGGCACGCGCATCCACTTCTCCCTCGCGCGAGGTTCGCCCACCCTCACCGCTCGGGGCTGGTCCGCCGCCGACGTCCTCACCTGCATCGTCGGGAATCCCGCCTCGCTCGCCCAATCTATCCCCGCTGCTCAACTCGGCCTGCGAACCACCGACGATCTCGACGGGCTTGTCCTCTACGCACAGGATTTCGACGGCGACGGCCTGCTCGGCGGCCCTCTTGACCAAGCCACAATCTACTTCTCCGTCGATATCAACTCTCTCGGAATCGCAACCACCGGCGTCGCCCGCGAACGTGCCCGCAACGGTGCCCGCGGCGACATCTTCGTCTCCGGTTGCGGCGGACTCAACAGCCTCGTCCTCGACAGCCGCGACTACATCCGCCTCGGCGTCAACGACGACATCGACGGGCTTGAACTCGCGGCCGAAGGTTTCAGCCAGCCCGGCGCGTGGCCGGGCGCTCCCACTCGCGACCCCGCCACACTCCCCCCCAACTACCGCCCACCCAGCCAGGCCAAGGCCGTCGGGGAGTTCTGGATCGGTATCTGCGATACCACCATTCCCAAGGACGTCTTTATCGAAGTCGAGATCAAGATGTGCGACCCCATGGGCAACCCCGTCACCATCACCAAAACCGATCGCGTCAAAGCGGGCGGCAACGACGCCGATGCCAAGGCCAACATCATCCGTGATCACCTCATCGGCATGACCATCCCCAAGGCCGGCGGGAACGCCAAGCCCATCTTCACCGTTCAGAAGCAGCCGCCCGATCCGAACCACTTTCCCGGCATGCCGCAGATTGTCGGAGAGGTGTGCTGCGTCGTGAACCAGGATGTCATCGATCAGGGCTGGGCCGTGGACGCCATCTGCCTCAGCATGACCAACTGGACCGCCACGATTGTCGCTTCATCTGAAAAACGCCCCGGTGCCGACCCGAACTGCCCCTTCTTCCGCAAGTGGACCTTCTTCGTCCGCAACGTCCCGCTCCAGCCCGGCTTCTTCCGCGCTACCTTCGGCAACGGCGACATCTCCAACCCACAGACGGTCGCCGTGATCTCTCCCTTCGGCGCCGGCGAATCCGCCGCGAGCATCGCCTTCAACATCGCTTCCTCAATAAACGTGATGGGCGGCTTGGCCATGTCGATCGGCAACACCGTCGAGGTCGCCCGCGCCCCGATCGAGCCTTCTCCCGCGGGCGGTGGCATCGCCTTCGGCCCCACGCTCCTCGAAGCCGGCGCGTTCGAGAACGATCTGCTCATCGGCATCCGCGCGCGCCTGTGCCGGACACGCCTCGCATTCGCGCTCAACGACTTCTGCTTTGACGCCCTCGACTGCGTTGACGGCTCGTTCGCTTTCAACAACGCCGACGCCAACACCGACGGCCTCCCCGACCCCCTCTGCTTCTCCTTCGGCAATGACCAGATCCAGAACGACCTCTGGTACCGCTACACCCACGCCTTCGCCTCTGGTCCGGTCCACGTACAGACCTGCGGAAGTTCTTTCAACACCTTCGCCGCCGTATACAACTCCCCCTGCTTCACCGGCGGAGCCATCGCCTGCAACGATGATTCCTGCGGTCTGCAATCGAGTCTCATCTTCAATGCCTTTGCAGGTCAGCAGTACCTTTTCCGAGTCGGTTCGTACGCAAATGGAGGCGGCGACGACGGCATCATCACCATCACTCCCCTCATCCCCAGTACCTGCGCCGATCTCGACGGTAACAGGATCGAGTTCGAGCCCAACTGCGGGTTCCCAGACTTCACCAACGGCGGCTGCAACAGCGACCCGCATATCTTCGGCTTTGCCAACCTCGGCGACTCCATCCGCGGAACCGCCGCTTTCGACGGCTCGACCCGCGACACCGACTGGTGGCAGTTCTTTCTCCCCGCGCCGACGCAGGTCACCTGGACCGTCAACGCTGAGTTTGACTCTCAGATCGGTTTCATCAATCTCAGTAACGGTTGTCCCGTGAGCGGTTTCGTCCCAGGGACCGAGATCCTCGGCACCGTTCTCCCTGCTACGGGGTGCGCCTCGTCGACCACCTCTGCTTGCCTCGCGCCAGGCGTCTGGGTCGCCTTCGTCGCCCCGCAATCGACCTCCACCACCCCCTGCCTCCCGGGTTTCGGCGATTACCTTGGGATCCTCTCCGGGGTGCTGTGCGCTCCGCAATGCCCGTGCGATTGGAACCGCATCGGTGGCCTCAACTCTCAGGACTTCTTCGACTTCATCGCTGATTTCTTTAATATGAACGCGGACTTCAACGCCGACCTGATGACCAACAGCCAGGATTTTTTCGACTTCCTTGCCTGCTTCTTTAATCCCCCAGCCTTCGGATGCTAGCCGTTCATTTATCGCCCACACTCCGACAACCTGCTTCCAACCCAAAGAGCGACGCGGTATCAACCGCGTCGCTCTTCTTGTTATCCTTCGTTTCACCCGCCGATCGTTGTTTCATTCGACTCGTTTCGTGCCCGCTCTCCCAGCATCCGCGAATCCCGCTCGGTCCAGGCCTCGATCCGGCCCATCTCCTCCTGCGTCATCCAAGGCAGCCCCTCCAACTTCTCACGCATCCCCCGCGGGATCGGCTTGCCCTGATGCTCATGCTTTGGGCGGCTCTTCCAATACCGGTGCATCCACAAATACTGTTCCGGCGCGCGCCGAACCATCGTCTCGATCGCGCGCCGGTACCTCGCCGTAATGTAAAACACAGGATCCGATTGCCCCGCCCAATCTTCCGGGTGAATCACGTCCACCACATCGATCCGGTACCGCATCGGCTCTCCGTCGAATGCCGTGAACCCCACCCGCCCGACGGCTTCACTCCCGGGCACCTCGTCGAGCTTCATCAGTCGTCGCGCCTGTCCGCAGACGATCGGCGTCTCATACTTCAGCGCGAGCAGCCCGATCGACTTATACGCCGACGCCAACCGCCCAAAGAACGGCACGAACAGCCCGCGGTCCCCGCCGTTCTGGTCCGCCACGAACCCGATCGGATACCCTTGGCCCATCAGCCTCGGGAGCGATTCCGTCGCGCCGAACTTGTCCACCAGCACCAGCCCCCGGCTCTCTCGTGTCCGACGCATCCATTGGTCCACCGGCTTCATATCCAGCGGACGAAACAGCGCGTGCATCGGGAATCCCAGCAGCGCCATCGTGTACCCAAGCAACTCCCAGTTCCCTGTGTGCCCCGTTATCAGCGCACACGCCCGCCGCGGCCCAACTCCGGGAAACCCACGCCCGAGCAGTTCTTGCACCGAACTGCTCATCTCGCCCAGCGAGACGTGGCTCGACCACCCATCCTCGTTGAGCAGCCTGGGCATGATCGCCGATTCCACCCCGAGCGCGAACAAGTGTTCGTACGAGCGGATCGCGTATTCGCGCCGCCGATCAACGTCCCAATCTGGAAACGCCACGTGCAGGTTGTCGATCGCGCGTGTCAACCGCTTGCGGTTCACCCTCGCCCCGGCGAACGCCCGCGCCGCCCCGCGCGCCACGCCGACGCACTCCGCCAAATCACACACCCCCAGCGGCAGCATCGCCGTCCGAAGCGCCAAGAACGCCGGCCCGTGCAGCCATCGCGGTATCTGTCGTTTCTTCTTGCTCAAACAGTCCTTCCCACGGGAATCGGTGACGATAGCCTCGGATACTCATAAAGAAAAAACCCAGGGAGCAAAGTCCCTGGGTCTGAATCACCTCACTTGGCACACACCGGATTGCTAACGCCCGAGCCGCTTGCCGATCAGCGTGTAGAGCCGATTCTCATTGAGCACGGGGATCGATGTCGCCGTCGCACGTCGGAACAGGTCGTCGTACCGATCCGACAGATTCTTGACACGAACATACTCCTCAATCACCGCGTTGGGTGCGCCCGCCGGGGGCGGCGGCGGGATCGTCGGCCGCCGACCAAGAACCAGGAAGTCAACCTCCCCGCTCAGGTCTTCCACTGTCCGCCCGCCCCATTCGGCGATCAGCGACTTCACGTCCGATGTTTCGTTCGCCGTCGCAAACCCATCCTGGTTCGCATCGAAGTTCCCGAACACCAGCATCGTGTACACCTTGTTCGGGTCGTACACCGCGTTCGCCACGACATCGCCCCGCACGACCGGGTTTCCCTTCTTCTCACGTACGATGCGCGCCGTAGCGGTATCTCGATCCACCTTGATGATCTCCAGCGACGCTTTCCCCGACGGGTAATCACCCGTGGCGGCGTCCGGCCGCAACGCGGTCGGCTCGCTGTACACCTCGAATGACAGACCCACGCGGACCTTCTGATTCTGGCCGATGTTCAAGAAGGCCGTGTTCTCCGCCGGGTCCAGCCCGATCACTTCCGCATCAACCAGTGCGTACTCATCGCCGGGTTTGAGCGATCGCCCCTTCAGTTCCGATTGAAGCCGGCTGATCGTGTCGCGTGCGAGCAACGCCTCGCGTTCGAGGTCCGCGATCCTCGCATTGAGTTGGGCCGAGTTATCCGCGGCGTCCGCACGCACCTTCTCTTCGTGCTCGGACATCCCGCGCTTGGCTTCGCCCACTTCTTGTGCGTATTTGTCCACCTCGCCCTTGTACGTATCAATCTGCGCCGTCATCGCCGCGATTGTCGCTTTCTGGGCGTCTTCGATCGCTTTCACGCGTGCCACTTCGTTCTCGAGGTCTTTCTGGGCACTCTGCCGGGCCGCCTCGGCGTCCGACGCCCGTTTGCGCTCCGCCGTCAACTGCGCGTCCCGTTCCCGGATCGCCTGCAACATGTTCGTCGATTTGTTCCCGGTCACCTGATCGAGCGACTTCTGGAGTTCCTCGGCGGTCGCCTTCGGAGAACCCGTTGCCAACTGCATCGCCTCTTCCTGCGAAGACATCAAAAACGCGACGAGCGACTGGCTTTTCTTCCCCGCCGCGACTTTGAGTTGCTTGATGTCGTCGCGTTCCCGCTCGCCATCTTTCACAATCTCGGAAATCCCGGACTGGAGTTCGTTGAACTTCTTTGTGGCGGACTGCTTCTGTGCCATGAAGATGACGGTGGTGACAAACAGTCCCAGCGCGATCACGGAAATAATGCTGAACGAGATCCCCCAACCCACTCCGACGCTTGTACGACCTGCCATGTTCGGTAACTCCGTTCTTTCGCCGCGGTTCTCTTCATCTGGCTCGCGCGCACGCGAGCGAACAACAACCATCCGCCGTCCCGGGGCACGCCGATACGGACGCCCACCACCCTTAGATCCCCGGAAATCCAAGGCCGACCCAGATCCCGGCTCTAGGGGCCAATAGTACCACGGATCCGATCCCCGCGAGACCGTCCGATTCCTGTGAACTGCACTCCCCATTTCTTGTGCGAAACACCATCTTGTTTGAGTAAAGTTCGTGGTTTGCGCTGTTCGATCCATCTTTCCCGAATCTTGGGCCGCTTTCGATCGCTCCTACAGTACCGCGTGACGGCCGCTCCCAATCCCCATCCTTCCCATGCCTCGGTCTACCCCGACACCAACCCCTTGGGCATGACCGCGGAGCGTTACGCCGACCTCTGCCGCGACCTCGGCGTCCGCGGCAGAACCCCATGGGCACTGCTTCGCTACCGTCAACTGTTTCAGACCGGCACCGCGGCCGACCCGCTCCTCACCCCTTGGCACACCGAATCGTTCACAACCGATACCCACCCAACGACAACCTCTCCGTGGTGGCTCCCTCCGGTGGTCCGCACGCACCGGTCTGAATCCGCCGAAGGAACCGTCGTCAAGTTCGCCCAGCGTGTGCGCGGGCGAGCCGCCGCCGACCCGGACCTGGAGACCGAATCCGTTCTGATCCCCATGATCGGCAAAAAAGGACGCCGGACCTACACCGTCTGCGTCTCCAGCCAGGTCGGCTGCGCGATGGGCTGCACCTTCTGTCAGACCGCGCAGATGGGCCTGATCCGTTCGCTGACCGCCGCCGAGATTGTCGCGCAATGGTTCGCGGCTCGGCACGTCGTGTTGCCCGACCCGGCCCACGGGCTGGATCCCGACGCCGCGATCACCAACATCGTTTTCATGGGCATGGGCGAGCCGCTGGACAACCTCGATGCGGTTCTCGATGCCATTGAAGTCCTCACCGACCCGCGCGGCGGGTGCGTTCCCATGTCCAAAGTCACCATCTCGACCGTCGGACGCCTCGACGGTATCCGGCGCGTGAACGAGAAAGTCCGCCAGCACGGCTGGCACCGTCTGGGCTTCGCCGTCTCCCTCAACGCCCCCAACGACGCCATCCGCTCGACGATCATGCCCATCAACCGGGCCATGCCCATGCAAGCCCTCCGCGACGCGCTCCTCGGGCGCGATATCAAAGGCGGGTTCAAGTTCTGCTTCGAGTACGTCCTGATCCCCAGCGTGAATGACGCCCGCGAACACGCCGCCCAGATCGCCGACTTCGTCTTGGGTCGTGGTGAATACACCGGACAAGAACGACTCGAAGGACTCGTGAACCTGATCCCTTACAACCCCCGCGACGGCTCACCCTGGCCCGCACCCGAAGAACCCAAGGTCGATGAGTTCCTGGCGTGGCTAACCGAGGAAGGTGTCTACGCCAAACGTCGTCGAACCAAAGGGCGCAACACCATGGCCGCGTGCGGGCAACTCGGCAACCCCGCCCTACGACGCAAGCCACGGCCAGCCATCACGATCGAACGTGCCCGTATCGATTGAAGATTGAAAGAAAACCCCCAGGAGAAAAAGTTCCGTGGGGGCTTCACTGACAGTCTTCAAATAGTGTAATCAGCCGATCCTTCGACGCCGAACCGCGACCAGCAGCCCTAATGCGAACAGCCCGCCCGCACCGGGTGCAGGCACTGCGAAGAAGACGTCACCTTGTACGTCCGTTGCCCCGGTATTCAGGCGGATCACGTCCGCGAGCGTCAGCCCTCCAAGGAACGAAAGGTCGTCGGCACTCAGGTCGCCGTCGTTCAGATAGAAAAACCGATCTCCTTCGCGGAGGCGCCCGAACTGATCGTTGAAGACCGCGATCGCCGTTTCTCCCATGCTCGCGCCCCCGAGGTGATCTTCCGCGAACAGCCCGATCCACGCATCGATATGGTCCACATCGCCGAACACCGACTGCATTGCCGCGGCGAGTGCGGTGTCTGATGTAATCTGCGAAAACGAAGTAATGCGAGCCAGACCGAAGTCTTCTCGAAGCGTGTTGTAGTCCGGGATCCCATGATCTCGACCTCGCTGAAGGTTCAGCGCGATCAGGTCTCGCCCGTTCGTACCTCCGAACAGCAGGTTTCGGACCCCGTCGATCGTCTGTGTATCGATCTCGTTGGCCTCTTGAATCGCCAACCCGCGCAGCACGGCTTCAAGCCCCCCAGCGCCTTGGATCGTCGACGGATTGAAGAACGACTGGAACAACGACAGATGCCCACCAGCAAAGACGCTCCCGTCGGCATTGAACCGCTGAAGTTGGTCGTTGAGCATCGTGTGCCCGATACGAAACGCGGCTGTCGAGAACGCTGTATTGATGCTCCCGTCAAGTGTCGGGTCATACCCGCTGTAGGAGCCCAGCCCGTGCGTCCCGGTCAGTGCCGGGAGCCACTCGTTGTATGTAATCGCCTGCACCTCGGCCCCGACAACTTTGCGAGCCTTCTGGTAGACCTGTTCATCGGTCCACCCGGCGTTCGCCGCGGCGACGAGGTCCGCCACTCGGTTGTGCTCTCGAACAAACAGCGTGTGCATGGCAATCAACCCGGTTTGTTCATTGACCCGGATATCCCCAGCTAGGAAGAGATTCGATCCGGTGCCGCCGCCGTTGGGCAACCCGACGGTATTGAACGGCAGCATGTTGCCCGCGCTCGTCGCCAGCCGGCCCCCGGTTCCGGATCGTAGTGCCGATGCTCGCGCCGCGTCCGAGCCGTAGACCATCGAACCGTCGATCCAGTGCGTAAGCGAGTTCTGGTGCTGACGTGGTCCCGATACACCCCCGGTATGCGCAGATCGAACGAACGGCATCATCGCCGTCCCCGTGTTGCCCGGATCAAACACTGGGTCTCCCGTAGGGATTGCGAAGTTCATAGGCTCACTGCTCTCATCCACCAGCGCAAAATCGTGGTCGATGAACTGCCCCCACTGCCAGACCATGCTGGACAGTTGACGCCGATTCCCAACCCCGCCGAGCGTCTGCGCACTCACCGCATTGGACACCGCACGTGGATTGGCTGTCAGGAGCGCCGATCCCAACCCGTCGGCATAGTGCGCCCCACTTGCGCCCCGGCTCAAGTCCGAGCCGATCATCCCCATCCCCACGCTGGTGAGATTGTTGCCCGAACCATCGATCGTGCGATCATCCGCGAGAGCCGCCGACGTGAAAAAGCACACCGACGCCGCGGCTCCGCAGGCTGCAAAGACCGCGTTCCGACTCACAACTGATCGTTTCTGATTCTTCATTTCATCTCCTTTGGTTCGCCACATGTACACATGCGAAATGGGGGCGCTCCTCAGATACCCCGCCGAGGACACATGATCCATAACGTTGAAAAAAACTACGCCATCACGAAAGCAGTGGCCTGCGAAGTCGTTTGTAGTTTAGTTTCATTCCAGACAATGCCGTCGGCTTACTGTGTCGTACGCTAATTCGCACGATTCCGTGCCCTTGTCAAGAAGAAGAGCGACAAAAAATCTGCAATTCGGCCATTATTTTGGAACAAAACGCGTAAATGGGTCTTTTTTGACCAAACTCGCCTCGACGGCACGGCAACGGAAATCAGCCGCCGCCCTTCGGGCAAGGTGCTGTAGGGTCGGTTACGCTAATGGTCGACCGATCTCGAGCGCGGCGATCCAACCAGGAGCCGCGAACACTTCACCTCGCGCCCAGACGCGCGTATACTATGTCGCGTCGGGCTTGTAGCTCAGCTGGCTAGAGCGTACCCCTGATAAGGGTAAGGTCGTTGGTTCGACTCCAATCAGGCCCATTTGTCCCCCCCCGCCCACCACCCCTCGGCGTCCATCCGAGGGGTGCATTGTTTTGGGGGGCACTATTTTTGAAGTCAACGGTTTTTCGCCAAACGGTCGAACCGTTTCAAGAACGAAGGTGACTACCGCTCCATCCCCGGCAGCCGCTCGAGTTCGCCCGTTCGCGTCACACGCATCTGCCCGGTCTCCAGCAGATAATCAAGAACCGCGTTGCGGAGGTCTGTAACCGCCTGATCCCGCGCGTTCTGCGCCGCCAGCAGATCGATCAGCCCGTCGAGTTTCTGCTGGGTGTCGATCTCGTCTTTTTTCAGTTCCGTTTCTTTGACGCGTCGTTCTGAAATCTCGACTCGTTTCTCCGCGAGTGTCAGGTTGAACCGTGCCAGTTCGATCGCCCGGACCCGTTGGCGGACCTGCACGACGATGGAGTCGCGTGCTTGCTCGTAAGACCGCACGCTCTGCTGCAATCGGATCGTCGCCGAGCGTACCGCCAAGCGTTCGTTTTCTTTATCCAGCGGGAGCGAGAAGGTCGCGCTGGCACCATACCGCACATCGTCCGGCTCGTAGACCGCCCCGCCCTCCCTCGCATCGGCATCGGTCGGAAACGTGACGTCCGCGCCAAGATTTAGATCGGGGAGGAGTTCGTTTTTGGAGTTGCGCACTCGCCGACGGGCGTCGTCGATCCGGTCGCGTTGATTCTGGAGGTCAAGCCGGTAATCCAGGGCGAGGCGCGTCGCGTCTTCAAGAGAAACATCCGGCTCCGGCACGTCCAGCGCGGACGAGACAATGACGACCGGTACATCCGTCGGCATCCCCAGCCGGACCTTGAAGCGGTCCACCGCGAGGACGTACCGATCCCGCGAAGTGGCCACCTGCGAGCGTGCTTCGAGTGTGCGGTTGGCGGCGTTGTTCACGTCGAGCAAACGTCGGCGCCCGGCGTCGTAGAGTGCCCGTTCTTTCTCTTCGACCTGATCGAAACTGTCGAGTTGCGCCTCGCTGTTGCGGATGGATGCTTGCTGGAGCAAGAGGTCAAAGAAATCATTCGCAATACTGACCAGATACTCACGCCGGAACTGCTCGTAATCCCGGGCGGCGTAGATCAAGTCTCGCTCGGATTGGATCAGCCCCTCCCGCGCGACTTGCCCGGCACCGCGCAGCAGCGGAATATTCCCCTGTAGAATCAGGCTGGACGACTGCACATATTGCCCCGTCGCGGAACTTCTGAGATTCTCGGCAATATCCCAGACCCACCGCGCGGCGACCTCGCCGCCGTATGGCAATCGCTGGGACACCCGCATGTCGTTCATCACTCGGAGGACGGATTCGACGTTACCGTCAACCTGCGAACTCTCGAAACGGACGGATCCCTCGCTGGACAGGCGCGGATCCCACAGGTGTCGCTCCGAGAGCAGCCGGATCGCAGCGAGGAGGTACTCCTCTTGCTGGTTCAGGTTTTCACGTCCGGTCTTCTGCGCTTGGAGCAGGGCCGCACTGAGAGTGAGTTCGACGGCACCCTGCTCTGGCTGGGCCTGGAACTGCCTGAGCCGATCGGCGACATCGCGTGCTTCGTCGGCGGCAACAAAGGTCAACTCGGTCGCCTGCGGATTGGTCGTCGGCAACTGTGTCTGGTTGATCCGTGCGTCACGTAGACCGAGGGATTCGGGAGTGTCAAAGTCACGGGTGGGGGCGTCGGCACCGCCGCCGATCTGGACCGATTTGCGCGCCAATAACTCGTTGATCCGCTTGTCATCGGAGAACAAATCAGAAGAACACCCGGTGCCCAGGAGCGAACCTAAAGCGAGCAGCCCAAACCCACCAGCGGCTACCAAAATCGACCGAACATCGAGTTGAGAACGATTCAAATCCATGTGATGTTTCTGTGGATAACTTGATCCTGAAGAGAACAAGGCAGGGTAATCGACGGATGAACGAGCAAAAATAATGGCATTGATCCTGATAAATCGAGGCAGATCGAACCAATATCAGGACAATTCGGTACGAGTATACCGGTTGGGCTTCATCTACGTTGCGACTTGGCCGGAGTGTTCATATTCTTCTACCTACAGATCATCGACCGTGCCGTTGCCGTGTGTTCCGATTCCGGCTTGGCACAAGCCCAATGAGTGCGGATGTTTGCGAGGGGCTGTCGGCGGGTAGGGTACCCATCTCCCCGTTCCCCAACGTACCGCTTCCCCGCCATCCACTTCCAAGCCCCGACTCTTCCCGCTCCCTTCGCATCACCAACCCACGCCCCACGGGTTGTATCCGATTCATCTCAGCGGTCATCGGCACTCGTCAAGCGGCAAACCCGCATCGGCCTCAACTCATACTCACTCTAGGAGCGGCTCGCTCACTATGGCTTCAATCACCTACGACGGACAAAGTTTCATGCTCGACGGTCGGCGCGTCTGGCTGGCGAGCGGCTCGATCAACTCCGCCCGCGTACCGCGCGAGGAGTGGCCCGACCGCATCCAACTCGCGCGCCATGCGGGTCTGAACTGCATCGAGACTCCGATCTTCTGGGCAAGGCACGAGCCTCGGCAGGGGCAGTTCGATTTCTCGGGCGACAACGACATCCGGAAGTTTGTCGAACTGGTGGGTCAAGCCGGGATGTACTGCATCCTGCGCCCCGGCCCGTTTGTTGGGACGGGGTGGGACATGGGCGGGCTGCCGCCGTGGCTGATGGAAGTGAGCAATATCAACTTGCGCGCGCCGAGCCAGCCGTTCCTTGAAGCCAGTTCACGATACATCACCGCGCTGGCGCAGCAAGTGCGTGATTTGCAAGTAACCAGTGCCGGACAGGGCGGCCCGATCATTCTGATCCAGAACGAGTCGGCCTGGACGTGTGGGCACGACGACCTGGCGCATTCGTACCTTGGGGAACTCAATCGGTATTTCCGCGAAGCCGGGCTGACCGTGCCGACGATCAACTCAAACGATCTGTGGCAAGCCGTGGAGGGAGAGATCGAGTGCTGGACCGGGTTCGACGACATGCTCTCGCACCTACGACAACTGGCGTCGGTGCGTCCGAACCAGCCGCGGATGGTCATCGACTTCCGGTGCGGGGGTTCGGACACATGGGGGCGGCCGGCGGACCGGACCAAGACGCCGAACATGGTGCTGCGCCGGCTGGCGGAGATCCTCGCGGCGGGCGGGCAGTTCAATATCTCACCGTTCCATGGTGGGACGAACTTCGATTTTTCGGGCGGTCGGCTCGCCGGGATGCCCGATGGGTATATCACGACGTCGAGCGACCGCGGGGCGCCCGTCACCGAACTGGGCGCACCAAGCCCGTTGTACGCTCCAATCCGTCGAATCTCGATGTTTGCTTCTCGTTTCGCTCGCATCCTTGCGAACCTGGACCCTCACCGTCAAGTGGTGGGGATCCACCCGAGCACGTTGGTGCGTTCCGGAGCGGCGAAGACTTCGGGCGTGCCGGGCGCGGGATTCTCCGTGATCCACGCGAGCGGCGCGCAGGGGAGCGTGATCTTCGTGTGCGGCGACGAATCCGGGGCATCGACGTCCCAGCCTACTACGCTGCTGCTTCCCGACGGCAACTCGTTGCCGATCGACCTGGGCAATCAGCCGGTCGGCTGGTACTTGCTCGACGGGCGAGTGACGGGCCGGGCCACGGTGGACTTCTCGAACCTGTGCCCGTTTGCCATCGCGGGGCGAACGTATGTGTGCTTCGGCCCGGCGGGGATGCACGGGATCATCTCGGTCAACGGCTCGGTCGCCGAGATCGATGTGCCCAAGGGCAAGGCTCCGACCGTGCTTGAGCACGAAGGGCTGGTGCTGGTGATCGCCAATCTGGAGCAACTCGACGAGATGTACATCGATGCCGATACGGTGTACTTGGGCGTGGAACGCCCGGGGCGCGACGGGGTCATCACCCCAATCGACAAGTCGTACCAGCGGATCTCGGGCGATGGGCAGGTCAGCACGCACAAGCAATCGGGGACATCGGGCAAAGCGGTCGGCGGCAAAGCCGCGCCGGTCCCGGGCGGGCACAAACTATCGCTCTCGGAATGGCAGTTTGCCTCAACCGCGGAACACCTGAGCGGCGAGAGCGCACGCTACGCCACGATCCACGGCCCTGCGAGCCTGTCTTCGCTGGGCGCGCCGTACGGGTACGGGTGGTACCGGGTGAAGTTCAAATCGGGCAGTGCTCGCAAGCCGCATGTCATGGCGCCCGGCTCCGGGGATCGGCTCCACCTCTTTGTCGATAGCGACTTCCATGGGGTGATCGGGCACGGCCCCGGCGCGGCCCCCGAGTGCGCGGTGCCGCTGAAAAAGGGTGCGCACACGCTCGTGGTGCTTGCGGAGAACTTTGGACGGGCCGCGGCCGGGGCGACGCTTGGGAGTCCTGTTGGGCTGCACTCACATCTGTGGACCGTCGGGGCGATCAAGCCCGAGAAGCCCAAACTGATTGCGGGCGACCCGATCGACATTCTGGGCTTCCGCGCCCCGCTGTGGCATGTACACCGCGGGGACACGACGGACTCACACCGGCTGACGTGGAACCTGGGGCACCGGAAGAAACAACCGATCCTGATCACGGTGCCCCCGATTGCCGCCGCGTGCATTGTCGTGCTGAATGATGCACCGATCGCGTTCGTGGAGCGGGGCGCGGGTGGGATCGTGGTGGCGGATCCGGAAAAGATCGGGCGTGGGAACAATCTGGTGCAGATCGCGGTACACGGCTCGACGGATGATTACGCCGCCGAACTCCAAGCCGGGGTCCACTTCCACGAGGGGGACGAGAACCTAACGGCTAAGGCCGAGTGGGCGTTCGCACGCTGGGAACTACCCGACAGCGATGCGTACCTCAAAGTGTCGAAGAAGGACCACCCCACACCGGGCCAGCCCGTGTGGTGGCAATGCACGTTCCGCTCGGACGGCTCGCATCAGCCGTTGCTGTTCGATGCAACCGGTCTGACCAAGGGACAGATCTACCTGAACAACCGGCATGTCGGGCGGTATTTTGTGGCGAGCGCGGATGGGAAGAAAGTGCCGCCGCAGTTGAAGTATCACGTCCCGCGCTCGTGGGTGGACGAAGACGGGCCGAACGAACTGGTGATCTTCGACGAGCACGGCGGGAATCCCGGGAAGTGCCGACTGATCGCCGATGCGATGGGGAGCGCGTTCATCGCGTGACCAGAGGAATCGGGTGGAGATACGCATGTGCGCTCAAACTATCGGGGCGGACAGCGCATTCACTCGCCCATAGCGCACAACACGGGCGTACTATCTCATGGAGCCGCGGGAAACCCAAGTCAAGGGGTGGCCTGATCCGATGACTTCGCGCTGGGACCGGAGGTGCAGGGTGCAAACCTCGTTATTACGAGCCGGGTCTGGGGGAAGCCGTACTCACGGCTGGACGCTGGTTGAAGTACTCATGGTCATAGCGGTGCTGAGCGTGCTGGTTTCGATTCTGTTGCCCGCGATATCCGGCGTGCGCGACGCGGGCCGGCGAGCGGTGTGTCTGAGCAATCTGCGTCAACTCACGGTCGCGTGGCAAGTCTATTGCGACGACTACGAATCCTTCCCACTCGGCGAGGCGCCGGATTACTTCCGGGTCGTCAACTGGGGGTACGGGGGGGTGCATTGGTACGCCGACGCGGTTCCGGTGCCGGGGCTGGCGCTGGCCGCCGAACGCCCCCTGAATCCGTATATTGGTGAATCCGCGCGGCTGGAGACACGGCACGACGTGTTCCGATGCCCATCGGACGCGGGGATGGCATACGCGGCGACGGGAGGACGCCCCTGGGAAGAGTTCGGGCGTGGGAACGCATCTGGCGAAGGGGACCGGACCACATTCGGGCAGATCGGGACAAGTTACTCTGCCAACGCTTGGATGTACTGCGTAGCGGGTGCGAGCGCGGGGTGGGGGCGTGGGAGTCCGCGTCCGCCGCTGTATCGTGAGAACCAGGGGCCGCAGCATGTGGTGGTGGAGACGTCGCGGTTCATCGTGCTGGGAGACAGCGGGACAATGGGTGCAGGGCTGTATTCACGGGAGGGGCAAGTGGCGCGCAACATCCTGCACGGGTGGTGGCACGGGGAGGACGTCGGACAGATGGGGTTCTTGGACGGGTCGGCCCGGCACGAGCGTGTGGGGGCGCGGGTGACGGACACGTATTCGTACTTCATGGACCCGAGCCGACACCACGAAGAGAGTTGGGGGAGGCCCAACGCACCGTGAGCAAGAGCCGGATGAGCGGCGCACGCAAGAACACCACAAACAGAGCGGGCCGGCGATGGTCGCCGGCCCGCGTGGGTGATGAAGAGTGTCCGTGAACTGGGTTCGACGCTGAAGGCCGTGGCGGGGTAGCCCTGCCCGGCCGGCTTAGACGCAGCCGGCGAAGAAGCAGCCGAGGAAGTCGAAGAAGTCCTGGCTGTTGGTCATGCCGTCGGTGTTGAAATCGGCATCGCCGGAGAAGAAGGCGGCGACGAAGTCGAAGAAGTCCTGGCTATCCAGGACGCCGCTGGCGTTGAAGTCGCACGGGCAGGGGGTGACGACGGGGATGCCGACGCGGAAGGCCATCGTCTGGGCGGCGCCGCCGGCGACGGAAACGGTGCCGATGAAGTAGGCGGTGATGCTGCCGGCGGAACGGGCGGAGAGGGTGAGGGAAGCGATGCCGGTGAAAGCGGTGAAGACGGCGTCCGGCTCGGCGACGCCGTCGCCGGTGAGGTCCACGGTGTCCCCTTCGCGGACAATGATGTCGCCGTTGACGATGAGGGTCTCGAGGGTGTTGTTGACGGTGTCCCAGATGACGGCCCAGTCGCCGTTGGCATTGAGGTACGCGCCTTCGATATCGCCCTGCACGGTGTCGGCACCGATGACAGCGCCGTCGCGCATGATCATGGTGCCATTGAGCATGACGAACTCGTCGGCGGCGGCGGCGGCGTTGGTGTCGCCGGTGACAAGCCAATCGCCGGCGTCGTTGATGCCCATGGAGTCGAAGGCCTGGTAGAGTTCGGTGCCGTTGCCGCCGACGGACGTCGGGACGAGGGTGCCTTCACGCAAGACGCTCCCTCCGGCCATGGCGGCGGAGCCGTTCATGACGAGTGCGGAGTCGGCCGTCGTCGCCCCGGTGAGGACGACGGGTGCGAGGTAGTTCATGCCGTTGCTGGAAACGCGGAAGTCGAAATCGACGGCGGTGGCGGTGTTGATGGCTTCGGCGTACCCGGGTACGAAGTCGCCGCCGAGGAGGATCACGGCGTCTGAGTTTCCGCCGGTGAAGAGACCGCGGTTCTGTGTCGAGCCTCCTTGGATGTTGGTGATGCCGCCGACGAACCAGACGTTGCCATCGGCGGTGATGCTGGGGCGGCTGCCGAAGCGCCAGAACTGGCCGGGGAGGATGGGGTGCGGGTGCCGCTCGACGGCGACGGGGGTGCCGTCGCGGAAGATGGAGTCGAGGCCGGTGAAGGCGTCTTCAGTGACGGTGGGGCTGTACCCGACGGTCGCGTCGCCGATGCCGAAGAAACCTTCGAAAGCGGATTGGGAGATGGTGCCGAAGGTGCCCTCGGTAGCGAGGACGCCGGAGGGGCCGCCGGTGAAGTTGCCGACGAAACGGCTGAGGGTGTCGCTGCAGTTGACGCCGAGGGCGTAGCCGCCGACCTGGTTGACGGCGGTCTGGGTGATGGAGGAGACCGTGGCGCCGGTGTCGGTGATGACGTCGCCGACGCGGAGGATCGCGGTGGCGGTCTGGGCCTGCGCCACGCCCGCGGCGGCGAGGAGAGCGGGGATACCGAAGCCGACGGCGAGATGGATCGTTGAACGCATGGTGGAACCTCGTTGAAAAAAGGGACCGATGGCCGCCGCCGATGCGGCGGCAAAGCACGTCTATGGAGACTAATCCACAAACGGGGTTGCGTCAAGACGAATGAGCGCGGGAGCGTGTTGTTTACGGCGGGTGGCCCTGAAGTCCGAAGTGGCACCGAAGTCGTCTCGGGCTTCGGTGTCTTTGGGTGGGCACGGGGTATTTGAGGCGAGGCAGATTGCCGACGTGATCCTCGCGCGCAGTCACATCTCCGCGGCTCCTTCGATCATGTCATCTTGAGAGACCGGCCAGCGGCCCGACCTTGCGGAAGAAATCCTACAGTCACAGCGAATCAAACGCCCGACCCCCGACCCGCGACCCGCGACCCGCGACCCGCAAAGCCGGGCGAGTGCCACGGTATGCCGTCCTCGGCAAGCCATGTCCGCATGAGTTGCCCGACGACGCCACCATCCCAAAATGGCTTGGCGCAACAGCAACCAAACCAGCCACCCGCCGATGAGAAGAACAAGCGGCGCGCGGGCGATCCCGCGTGCCGCTTGCCTGCAACTGGATCCCTCGATCCCTCGATCCCTCGATCCCTTGATCCCTTCCCACTACGCCGCCGCCATCTTCTCGCCCGTGCTCATGCTGGCGATGGTCAACTGACCACCCTCTCCGACGCGGCCGAAGTTGACGACGAGGATGGCGGAGACCGGCCCGGCGGAGCCGGCGCGGCGGCCCTGCACGGTGTATTCGACGCGGTCGGGGCCGGCGAAGAAACTATTGTCCACGAAACGTTTCTCGCCGACGGCATCGACGAACATAAATGGTTGGTCCGGGTCGGTGCGGCGGCTAATAACATACGTCGTGCCCGTCGCGCCGCGCGGGTTGGTGGCCTTCCAGCGCAGTTCGAGCGCACCCGAGGTCGGATCGATGGTGACGCCCAGGTCCGTGGGCTGCGCGGGCGCGGGGACGGGGGTTGG
>JBGSIF010000377.1:0-25856 GCA_041742635.1 Phycisphaerales bacterium
AGTCGCGGTCGCGCGACGCGCGGTCGTCTTCTTCCGATTCGCCGACGTGGTCCGGCGTGCTTTGTTCGAGCGCGTGCTTGTACGAGTTGCCATCTTCTGTGTCCTATGACGACGGGGTGTCAGAACGTGACCGCGCGGAAACGCCCGAAGATGGGGTGCCCCGCATGAAGGAATCCTCGGCCCGCCCCGAGGTCCAGGTCGCCGCGCGCCACGCCGACATCCGTGCCGGCGCATCTCGCGCGAAAGTTGCATCGACCAAAACCATGGTTGTCAAGACACTTTCGGATCTGTATCAAAATAAATGGAAGATCAACGTGTGTTTTCGCGCAAGAACTGCACGTTGCATCAAAGCACGACGCATCGCCGTGCCGTCGCACCGCGCCGCACAGTCACTCGGCGTCTCGTGTTTGGATCGAATACCCTCTGACCTTCACTCTTTCGAATGCCGATCCATGACGCGCACCTATGCCCTCTGCTGATCCAACCAGTCAATCGTCCGCCCCGCGCCCCGGCTTGTCCGTGGGGGCGGGGCCACTCCCGTGGGCTCCCGACTCGTGGAAAGAGGTGCTGGCGTCGCATCAGACGGTGTACCCGGATCGCGGCGCGGTCGAGCAAGCCGTGACGAGGCTCGCCGAACTCCCGCCGCTCGTGACTTCGTGGGAGATCGAGCGACTGCGGACACTGATCGCCGACGCCCAGCGGGGAGAGCGTTTTCTCCTGCAAGGGGGCGACTGCGCCGAAGCCATCGCGGACTGCACCCCCGCCGCGATTACCAGCCGACTCAAGATCCTGCTCCAGATGTCGATGGTGCTGGTCCACGCATCCAAAAAACCGGTGATCCGAGTCGGTCGATTCGCGGGGCAATACGCCAAGCCGCGTTCAAGCCCGAATGAGACCCGCGTGATCAACGGCGAGCCCGTGACGCTCCCGAGTTACTACGGCGACCTGGTGAACCGCGCCGAGTTCACGCCCGAAGCCCGCACCCCAGACCCGCGCCGCATGATCGAGGGCTATCAGCACGCGGCCATGACGCTCAACTTCATCCGTTCGCTTTTGGAAGGTGGCTTCGCCGACCTGCATCACCCCGAGTATTGGGACCTGGGCTTCATGCGGCACGCCGCACTTCCGCCTGAACTCCGAGCGGAATACCAGCGCATGACCGAGCGGCTCGCGGATTCGCTTCGATTCATGGAAGCCATGGGCGAGCGCCGCGTGGACGAACTCACCCGCATGGAGTTCTTTACCAGCCACGAGGCGCTGAATCTCTTATACGAGAGCGCTCAGACCCGGCGCGTCCCACGCCGCGAAGGCTTTTATAACCTCACCACTCACCTCCCATGGATCGGCGAACGCACCCGCGCGGCGGACGGTGCCCACATCGAGTACGCCCGCGGCATCTCCAACCCCGTTGGGATCAAAGTCGGTCCCAAGATCGGTGCCGAGGAACTCCTTCGCCTGATCGACACCATCAACCCCGCCAACGAAGCGGGGAAAATGGTCCTCATCGCTCGTATGGGCGCACAACAAGTGAGTGACGCTCTCCCGCCGCTCGTCGAGATTGTCCAGCGCGCCGGCAAACTCGTGCTCTGGGTTTGCGACCCCATGCATGGGAACACCGTCACGACCGCCGGCGGGATCAAAACCCGCCTCTTTGAAGACGTCCTTCTTGAAATTCAACGCACCTGGGATATTCACGGTTCCCTCGGCTCTAAACTCGGTGGCGTTCATATCGAACTCACCGGCGATGACGTCACCGAATGCCTCGGCGGCGCGTCCGGCGTCACCGAGGCCGACCTCTCCCGTAACTACGCTTCTCCTTGCGATCCCCGCCTCAACTACGACCAGGCGATGGAACTTGCTTTCTCGCTGGCCAAACGCATGTCGGTCGTGCCATGAACCGGGCGCACGCCGTCGCGTATGATTTAGCAGGTTATCTATGCCCGCGACCGGTCGTATGCATTCGTCCCGTGTATTCATCTTCAGCCTCGGGCTGAGTGTGCTATTGCACGCGATGGTCTCGATCCCCGCGGGGGTCGCGATGTTGCTGGATCGGTACCCGGCCCTCGCCCGATTGTTGCTGGGTGAAGAGACCGGCAAGAACGAACCCGCCGATGCCCCCGTACTCGACCCCGCCAGCAATCCGGCCCCAACTCCAGTGCCCCCCGAAGAGCGAGTGAAGGAAGTGCGGCTCGGGATCGATGAATCGGACTCCGACTCGGTGGTGTGGATGGGCTTCGCCGATTCGACTCCACACGCAGCACCGAAGTCGCAGGTGGATCAGTCGGCGATGACGACGACACAAGCCGGCGTGCCGATGCCCTCGGGCGCGGAACCGAGCGAACGTGTGCTCGCGGAGCCGGAGTCGATGGATCAGCCATCGAATCTTTCCGCCCCGACTCCGCCCGCGCCTCTTCCCGAGCCTCCCTCCTCGCTATCGGCACCGATCGATGCTGACCCCGCTACTCCAGAACCGATCGAACCCGAGCGGATCGACGCCGACGCTGAACCGAAGCCCCCACCAATGCCGATCGGAACGCCCGAGGGGGTTGATACCCAATCCCCGGTGAAAGCCAAACCGATTGCTCGCTTGCCCGAGCGTGCCGTCGATTCAAAGGCGGAGCGTGATCCCAAGTCGGACACGCCCGGTGACGCTCCGATACCGGACTACATCCCCGCAGACCAGGTAACGCCGCAAGAACCGGATGCTGCACGGCCTCCCGCATTGGAAACAGCCCCCGTGTCCGCAGACCCGTCGCCCACATCGGCTCCTGTCACCGAGCCAAAGGGCGAGGCTGAATCGAAGCCCATGATCGACCCGGAGGCCGTTACCGGCGCGATCATCGATTCCGTGATGGCTGTCGCTCGTTCGATGTCCGAGGTGGCTCGTGAAGTGAACAAGCAGTTGGACGCTGCGGCGGAACGGCTCGAGACGGAGACGCCGCCGGTTGCCCAAGTGCCATCGCTACCGGCCCCACCAGTCACCCCCCCGTCTCAGCCCGTGCCCGCTCAGCCCGCACCGGTGATGCCTCAGGTCGCTCGTCCTGCCGTGCCCGGGGGCGCGCCCGTCAGTCCGGGAGATCCCGGTATCCAAAGCGACAAGGAGTCGGATGCGAGCGCAACGACCATCGTCGCCGAATACCGCAACGGCAAGGTCAAAGCCGGCGCCGGGCTTGATATCAAAACCGTCCGTCCGACCTTCAGCAAATACACGAAAGTCACCGCGGTCCCAACCAACCCGATCGTCGAAATCTGGTTCGACCGCAGCGGCTCAGTGCGAAACGTCGAGATGAAGCGGAGTTCCGGGTACCGTGATGTCGACGAACCGGTGAAAAACGCCGTGTGGGCGTGGACCGCGCGTGGTAAAGTGCTCGAAGAACTCGCCACGAGCAAACCCGACGGCGTCGTGAAGATCGAGATCACGCTTCTTTTGCGCGGCTGACCCCGTCTTCTCCAATCGCAGCCCGCCATATGCCCAGCCGCGCGCCGTGTTTCATCCCGCAATCGACCACCCGACGATAATGGAACGTCCAGATGTACCAATACTCTGCTTTCATACTGTGGACGATTGCCGGCACCATTGCTTCGGGCCTTCCCGCTCTGATGCTCGAGCAACCACTCAAGCGCGTCGAGCAAGGCATCGCCGATACCGACCCTCTCCGTGTCGGCCGCCGTCAACTCGGACACGACTTACGCGCGCCGTCTGGGTATCGTGATGTGTATGAAGTACATATGGGGCCTGGCGCTGGACCCGGTACACGCCGGTTTGTCCGGCAGAACGGTGCGGTCTACGCGGTCTTCCCTCGTTCGATCTATCAGTTGACCGATCGCGGCGTCTCCGCGCCCGTCCCGCCGGGCACGATCTATTATCTCGGCGGGTTGCCTCCCGACTTGGCCCGAGCGGCGAACGATTCCTCCCTCCTCGGGGACGCTCGCACCTTCCCCCGCGGCGTTTCGTCGCTCACGCGGTCCGATTCGCGGGCAGATACAAGCGCAGGCACCGCGCCCATGGACACGCCGACCAACTCATCGCTTACTTCACGACCGCGTCCCATGCGCCCTCGAGCAGCGCCGGACTACGAAGCGGGTCTGCCCGCTCTCGCAAGTGTGTCGCCGGTCGGTCGAACATGGGTATCCACCCCCACCGGTCCCAGCATTATGACCGACGAAGCAGAGCGAGTCCAAGCCGTGACGAGGGTCATGTCAACGCTGCTCGGGCGTGCCGAGCGGGAATAGCCGATCCCCGCTGGACCTACCCAACATCGCCGATCCCGATCCATGGCCCGTGGGCCTTGAAGAGACGTCGCCGGACGAGTGATTCATCCGGTCGCGCCAGCGCTGGCGAACGGGCGATCCACGCCGCCGCGTCGCGCGTTGCCAGTTGCAGCAAGTCGCGGTCGTTCATCAGGTCCGCGACTTTGAACGGCGCGACGCCGGATTGGCGCAGCCCGAAGACTTCTCCCGGCCCGCGAATTTCAAAGTCCCGCTCGGCGAGCACGAACCCGTCGTTGACCCGGCGCATCACCGCGAGGCGCTGCCCGGCGACTTCCGTCACGGCATCACCGATCAGCAGGCACACCGACTGCTTCCGCCCTCGCCCGACTCGCCCGCGCAGTTGATGGAGTTGGGAGAGTCCAAAGCGCTCGGCCTGCTCGATCACCATCACGTTCGCCGTCGGTACATCGACCCCGACTTCGATCACCGTGGTGGCAACCAGCGCGCGGATACGTCCATCGCGGAAGTCGCGCATCGTGGCGTCGCGCTCTTCTTGTGTCAGCCGTCCGTGCATTGCCGCGACGCGCACCCCGGACAGCGCGCCACCGGGTGACGTAAGCCGTGCCATCACCGACTCCACGCTGGCGATGCTCGTTTCCACTCCGGTCGAACTCGCAAGCAAGGCGTCGCTATCGATCGTGGGCACAACGATGTAGACCTGATCACCGGCATCAATTCGCCGTCGCACAAACTGGTACACAAGATCGGTTCGATCCGGCGTCAGCACCCGCGTTCGAACCGGCTTGCGCCCCGGCGGGAGCGTCCGGATCGTCGATACATCCAGATCCCCGAACAGTGTCAGCGCGAGCGTGCGAGGGATCGGCGTCGCCGTCATCACCAGCACATGGGGCGTGAGCGGGGCCGCGTGCGGATGAGGTCCATGCGGTGGTTCCGAGATCGAACCGGCGGTTTCAGGCTCCGTCGGCGGCACGCCGATGCCTGCCTTTCCGACCGTTGCATCACCCTTGCTCCGCAGCGCCGCACGCTGGTGGACGCCAAAGCGGTGCTGTTCGTCGATCACGGCGACCGCGAGCGAGTGAAACTTCACACCCCCCGAGATCACCGCGTGCGTGCCGATCAACAGGTCTATTTCCCCTCGCTCCAGTTCGCGCAGCAGCACCGCTCGATCGCGCGTACTCATTGAGCCGGTCAGCAGCCGCACACGCACCTTCGACCCTCCGAGCATCCCGCTGATGGAGGCAAAGTGCTGTTCGGCGAGCAGTTCGGTGGGCGCCATGAGCGCGGCTTGATGGCGCGACGCCGCCGCGAGCAGCATCGCGTAGAGCGCCACAATCGTTTTGCCCGAACCGACATCTCCTTGAATCAGCCGGTTGGTCGGGGTGTCTTTGGTCAAGTCCGCCGTGACTTCTTTCAGCACCCGGTTCTGATCAGGAGTGAGCGCAAACGGGAAGCGGGCGCGGATGTGCTGGTCAATCGTCGCGGACCATGCAAGTGCGGGCGAGCGCAGCGTCCCGCGGAGGTGCGCCCGTTTCATGTGTACGCCGAGTTGTAGTAGCAATAGTTCGTCGTACGCGAGTCGCCTGCGTCCGCCCGCGGCTTCCGCCTCGGTCTCCGGCAGGTGGATCATCCGGTACGCTTCGCGCAGTTCCGGTAGTTCCCGCTTTCGCCGGTGCTCGGGCAAGAGATGATCGTCGATCAGCGGCAGCGCGAGCGGGAGTGTGGCGCGGATAACCTCCTCGATCACGTTCGACGATATGTGCTCGCTCGCCGGGTAAACCGACCGGACGCGAGCCTCGGCGGCGATCGGCTCGGGCTTCGCGTCGTCGAGAATCGAGTACTTCGGGTTCGCTACTTGAATCCCTGAACCGAACGCCCGGACATCCCCGTGTACGCTCAGACGCACGCCGGGGTGGAGCGTTCGGCGCATGTACGGCGCGTTGAACCAGACCAGGTCCAGCCGACCTGTACCGTCGTGCAGCACCGCCTCGAAGCGAGATTTTTTTCCTGATCGACCCGCGACGGATCGGGTCGCGGTCACTTCCCCGCGGGTGGTCACGATCGTCCCCGGTCGGATCTCCGCGATGCTCGTCTCGGCTTGATGCGCCTCGTGACGCATCGGGAGGTACGCCGCGAGTTGCCCAAGGTTGTGTACCCCCAGCGCGGCGAGCGCCGTCGCGTTCGACGCGCGCACCCCCGGGAGTTGTTTCACCGGTGTGTGCAGCGTGATTTCAAGCGGTGCGCTCACGGGTGCATCATTCGCCTGTGGTTCTCTCGGCTCCTGTCACGCATATCACTTTGGCTACACTGCTCGCCATGGGCCGCGCATCGGATCCAGCACGCGCCAGGGACACCGCGACCGAGGTTGTCAGACGACTCCGCGGCGCGGGGTATGTCGCGTACTTTGCCGGCGGGTGCGTGCGAGACGAACTGCTCGGGCTTCGTCCGACCGACTACGACGTTGCTACTGATGCCCGCCCCGACGCCGTCCGATCCATGTTCCCCCGCACGCACCTCGTCGGGTTGGCGTTCGGCGTACTGCTGGTGCATCAGGACGACTGCCAGATCGAAGTCGCTACGTTCCGAGCCGACGGTCCATATACCGATTCCCGACGTCCCGATTCCATCGAGTTCAGTGACGCACGCTCGGACGCATCGCGCCGCGACTTCACGATCAACGCCCTCTTTCTGGACCCCCTCGCCGAACCGGATGACGCGAGCTCACCCGCGGCTGCCGGCGGGCACGTTATTGACTTCGTCCGCGGGATCGACGACCTGCGCGAAGCACGCCTGCGCGCTGTCGGAGATCCTGATCAACGACTCGCCGAGGATCACTTGCGGGCGCTCCGCGCGGTCCGCTTCGCCGCGAGGCTGGGGTTCCAGATCGAATTCTCGACCGCCGACGCGATCCGGCGTCATACCAAGGAACTCCGCGGCGTCAGCCGAGAGCGCATCGGGGAGGAAGTCCGGCGGATGATGGAGCACCCGCGCCGCGCCGGGGCCGCTGCGATGCTCGAATCGCTTGGGCTTGATGCCCCGGCGCTCGACGAGCCTCCTATTCACGCCGCAGTTTCCGGCCCCGTGCGACCGCCGACGAACCAAGAACTTGTCGCTACGTTTCCTACCCTCTCACAACTCGATATTGCTACGAATGAACTCATGCGTCATCGGCTTCGCTACGGCACCACACTCGCGGCCTGGTGCATCGACCGATTTCAGCGCGTCAGCAGTGTGTCTGCCGCCGACACGACCCTGTCGCAACCCACACCGGTGCCCCCGTGGGGACTCGGGCCACACGCCGGGAAGGCGCGCGCGGCCTTGGTCACTCGATTGAGACGATCGCTCTGCCTGAGCAACGACGAGCGAGATGATTTATCGGACGGTCTTGAGGGGCTAGGTGTGTTACTCGATGCTTGGCCGACACTGAGCGTGGCAGGGCAAAAACGGGTTGTCGCGCGCCGATGGTTTAAAGACGCTATTCGTCTTGCCATCGTGCGTGACCAGCGAGCCGGGGCAGACTTGATTGCTCGTGTTCGTGAACTGGCGGCGACCCCGACGGGGATCGCGCCGGAACCAATGGTGAGCGGCGACGACCTGATCGCCATTGGACTCCTGCCTAGTCCCCTGTTTAGGTCAGTACTTGATAGGGTTTTGGACGCCCAGTTGGAAGGCCGAGTGCGAACGAAAGCAGAGGCGATGGAACTCGCCCGCGAGTTGAGCGTCTAATTGGGGTACAACGACGTTGTTTCTGGAGTTTGGGGAAGCAGTTGGAGGATCCCGGCGTAGGTTATACTTGGACGTAGCCATGCAATCGAACCGTTTCGGTTGACACGGTCGTCATCAAGACACCAAAACGAGTGGTTTTCAATAGTTGCGTAGGAATACGTAGTCCAGACCCGAGTGGTTGAGCGACGAAGAGGATCAGGCATCAGCGAGTCAGCACCATCCAAACGAACCCGGCGCATGAGCCGATCGAAACAGGGAGACAGGCATGATGAATCGAAGTTTGAAGAAAGCAGGACTGATCGCGGCCGCCGCGGCGTTATCGTTCGGGCTTGCCGCGTTTGCGAGCACGTTCGCCGCGAACGCCGGTGTGCATGCCTGGGTGCAGACCGATACCCGAGATGTGTTGATCCTTCGCTCCGGCCAGAAGATCGAAGGGAAGATCCAGAAGGAAACCGCGACGGAAGTCGATTTCCTCGTGATCATGTCCAGTGGGCTATCCGCACCGCGTGTGTACCAGAAATCAGAGATTCTGGATATTCAGCGCGACGTGGCGGTCGAAGCCGCGGGCGACAAGCCGGCGGAGAAGTCCACCGACAAGCCCAGCAAGGATGTCACGGTCGTCGGCGAGGGAAAAACCAAGGCGTACCTGATGGAACTGACCGGTGAGTTCACGCGCGATGTCGCTCTTTCACCGATGAAGGAAGTCGCCAAGGACATCAAAAAAGTGATGCCTGATGTGCTGATCATCAAGGTGAACTGCGACTTTGTGAACCAGTACGGCGAGAAGGAACCGGAATGGAATCGGTTCGCCGGCTCGTATGACCAGCTCGAACTCGTGCGCAATATTGAGGTGCTCATCACCGACCACATCCAGCACGATCCCGAGTTCAAAGTGAAGCCCCGTCTGGTGTTCTGGGTCAAAAAAGCGCTCGGCGGAGTCGGCTTCCTGCCGTTCGTGAGCAAAGAGGTCTTCTATACCACCGATGCGAAGCACGGGAACATCGGGCTTCTCGATGTCATGTTTGAAGGCATGGGCGACGAGGTGGTGCGAGAGAAGCAACGTTCGCTCCGCGGCGGCCGGGCCGAGGGTCTGGCAATCAAGGGCGGGCACCCCGTCGAGATTCTTCGGGCCATGTCCCGTATCGACTATGTGCTTTCTGTTTCGTTCCCCGATGGCAAGCCGGAGTTCTTCGAGAACCTCGCCGGGGAGATTCTGCTGACGGACGATGGTTCCTTGAGCGGCGGGCGTCGAGATACCGTCGCGGATGTGCTCCGAGGCGGCGGGAACGATATTCTCACGCTCGATTCAGCAATGGCCAAGAAACTGGGCATGTCCGACGGCACTGTTGACTCGGACACCGAGTTGATGGACATGCTCGGGTACGTGCGGAACTACACGCTCACCCCGGGTTCGAGCAAAACGATCCTGAGCGGATGGAGCAAGGGCGTGCGCGACGCGGAAATCAAGATCCGCGAACTGATTCGAGAAGTCGGGCGTGTCGAGATCGAGGCGCCCGGCGGCTGGCAGGAACGCACCAACGCACGCTCGCAGCAAATCAATATCTATAACGAGATCATGGGTCTGCTGAAAAAATATGGCGAGTCGATCAGTCCCTATGAAATCCGTGCCTACCCGGACCAACTCGCGCAGGATCTGCGCATCGAGATCGACCAGATCAAGCAAGCACAGCGCCTCGATCGTCGTCGTTGAACAGTTTCGGGAACACTTCGGTACAGAACCAGTTATCAACTGCAAACTATACTTCAGCACATAAGTGAGTAGACAATGAAACGAATCTCATCGCTGTTTCGCATGATGCTTGTTGGTGCGGTGGCGATCACCGCGCTGTTCACGAATCCCACTGCGCTGGCCGACAAACTTCATCTGAAGAACGGCAAGGTGCTGGATGGGGCAGTGGTCGCCGAGGGGAAGGGTTGGGTGCAGTTCAAGTACACCCTGGCGACCATCGAACAGACGCAGATCTTCACCGACGCTGAGTACACGAAAGTCGAGAAGGACACGGCGGCAGGTTCGACGCCGGTCGCTCCCGGGGAGAAAAAGGCGGATGCTGCGGTTTCGTCGAAGCGCAAGCCCGGCGTGACCCGGATCGCGGTGCTGAACTTCGGCCCCCCGAGCGAGTGGAGCGAAAAGTGCGGAGACATGGTCGGGGTGCAAGTCTCGGCCGAGGCGTACAAGAAGGCTCTTGAGATGCTCAAGAAGCAGGACGTGGACGTGTGCGTGATCCGGGTCAACTCCGGCGGCGGATACGGGCTGGAAGTAGGCAAGTTCCACGACCTGTTCCACAATGAATATAAGAAGACGTTCCGCACGGTGGGCTGGATGGAGTCTGCGATCTCCGCCGCCGCGATGAGCCCGTGGGTTCTCAACGAGTTTTACTTCATGGACAAGGGGAACATCGGTGCGTGTACGGGATGGTCGGGCCAGTTGGTCGCCGTGAAGGGGATCGCGCTGGAAGAAATGCTCGTTCAGATGGAAAAGGCATCGGTACTCGGCGGTCGTGATCCGAAGATCATGCGGTCGATGCAGATCATGGAGCCACTTTCCGTCACGAAGGATGGCGCAACCGGCGAAATCAAATGGTTCCAGAACCTCTCGGGTGAAAAGATCATCAACGGGAATGATCGCGTCCTGACGATGAACTCTGAAGACGCTTTGAACTACGGGGTCTCGAAAGGCACGGCCAATACCCGCGAGGAACTCGCGCGATTGATGCTGGGCGAGAACGCGGAGTTCGAGTTCGTCGGCGCCGACGTTACCGAGTACGTAGACAACTTCATGCGTGAGCAGGACCGAGCGGAAAAAATCGCAGTCGAAGTGGCGATCAAGTACATCACCGCGCTGCGTCTGGCACAGGCCGTTCAAGATCGGCAGGAACGCGGTGCGCAGGTCAACATCGCCAAACGCCAACTCGCACAACTCCGCAAGTGGGTTGCGATGAACCCGAACATGGAGTTTCACCTTGGCAACACCGTTGGCGCACTGCTTGACAAAGAATGGTTCCGGATTCAGGAAGAGATCCTCCGCGAACTGCTGAAGTAATCTCGCACCCTCATTCCGACAATCAAGCAATGAATGAAAACCCCGCGGCTCGCCGCGGTTTTTTTCATCCTTCGCGCATCGAAGTGTCGCGGGGAGTCGCGTGAAACTCAGGCGGCGGCAAGCACCATCTGCGCAAGCCGCTCGGCGCGCGGGGTCTGGATGTTGCCGGTAAGTTCCTGGCCGTCGGTAATGAACGAAAGTTCGGTACCGATCACTGCGGCGACGCTAAGGATGACGCCGAAGGTGACCGTTTCGTCGAGTTTGGTGAAGAGGACTCTGTTGGGCATCACGTCGGTGAAGGCTCTCGCGGTAGCGAGCATGGATTGCTCGCTCATGGTGCCCGAGAGCACAAGGTGCGTTTCGGTGGGGCGTGTGCGGCTAAGCAGAGCGCGGAGTTCGGCCATGCGAGAGGTGTCTCGGAGCGGGACACCAGCGGTGTCGATGAGGAGAATATCGGCGTGTGTAAATTCGGCCGCGGCGTCGGCAAGATCAGCCGCCGATCCCGCGGCGGCGAAGGGAACACCGACGAGATTGGCAAAGCCAGCGAGTTGCTCGACCGCGCCGACGCGGGAGGTATCGGTGGTAATGAGTGCAACCGAACGGCCCTGGTGAACTTTGTAGGCGGACGCGAGTTTGGCGATGGTCGAAGTTTTTCCCACGCCGGTGGGCCCAACGAGTGCGAGCGCAAAGGGCTCGGACGCTGAAGGGCGGACAGGAGAGACGCTAGAGCGTGAAACAGGGATGAGGGCGGAGAGGCGGGCGAGGACGGCGTCGCGTACCGCGTGTGCGGATCCGAGTGCCGCGGGTGAGAGTTCTTGGCGTACTTCTCGTAGGATTCGGTCGGCCAACTCTCGCGTCACATCTTGGCGGACAAGATGAAGGTGTTGGGCGAAAAGAGTCGGCGGGAGCGAATCAGTCGATAGTGGTTCGTGAGCCGGGGAGATTGCGGCTGGGGTGCTGTCCAGCCGTTGGATCATGGTACGGATATCACGAAGTTCACGCCAGATATCGTCGGACTGTTCGTTCGAGCGACGTGGTAGGTCGTTAGGCCGTGCAAGTGCGGCAGGAGTTGCATCCGCGGGCGGTGTCGTCGGGGCGATACCGGGAACGAAAGATGCTGCCGTGCCTTTCTGGCGAACACGCATAACTTGGGTTGAAGGTGCATTCAAAGCAGACGAAGCAAGCCGCGAATCTGCTGGAGCGGTGCCGGGTCGCTGCGCAGTTGTTGTGAGCGAAGCCGAGTTCGAGGCCGAATGCGGCGGTGCAGAGGGTGTACTCGGCAAATGAGGCTGGTTGGTGGAAGGCAGAATGCTGGCGATGGGATAGGAGTGGCGATGGGGCCGTTCTCGGGTACTCGATGGGGTCGGCATCATCGGATCAGTCTGGGCCGAATCCGTGGTTGCGGCGGGTGAGAGTGCGGTGATCTCGATCACTTCTTTCGCACCAACTCCGATGACGCCGCCGATCTTGAATGTACGTGTATGGACGATGACGGCGTCTTTGCCGAGCGCTTGCTTGACAAGAACGAGTGTCTGCGCCATTGTGCTGCCGCGGAATGTGTGGAGTTGCATAAGAAACGTCCGTGGCGGGTTGTCGTCGGCGCTCATGGCCGATCCGATTCAGGGAAAACACTTGCGCCGGCAGTATGATCATCGACAGTGCGCCATCGTGGGCTTTGGTAGCGAACAAGGTTCATGCGGCGGCTGCTTCCGGCGCAGTCGGTGCGCCCACGAATGCAACGGACTCCACTTCCACGCCTGCGACGGCTTCGTTGTAGCCAAGCACCGCCGCGGTGGGTAAGTGCGCGGCGAGCAATTGTCGCACGACCGCGCGGACTTGCGGCGACGCGAGCACCACCGGGGGGCGCCCGCTTGACGTCGGAGTCTGGAGCGACCTTGTGATCAACGCGGTGATCTTTGCTGCAACACCCGCGGGCATGTTGAACGATGTGCCTACGGAGGAGCGATCAATATAAGCATTTATGTTATCTTCAAGAGCAGGGTCGAGAGTGACGCAAACAAGACGCTGGCGGCCGTCCGGATCGGTAGTCGCATACTGCTGGCAGATGGCGCGGCGAAGTGAGTGTCGAACGTACTCCGTGAGGACATCAAGATCCTTTGACTTGGTGCCCCAGTCGGCAAGTGTTTCAAGGATCGTTTCGAGGTCACGAATTGATACCCGTTCTCGTAGTAGATTCTGTAGTACTTTCTGCAGTTCACCGGGCTTAACAACACCGGGCACAACCTCTTCAACCAGTTTGGGACTCTTCTCTTTTAACTGGGAGACTAAATTATTTACTTCTTCACGGGTCAAGAGTTCGTCGGCATGTAGCCGTACAACTTCAGTCAGATGCGTAGCAAGTACGGTGCAAGCATCTACGACGGTGTAGTTGAGCGTTTCCGCTCGGGTGCGTAGCGAGAGGTCGATCCACCAAGCATCAAGTCCGAACGCAGGTTCTTTAGTTTTAATGCCTTCGATGTGCCCGCTCGTGATTCCGGAGTCAACGGCCATCAGTTTGGCAGGGTAGGTGTACCCTTGTGCGACCATGTTGCCTTTGATCTTGACCCGATACTCATTAGGTTGCAACTGTGCATTATCGCGGATGCGTACAGGGGGAAGAATGAAACCGACCTCAGCGGCGAGTTGCCGGCGTATAGACGAGATCTTCTCCAGGAGTTCGCCACGCTGGGCTGTATCGACCAGAGATACAAGCGAGTAGCCGAGTTCAAGTTCGAGTGTGTCGAGTTTGAGAAGTGATTCAGGCGGTGGTGGTTCTGGCTTGGCATTTGCGGTGTCGGCTGCCGCACTCTTAGCAGTGTCTGCCTTATGCTTTGTATCACGCCTGAGAAAAATGCCGATTGCCAACGCAACGATAGCGATTGACAACAATGGAATTTTCGGTAGCGGCGTCAGCATAAGGAACATCAAAAAGCCTGCCGTGATAAACAGACCCATCGGCTGACTGACCAACTGCGAAGTGAGTTCGTTGCCGAGTTGCTGCTTGGAGCCTGATCGTGTTACAATCAAAGCAGATGCTATCGAGACGACAAAGGCTGGCAACTGTGAGGCAAGGCCGTCTCCGATAGTAAGCAGTGTGAATACGTGCGCCGTCTGCGCCGCTGGCCAGCCCCGCTCAAGAATACCGATCGCAAAGCCGCCTGCTATATTGATAGCGGTGATGAATAAGCCGGCAACAGCGTCGCCGCGCACAAACTTGCTGGCACCATCCATAGCACCGAAGAAATCGGCTTCTTGTGATATACGTTCTCGACGGAGGCGAGCTTCGGCTTCGTCTATTGTGCCTGCATTCAAGTCCGCATCGATCGCCATTTGCTTGCCCGGCATCGCGTCCAATGTAAAGCGCGCAGCGACCTCGCTGATACGAGTAGCACCCTTTGTAATTACAACAAACTGTACCACAACAAGAATTAAGAATATAATTACTCCGACAGCAAGTGAATCGCCTGCTACAAATGAAGCAAACGTGCTAATGACATGGCCCGCCATCGTCATCGCTTCTTCCGGAGTGCTGGCATCGGCGGTGAGTACGAGTCGAGTGGTAGCTACGTTCAGTACCAGCCGAAACAGGGTTAGGGCGAGAAGAAGTGAGGGAAAAACTGAGAAATCGAGCGGGTGATCCATGTAGATCGTTGTCAACAGCACGATCACGCCTAGACTGATGTTCAGACAGATCAGAACGTCGAGAATAAAGGGTGGTAGTGGTACAAGAAGCACAACCAGTAGAGAAATAAATGATATTGGTACTACTAAACCACGGTGGGTTTGGAGTTTGAGTAACCACGATGGTAATATAATGCCAGCAGGCTTAGAGAATGTCTTGGCGGGTAAGTTCATGCAACGGCAACCGACAATCTAGAAGACATGCTGTACAAGACTGTATCAGGTACGACAAATAATGACCAAGCAAAGGCTGCTACGCGGCACGGCGTTTCAGGCGGTAAACATACGAAAGAATCTCTGCAATGGCTTGATAAAACTCGGGAGTTACTGAACGCCCCACATCTATATCGGCGTAAAGCGCGCGAGCAAGCGGTGGCTTTTCAACGATCGGAACACCATACAGATTCGCCATCTCGCGTATGCGAAATGCCATAAAATCAGCGCCCTTAGCCACGACACGTGGCGCTTGCATATGTTCTGAATCGTACCTAACAGCAACAGCGAAGTGGGTAGGGTTAGTAACAATAACATCGGCAGTCTTGACGCCTTGCTGCATCTGCTGAAGGAGCATCGAGCGTGCCAATCGGATGCGACGGGCTTTGGTCTGCTCATCTCCTTCCATGCTTCTCCGCTCTTCTTTGACTTCCTGCTTTGTCATTCGAAGGTCTTGGCGATGTTGCCATCGCTGATATAAATAGTCAGCGAGACCCAACACTAATAGTAGTGACAGAAGCCAAACGATGAGATCGAACACTATAGTCCCAATCTCTGACAACGCGGCAATGCCTGACAGTGCTGGTAAAAAAGCGAGTATACGTATCTTGCCAGATACAACTGTATATGCGATTGCCAATATAATACATAGCTTAGCACATGAAACAATTGTTTTTATAAAGTTTCGACGACTAAAGAGTCGCTTGATGCCGCTAGCTGGGCTTATTCGGTTCCACTTAGGCATGATCGGTTTAGACGTCCATAGCCAGCCTACTTGGACAAACTGCGCGATAGCGGTGATAAAAAACATGCTCATAAGTACCGGCATTAGCAATAGTGTGCCTGACCCGAATGCCCATAAAATTTGGGAGCGAACTCCGATTGCATCCTGTGGTGAGAAGCGATCTGGAGACATACCGTTACGCATTAATGTCGAACACCCATGTATAAACATCGGGCCGAGGAGTACTAGTACGATGACAGAACCGATCATATCGAGTGCTGCCGAAAGCTCTACGCTCTTTGTGACCTGCCCTTGATTGCGTGCGTTCGACAACTTACGGCTCGTAGGCTGTTCGGTCTTCTCACCGAGTTCCTCAGACATATTTATATACCTCACTTAAAACGTAACGTATACATGCTGACGCGATATCTTTGCGAGTAAACTAGAGAGAAGCTGCCCATCCGAGCATCGAGTCACTTGTGTATAGCACGGCGTCTGACAACGCGGTTCCGATCGCGCGGATACCCAGAATCATTGCTGCTAGCCCGAGAATGACTTTGATTGGAAACCCGATACTCATAATGTTGATCTGCGGCATAGTCTTGGTAATAAAAAACGAACAAATGAGTTCTACCAGTATCATGCAAAGAACTGGTGCGGCGACTCTGATCGCAAGTTCATAGCCAGTAGATACAATCGATGTAATAAGTACAAGTGGAGACTCGGCAATGCGAGCGAACCCGGGGGGAAGTTGTGTAAACGTTGTAAGCACGCCAGCATACAAAGAGTCAAGCCCGTCAAGACCGATAAACGCCGCAAGTGCTATATACATCACAAGATCGCCTACGACGCCTCCCTCGGTATCGAGGAGTGGATTATATGAGGCACTAAGCCCAATGCCAATCTGTTGATCGATTATGTGGCCAGCCAGTTGCGCTGCATAGAGAGGCAGAGAAGCAAGTATTCCGAGTGTCATACCTATTGCTACTTCCAGAACTACCGCGACTGCAAGTGTAACTATATCAAAGGCAGGCATTGATGGTACTTCAATACTAAACGACGGCATCGACGACAGGGACAGCATGCAGGCTATCAACGCTTTCGCGCGAGCGGGTAAGATAGTAGTAGATAGTACAGGTGCGAAGATAAACAGCCCACCAAAGCGTGCAAGTACAAGCAAGAAAGTACCAGCGTATTCAGGTGCCAATGTGAGCAAGTTCATTGGTGCTCATTATTCAGGTACATACTGTGAATTTAGTTGCGTATTCCGACGTGTATAGCAGTTATACTCCGTGTAACGAGCCAAGCATATCCAACGAAAACTCGACAAGCCGTCGAATAATCCAAGGAAGTAGCAAAATTGCCACCAGTATCATGCCAACGATCTTTGGCACGAACGACAGTGCCTGGTCTTGGATCGATGTGACAGCCTGACAGACACTGATAATAAGCCCTATCACGACACCCGCGCCGAGGAGAGGCGTAGCGATCTTCATCGTGACTAATAATGTGGTGCGAACTAAATCGATAAGCGATTCATCGTAGTGCATACAACCTCGCGTCGGTACAGTTCAGGGTATCTTGCTCAATAGTATTCGCAGCCTATCCTGTTGTAGTAATATGTGCAGTCCGAGCAACCACGAAGCCATCCAGTAGGCTCCCCACGACGAGTTGCCAGCCATCCACTAGTACAAACAAGAGCAACTTGAACGGCAAACTAATTAGTACTGGCGGCAGCATCATCATGTTCATTGAGATGAGCAAGGCGGCAATCACCATGTCAATCACCAAAAACGGCAGATACACGCGGAAGCCCATCAGGAACGCTGTTCGTAGCTCGCTCAGCATGAACGCAGGAATCAAAGCGGGTAGGTCGACATCATCCCTGGTCAGGAGCTCTGGATGAGAAATGTCGATGCCGCGACGCTCCATCATCAGGTACAGACTAGACCAGTTGCCGGTGTGTTCAATCTGGTCGAGCATGAAGTCTTTCATTGGTGCCTTCGATTTGCTCCACAACGTATCATAATCCGTGATTACACCGGACTGATATGGAACAATTGCTTCGTTGTGTATGCGGTCAAGGGTCGGACCCATTACTAACATCGTCATAAAGAGAGTTAGTGCAAGTATGATCTGTGGTGGTGGCAAGGAGTTTGTACCCATAGCCTGCCTCAACAAGCCCAGTACAACAATAATCCTGACAAAGCAAGTCGTCATAAGCATGACAGACGGCACAAGCCCAATCACGGTTAGCAGTACTACGATGTTAATAGCAGTAGATAAGCCACCGTTGCTTTTCGCCCTACCGCTGTTCTCTATAATCAAACTCGGTGGGCCATACACGCCGGATACTGTTGCTCCGTCACGAACCTGAGCGTGCAAGGACGACACATCGGCAAGCAGCGAGAGTGGATTGACATCAAGACGTGATATGGGTGGGTTGGGTACGACAGCAAGCGACGTTGATGCACGTGCGGATGATACGCTCAGTATCGTGAGTGTTAGTAGAACAAGTGACACGCATATGCGTCTTCGTGCAACAGAACGGTCGCGTACGCCAGAGTGCATCTCCGCCTCCGAAAGTATCATGCGTGCAGCCCTCGAGTGTTAGAGTTCGGAAGCGCACCCGTTATGTCGTTCATGTTACGCGATGTCATGGCTAAGGTACTCGCTAGCACTACCGGCGATGCCTCCTGAGTATCTGTCGGAACATCTAGGACGGGTGTATCGGCATCGACGTGTCCTGAATCTTTGCAGAACGATGACATAACCCCTCGGAATTTAGCCGAGATTGACGTACCGTCGCAGTCTGACGCTTTTGTTACGAGAGACGCTACCGCCTCGGGATCTGTTATTTCACATAGTGTTGTGAGTGTACCAGCCGAGCCGCTACGCTTGCTCAGCATACCACCGCCACATTGTGATAGAAGCAACACTCTGCGGTCCATCTTGAGCAGTATCAGTGTGCTTGCAGGACCCAGAGGGTAACGGCCGAGGACTTCGAGTATTCCGGCTGGGGAGCGAGCGCCGCTTTGGAGGCCACCAGAGCGCTTTGAGTTAGCCACCTTCTTTGCGAGATGCGCGATCGCCACTGCGACCGCTAGAACTGCGATGAGTGAGCCGTATGTGCGCACCATGCTGGGTGCTGCCGCGGCCGATGGACTCGGATCTTGAGAAGCAACTTGTAAAGTGCGATGCTCCGGTGAGCCAAGACGCCTCGCAGTAGACACAACAGAATTAGTGTGTAGGCCAGGACCGGCGACTGCTCCATCGTGAGTTGTAGAGGACATACTTGAGACATGCTGATTGCGAGGCTCTACATGCGTATACGCAAACGACGGCGTCGTGTTAACATAGAGCATAGCACCGAGTGCAGCGACCTGTCTATACCTTCGTCTTGCAAGATGTGTCTGAATGGTCAAGGTGCTCTCCAAGCAGTATCACATGGCTCCGCCATGAATCATAGAACTCGCCGATCAGGCGGTGTGTCTATGCAATCGGCTCGCCAGTCGGCGATAGGATCTCATTTACACGGATGCAGAAGTTGTCATTGAGTACGAGTACCTCGCCGCGCGCAACGTGGCGGTCGTTGACATACACATCTACCGGATCACCAGCGAGTTTGTCGAGTTCGACTACCGATCCTTCACCGAGGCGTAGAACATCCTCGACAATCATTCGTGTCCGGCCAAGTTCTATCTTAACATGCAGGTTGACATCAGAAAGGAGTGAGATTCCTTCTGGCTTGTTTGCTGGCTTTGAATCGCCAAAGCTCGGGAGGTGCAACACGCCGGGAGTTGTTGGCGGCGTGAATGACTGCGGCGACATTGCGGGTTCAAGAGGCATAGTGTGTGTTGTAGATCCAAGCGTACCAATCTGTTGTACGGAGGCTTGCACCGACTTCAGCGCGGCGGAGGCGTCATTCGTAATATCTAATGGGGCTGGAGAAGTGGCGGAGGCACTCCGGAGTTTACCGATCGCCTCTTGTGCAGCCCGTAACGCTTCAGCGGCCATATTTGCCGCTGAGTCTGATTCGGGCTGTGCGGGCGGTGTATCGGACATCGCGGTCACCTCGTGCGCTGGGCGATCGCACATCATGGTGCGGCGCAGCCACTGTCTCATCGGGTGTGATGTCCAATCTCAGGCAGTTTGCACCCGCGTGGCGCACGGATCGTGTATACAAGCAATTACTGCGCTCGGTTTGTGCGCGGCATTACGCGAACAGAAGCCGCCAACCGATGTAGAGTATCGCCAGGTCAACCACGATGTGGCTGACATAGCCCGGCCAAACGGACCGATACCTCAGATAGCACCACGACCACACGCAGCCGCCGGTGAATACACCCAGAGAGCACATCACGGTGAGCCATGCCGGAAAGTACGCGGCGAGTACCACGACATGGTGTAGTGTAAAGAACGCAGCGGAAATCGGTACGGCTACTGACTCGGACATCGCCGACGCAGCGGCACGAAACACAAACCAACGCCATACATATTCTTCGAGTAAAGCGTTGATCGTGGCGAGGTACACTCCGAATAGGCAGTAGTTTACAAGAGATCCAAAGCCGGCATCCAGTGCGACCTGACGGAGCCGTGATGCATCGATCCCTGCGGATCGATTGATCAGTTCGAACAGGGCGATGATGACTACCGAGATGGCTAAGCCGAGCGTGAACCCGGCCGACAGACCGTGCCTGACGGGTTGGCGGTGAGTCATGATACACGGCTGCATCGTGCATTGATCAATGAAGAGTGTCCAAACGACCGGTAGCATGAGTATCCACGCTTTGGCACATGCGTAGATGGCTCCCCCGACCGGACCCGGCACTACCCACATCGCCATCAATGCACCAGTTGTGGGTACCGGGACGAGCAGTCCAAGAGCCAACACTGGCGAGCGAACTTTATTGAGTGATTCGGAAACGCGTTCGTATGAAGCCATTGGATGGATCATTGGCTATTGCAGGGCTTTCTTTGCAGCCACCTGCGTCGAAAGACTAACAACCCTACTATCAGGCGTCGAAGTCGCCTCTGCATGTTCGTATTGTGTTATAGTGTTGGCGAATGATAGTTGGTAGCGCACATTACCGTACAGTCTACGAAATGTATGTCCGTTTGCCGTGGATAAAGGAGTGACTGTTGCCATCGCTCGGCGTCACACTAAATGGGCTTCGGCTGCCCAATCCGTTTGTCATTGCATCTGGCCCACCGGGTACGAACGTCGCCGTTATCGCGCGTGCGTTTGATGAAGGGTGGGGGGCGGTCGTGAGCAAGACCGCGTGCCTTGATGCGTCTCGGATTGTGAATGTCTCGCCCCGGTACGCGCGATTGCGAGCGGGCGTCGGCGGCACATCCGCGGGGGAGATCATCGGCTGGGAGAATATCGAACTGATTAGCGATCGCCCATTCGCCGACTGGCTCGATGACTTCAAGCGGCTGAAAGATCGATACCCGGATCGTGTCCTGATTGCATCCATCACAGAGGGTTGCGTGCGGGATGCCTGGGAAGAAATCGTCGAGCGCACTCAGGCGACCGGTGTTGATGCGCTCGAACTTAATTATTCGTGCCCGCATGGGTTGCCGGAGCGGGGCATGGGGTCGGCTATTGGGCAGGACGCCGAACTTGTTGGCGAAGTCAGCAAGTGGGTCGCGCGCGTCGCTCGCGTTCCTGTATGGGCCAAGTTGACCCCCAATATCACCGAGATCAGCGTGCCCGCGAGAGCGGCCATTCAATCCGGTTGCGACGGCGTCTGCGCGATCAACACCATTCTCAGTATCATGGGCGTGGATCTTGAAACGCTACGTCCCGAGCCGACCGTTGAGGGTATGAGTACGCCCGGCGGGTATTCAGGCAAGGCGACCCGACCGATTGCGCTGCGCATGGCATCGCAGGTGGCGCGCGTGCTTGAGATTGAACGGACCACATCGGCATCACCTCCGCGCCGCTTCGGCCCGCCGATCCTCTCGGCGATGGGCGGGATCGAGTCCGGCGGCGATGCGGCGCAGTTCCTGCTCCTGGGCGCATCGTGCGTGCAGGTCTGCACCGGGGTGATGATCCACGGCTACCGCCTGGTTCATCGTTTGGCTGCCGAACTCGAAGCCTTCATGGCTCGCCATGGGTTCACATCGATCGATCAGTTTCGCGGGCGTGCGCTCGGGTACCTCACGTCGCACTCCGAACTGGTACGGATCCAATCGGAAGCAAGAGCGAACTCATCGAGCGAGCGACCCACGGTCGTTGTGAAGAGCGACGCCGCGTGGTCGGGCGATCGATTTGTGGAGCAGAGTTCACGGCTCGTCTCGTAGTGCCGCACGGTCGAGCCGATCCAAGAGCGTGTTTGCGAGTGCACGGGACAATCGGATACTCGGCGATCAGGCTGGCGGTGCCGGTTTGTACTTGCGTTTGGATTCCACACGGTCTGCGTCGGGTACTCGCACGTTCCATGCCAGTCCGGTCCACTTCAGCATCTGGATGAAAACGTAACTCGGGTCGATCTGCCACCAATGCAGCCCGTGGCGCGCGGAAGTGGGGAAGGCGTGATGGTTGTTGTGCCACCCTTCGCCCAGCGCGAAGAAGCCGACGATGGGATTGTTGCGGCTCTGGTCGTTCGTACGGAAGGGGCTGGTGCCCCACAGGTGACACACGGAGTTGACGCTCCAGGTGATGTGATGCACAATGAGGATGCGGACCAGACCGCCCCAGAGCAGCCCGAGGAGCGCGCCATAGAAGGACATGGAGAACAGCCCGCCGAGCAGGGCCGGGAGCGCGAGTCCGGCGAGCGCCCAGTAGTAGAACTGGGAGTTTGCGGCACACACGACGGGGTCGCTGCGCAGGTCGCGTGTGTACCGCCCGAGTCCCTTCAGTCGTCGCTCGAAGAGCCAGCCGACGTGCGAGTGGTAAAAGCCGTGGAGGGTTGCGCGGATGCCCGATCCCCACGTCACCCCGCCGTGAATATGCGGGGAGTGCGGGTCGTCTTCGTGGTCCGAGTGCTGATGATGCCGACGGTGCGCCCCGCACCATTCGATTACCGCTCCTTGTACCGCCATCGAACCCAGCACGGCGAGGATGTAGCGGATCGGCGCGCTGGTCTTGAACGATTGATGGGTAAACAGGCGGTGGTAGCCAACCGTGATGCCGATCGAGGTTGAATACATCATCCCGATCAGGATCCAGAACTGTGTCCAGTTGAACGCGCTGCCCCAAGTCAGAGCGATCGCGACGACCAACCCGACAAACGGCGCGATGACCGCGATGAGATTGACGATGCGAAGCCGACGATCCACCGGGGTCCAACCCTGTGATTCAGGTTCGCGCGACGGTACCGACAGCGCGGGTTCAGCGGGATCCGCGGGCCACGGCACCGTTACGACAGTAACGGGCGGCGTGATGGTTTGCGACGATTCTGCGACTGGCTGCATGCAACACTTTGAAAAGAGGATCCGTGTCGTCGGGCGATCCGCGCCTCGGACGAGTCTAGATTCGGTTCTCTATGAACTTGGTTCCCGGCAGGGTTCCTTGTGCCGCTGATATCGATCGCGGTACCCGCTTGAATGTGATCATATACAGCCGCCGGCACGGCAACAGGTCGCAGGTGGCGCCCATTGTGGAAATCACCGCTTCGTGCGATTATGCACAGCGCGATGCGTCGGTGTATGCGGCCGTGCTCGCGTACTCGGGCAGAGAGCGGGTCATTTATCGATCTGTTTGATAGGCACTTCTGTTCGGATGCCTTCGGGCGTGAGGGTTGATGGTGCCGCACCGGGTGTCGTTCCGGGGGTTGCGCCAGCCGGTGGGACGGCTGGCGCGACCGGGAGGTCTACCGCCGGCACGGTCACGACTTCCGCGCGCGACGGCGTGATCACATTCACCTTCAGTTGCTCGTCGTACTTTTTATCGCCCGCGACGCCGACCATCTCGCCGATGAGGTTCCCCAGCACGATCGTCGGCGTCGGCACGACGTACGCCAGCGTCCGCGGTGCGATCGGATCAGTGGATGTCACTCGGTACATGAGCGGGAGTTTCGTTCCGTCGTAGACCGTGCTCGCCGCGAGCCGACCGACGACGGCGAACTGTCGTTCACGCTCGAACTTGGAGATCTGTTCGTCGGCACTGCGTGATTTGTCGCGGAGTGCCGCGAGGCGTTGATCGGAGGCCCGCAGCGTTTCCTGCAAGTCCGAGCGGAGTTTGAGCGCGTCGCGGCGGGCCTGCAACTGCTTGCGCAGGCGTGCGGTGTCTGGCGCCGGCTCGATAGTCGCCAACGCCTTGTCATACTCCCCGATCACGGCACCCATCTCCATCTCGCCTTCGTTCTTTGTCATGGCTGTCATGTAGAGCGAAGTCAGCCCTTCGACATCGATCTTCGGCTTGGCAGGGACCGCAACGGGCGGTGTAGCCTCAGTGGGCGCGACTACCGGGGGGGTTACGGGCGCGGGGGTTACGGGCGGCGTCTCCGCGGGCTTCATGCCTTCGGGCGGATTCACCACCGGAACTGTCGGGGTAAGAGGTTGTCCCGATGGAGTCCCCACGGGATCGGGAACGGGCGGAGTGACCGGCGGGGTCGTCGTACTTTCGGCCGGCTTGGGCACCACAATCGCCGGACCATCCGGCGGTTGGATCGGCTTGGGTGGCTCGGGCAGCACTGGCTTGACTTCCGGTTTCACTTCAGGCTTGGCTTCCGGCTTGTTGTTCGGCGCGGGGGCAGTCCCCGGCCCGGCCGCTTTCTGCCACGCATCTATTTCGCTTTGCGTCGCCTGACGCACGGCATCGCGGCGCAGAAACCCACGAGATCCCTTCGGAGCGGGGACGAGATAGCCCGTGTCCTTCCCATCCGAGCCTTTCACGACGCTTTGAACGCTGAACGTGGTTCCCGCCGGGAGTTCTTTTTCCAGCAAGTACCACCAGTTCACACCCCCGTCGATGTTGGCGGCCATCAACCGGGAGTTCTTGGTCAACTTCACGGCTTTGCCGTTTTCGATGGCACTGGCTTCTTCGATCTTGACGAACGCCGGGATACCGGATGGATATTCCGCCTGCGCCCACCCGCTGCCCGAATGCCCATCGATCCTGATCACGTCACCGGCTTTGAGCGACTTGACCGAGTACGACGCCGAACCGAGCCGGCATTGCAGTGGGGTACCGTCGCGTGTCACCACCGCGTAGTATGGCGTGACCGCGTCCACTGCGGTCTGCGCCCGCGCGACCGACACGGTCCCGACGTCGAGCAGCGGTAGCCCTGCTACACCCGCCAGTGCCGCGCTTGCCACCAGCAGGCTCGCCGCAAGGCCGCGACGTCGAACGGTGTTGTTGAACGACTGATGACGACCGGAACCATCGAAGAGATTGATCGAGTGCGTGAACATCTTTCAGCGCTCCTTGCGTGTGTCACGGTGCCGGCGCGATGCCATTCCAACCGGTAAAACGGGCGTGCGAGAGGGGAACATTCGGCGGTCCACCGAGGCAGCGTACCGCTACCGCTATCGGACCAACTCATCATATGCAACAGGAACCGCCGTGGGGTAGTCAACTCCTACTCAAGCGAGGCTTCGCTCTCGATCCACACGGCACTCGCTACGCCATCCGTTCGGCTTTCACTTCCCGGCTCATCAGCCGCGCGATCCCTTCGATCGGATCCATCTTCTCGAACAGCACGGCGTGAACGGCCTGCGTGATGGGCATGTCCACGCGGTACTTCGCGGCGAGGTCCACGAGCGAGCGCGTCGTCGCCACCCCCTCGACGACGGAGGTCGTTCGTGCGAGGTAGTCGTCGAGTTGCTCGCCGCGCCCGAGTGCTTCGCCGCAGGTGCGGTTGCGTCCTTCTGGAGAGAAGCAGGTCGTAGCCAGGTCGCCCACGCCCGCCAGACCGAAGAAGGTCTCCCGGCTCGCGCCCATGGCGGTCCCCAGCCGCGTGATCTCCGCCAGCCCGCGTGCCAGGAGCGCGGACTTGGCGTTATACCCCGCCTGAAGCCCATCCAGGATCCCCGCCGCGATGGCAATCACGTTCTTCGACGCACCCGCGAGTTCGACGCCCAGCAGGTCGTCGCTCGTGTAGATCCGAAGCCAACTGCACCCGAACTGCCGCTGCAACTCACCGGCGAACTCGGACGAATCGCTCGCCGCGATCATCGTTGCCGGCAGGCAGCGTGCCAGTTCCGACGCGATGGTCGGGCCGCTGAGCGCGCCGATCGCGCGTGGGCGTGTGTCGGGATCATCCGCCAGCG
>JBGSIF010000378.1:0-6069 GCA_041742635.1 Phycisphaerales bacterium
CCGCGACCGCAAGCCCCCCGAGCCACTCGGCGATCTTGCTAGCGGCGTCGCGTTCCGAGAGCGGCACGGCGTCGTGTCCATCGGGTGAAGAAGCCCTCCCCCCGGCCCCCTCACTCTGGGAGGGAGTGAAAGAAGACGCCCCACTCGGAGAGTGGGGGTACCCAGCCGTGGGGGGGATCGGCTTGTACTTGCCCAGCAGTTCCACCGCCTGCGCCGGCGTGAGGTACCCGACGTGTACTTCCTCGACATCGGCGAGCCCCGCCTCTCGCGTGGTGATGAGGTAACGGGCCGCTCCCCCCGGCAGGAGCGACGAGAACTCCTTGTCGTTCCACTGCTCCGGGCCGGTCACGTTGTCGAGGATGATGAGGCAGGCGGGGCCGCTCTCCAGAGCGGACTTGACGTTGGCGGCGGTCTGCCGCGCGTCCTGCTCTTCTCTCGCGCCGCACGCGGCGGCAAACCCCGCGACCTCCGCGACAATGGAACCGCCGCCGCAGCCGATGTAATAGGTGCCGCCGGGGAAGGTGCCGTACCACGGGTGCGCTTCGTCGCGGCACTTCCACGCGTACGCGAGGGCGAGGGTGGACTTGCCTTGGCCGCCGTGCCCGCGGTACCCGGCCCGCAGCACGGCGCCGTTGTACACGCTCGCCGTGAGGATGCGATGGACGGACTCAAGTTCGATGGGCCGCTCGACGAAGCGCTTGGTCAGCGCGGGGAGGTTGTGCAAGCGAGGCTTCGGGCGAGTGACGCCGAGGTACCACTCACTCAACTCCGGATGACCGTTGAGCACCGTCCGAAAGTCGCACCACGCGTACACCTTCACCTCGAACAGCCGCACGGCGATGTGCTCGCGTGTCACGTTCGCCGCCCACGCCGTGTGGTCGTTCACATCGTCGGTCGTGGCGATGACGAAGCGGCTGATATCGACCGGCTGCCCCGTCTCGTCATCGATCAGCCCCTTGGCGGCTTCCACATCATCCTCGGCGTCCTTTCGCGTCAGCCCCTTCTCGGTGTTCCGCAGTTTGCACTGCACCACCACCGCGTTTCCCTCGGCGTCGGTCCCGATGAGGTCGATGCCGTGCTGCTTCTGGCCGCGGCGTTTGAACTTCTGCAGCGACGTGACGCCCAGCTCCCGTGCCATCGCCCGGCAACAGACCGTCTCCCAGACGGTGTCGTTATCCGGCGGATGGAAATGGAACGAGCCCCCAGGCATCGGCAACTGTAGCCGGAAGGGCGCGGTGGAAGTTCGCTGCGTACTGCGGCTCGCGCGCCGTCGCCCCGGCGCGGTTCATAACCGCCCGAAACTATGCAGCGGGCGCGGGCGCACACGCCCGGCAGAGTCGCGCACCGCAGATGCTCAGCCACCGGCCGCTCAACCGCCCGATCACACGACCTGCAGCAACTGCAGCGTCTGCTTCACGATGCTCGCCGCGTCGAGTTCGCACATCTTGAGCATTTCTTCCGGCGTCTTCGCGCTCTTGGGAATGCGCTTCACGAACATCTGCTTGAGCGTGAAGGCGTCGCCGGAATCCAGCAGCGCGTCGGCGACAGCGGACCCGATCCCCCCGCCGTAGTTGTCCTCGAGCGTGATCACGTACCCATTGTTCTTCGCGGCCAAATCAAGCAACGCGTCGGCGTCGAAGGGGATGGAGTAGAGGTCCACCAGCGACGCGCTCACTCCGGCCTTGTCCAACAGGTCCAGCGCTTTGTTCGCTTCATGCACCATGTACCCCGCGGCCACCAGCAGCACGTCGCGACCCTCAGCCAGGGTCTCGAACCCGCCGAGGTTGAAGACCGTGTCGTCGTTGTAAATGAACTCGGTGTCCGGGCGAAGAGTTCGCATATAACACGCCCCCTCGTACTCGGCCATCACGCCGGTGAGGGCATACGCCGCAAAGGCGTCGGCAGGCTGGAGGATGTAACACCCGGGGTTCCCGCGGTGGTCCTTCATCGTCGTCCAGGACCGGAACCACGCCACGTCGGGCAGGCTCATCTGGCTCGGGCCGTCGCTCGCCAGCGTGATCCCCGCGTGGCTCCCCACGATCTTGAGGTTCGCCCCCGAGTTGATCGCCATCTCGATCTGGTCGTACGCCCGGTTCACAAACTTGGCGAACGTGGAACAGAAGGGGATCTTGTCGGCGGCGGAGAGGCCCGCCGCTACGCTGATCATGTTCTGCTCGCCGATCTTGCACTCAAAGAAGCGGGCCGCGAGTTCCGGATCCTTGCGGAACGTCTCGGCGAACGTCGAGTTCGACACGTCGGCGTCCAGCACCACCACCCGGTCGTTGGACTGCCCCACCGCACGCAGCGCGATCCCGTAAGCCCGGCGCGTCGCCATCTTCCCCGTGTGCAGCGACGACTCCATATCCATCTTCTTCATCATCTGCGTCAGCGTGGGCATGTCCTTGACCTCCGGCTGCTTCGTCGGCGGCTCCGGCGGAGGCTGGATCGTGAACTGATCCGTGCTCACCAGCGAGGTCGTGAGTTCCACACGCTTCTCGTCCATCTCGGCGAGCGCACGCTTGAGCGCCTCGCCGGTCGCGGGCTTCCCGTGCCACCCCGCGCCGTGCGTGCTGGGCGAGCCCCACCCCTTCACCGTCTTGGCGACGATCGCCATCAACTTCCCGTCCCCGGCGCTACGCTTGGCGAACTCGTCGAACGCCGCTTTGATCTGGTTGGGGGCGTGCCCGTCGATCACCTTGACTTCATACCCATAGGCTTCGAGTTTGGCCTTGATCGTCTCCGCCGATTGCTGGTTCGAGACGCGGTCGGTCTGCCCAAAGCCGTTGCAGTTGAAGATCGGGAGCACGTTGGTCAGTTTGTGATCAACCAGGTAATCCAGTGCTTCGGAGATCTGCCCCTCCCGGGATTCCCCATCGCCGATGATGCAGTAGATCCGTCGATCGATCCCATCGAGTCGGGCCGCTTCGCCCAGCCCCGCCGCGACCGACAACCCCTGCCCGAGCGAACCGGTCGCCGCGTCAAAAAACGGGAACCCCTCCATCGGGTTCGGGTGCCCGTCGAGCTCGCTGTGCCATTCGCGCAGCGTCTTGGCGTCTTCCACTTTCAGCCGCCTTCGGTTCGACGGATCTTTCCCCACCATCACGCCCAGTTTGCACGCCGCGGCGTACACGATCGGCACCGCGTGCCCCTCGCTCAGTACCAGCCGGTCACTCGTCGGGTAGTCGGGATAATCAGGACTCCATCGCATCGTCGAGAACATCAGAACCGTGACGATGTGCCCGAGGCTCGCCGCCGTTGTCGGATGCCCCGCACCCGCGGCGGCGGTCATCTCCAGCGCCATCTTGTCCAGTTCGATCGCCTGGGCATGAACGACTGCTTCAAATGACATCGATGAGTACCTCCGTGGGTGTGGATAGGGACAATGCTGACCGAAGAACCGAGCAACCGGCATCCGTTGCCGATCGCTGACAAACAATACGCAAACAGACCGCACCGGGCGGTTTGGACAAATTGAACCGGTCAAGAATAGGCATCGGATCCTCGGCGGATCTTCCTCCACACCAGTGCCTTTTCATATTTCATTCGGCGGCACACGCAACTTCGACGCCTTGTCCTCTGCCTCTACCGCTGCTGATCGGCTTTGCGATCAGTCGTGGCTTCGTCCACGCAGTCGCTCCCACCGACAAGACACGACTGAACCCAAAAGCGGCTGAGTCGTGGCATACCAATCGGAGTACTGGCCGGTTGGTAAGAGCCAGTCCGCCAGACGGCACACCACTTTGTACGCTGTACAGCATGGAATCCTCTTGCCCCACACCGCGATTTAGAGTACGTTCATGTGGCACTGAGACTAAGTCTCTCCCCCCCACCCCCAACCCATGTTCGACACACTGCCCGAGCCTTCGGGCTTTCACAGGAGTCTTCGGCCATGCCCGCCGCCCGACCCACGTCCGTACTGACTATCATCGGCCTGCTCGCCGCCGCTCTTGCCGGCGCGTCCGGATCGATCGGATCCGCCGCCGCCCAGGGCATCATGTACGCCTCCGAGAGCGGACGCCAGTTCTACACCATCAACCTCGCCACCGGTGCCAAAACCCTATTGGGCAACATGTCCATCGGCAACGGCATCCCTGCCTCCATGGCCTACGACTGCGCGACGCAGACGACGTACGTCGCCTCCACCGGCGGCTTCGCCGGGCAGCAGCGCAACCTCTACACACTCAACCCCATCACCCGCCAGACGACCGTCGTCGGACCCTTCGGCGACCTCGCCGTCCTGATGCATGGCATCGAGATCGACACCCGGACCGGCACCCTCTTTGCCGTCTCCACGCACAACCACGAACTCTACTCCCTGAGCCGCACCACCGGGGCCGCCACCATCATCGGGCCCACCGGCATCCCCGTCGGCCCCACCACCTTCAACGCCCTGGGGTACGACGCCTTCTCCGGCATCATGTACATGACCGACACCGGCACCGACAGCCTCTACACCGTCAACCTCACCACCGGCGCGGCGACGCTCGTCGGGCCTCTCAACGGACCCATCGGCATCGGTGCACTCGCGTACAACGTCGATAACCGCACCATGTACCTCGTGGATAACGACGCGGACAACCTGTACACCGTCAACCTCGCCACCGGCGCGGCCACCCTCGTCGGCCCCACCGGCATGGGCAACCTCATCGGGTTGGTGTACATCACCCCGACGTGCCCGCCGCCGCCGCCGCCTGAGTGCGCCGCGGACTTCAACGACGACGGCTTCGCCAACTCGCAGGATTTCTTCGAGTACCTCACGGCGTTCTTCGCCAGCGACATCAGCGCCGACTTCGGCGGCGACGGCATCGTCAACTCCCAGGACCTCTTCGACTACCTCGTCGCGTTCTTCGAGGGGTGCTGACGTTACAACGCCAGATGATGGTGGAGCAGGTTCCCAACCTGCTCACGTGTACGAGTTCGTGCGGGGTTGGAAACCCGCACCACCGTCAAATGGCTTTGTCGTGCTGAACGTTCCAACGCCACTTTGGGGTTGGACGGCTCTCCGCACTGTCGCTCCAGGTTCCACGAACCTCGGGGCCGCGTCTTCGGTACTCAACGACAAACCGCGAAACCGACAGATCGGTGACGCGTTGAACACATTCACACCCGCCCGCTCGCACTTGACTTCAGTTCGCACGAGCATTTTCGTAGGAGCTCCCGTATGAACCGCATCGCCGTGCTGTCCGTTTCACTCGCGTTCGCCGCCGTCGGCACCCCGTCCGTCGCCTCCGCCCAGGTCTACAACGACGGTCACGGCCGCGAATGGAGACAACTCACCACCACCACCGGCCTCACCTGGAACCAGGTCGCCTCCGTCTGCCCCACGAACGGGCTCGCGCCCTGCACCGGCTCCGTCTCCGGGCGGGACCTGACCGGCTGGACCTGGGCCACGCGCGAACAGGTCCGCACGTTCTTCAGTTACTTCGAGTCCCGCATCCTCGATCAGCCCACGCTCACCGGCTCGGCGTACCTCCTCACCGCGCTCAACTTCCTCGGCGGCGGGTACATCAATCCCACCTTCTCCTACTACACCACCTTCGGCGGATACCTCTACGTCTCGGGTTGGATGGCCGACCAGTACGAGAACGGGCACGGCGGGCTCGCATCCGCGAGCGCTCAGTACCCCGCCTTCGACGCTCACTGGTCCATCGAAGCCGCCACCGACCCCGCGACCGTGCCGATGTTCAACGGCGTGTGGCTGTGGCGGGCCTTGCCCGGCGGACCGTGCCCCGCCGACTTCAACAACTCCGGAGTCGCCGACTCACAGGACTTCTTCGACTTTGTTACCGCCTTCTTCGCCGATGACCCGGCCGCGGACTTCAATGCCGACATGGGCGTCAACTCCCAGGATTTCTTCGACTTCGTGGCGGCGTTCTTCGAAGGGTGCTAGTACCACAACGGCAGGTGGCACGGAAGTCAAGCGTGTTAACGTGCCACCGAAGTCGGGCCTGCATTTGAGGCTGAATGCCATTCAGATAAGCCCGGCGTGTTTGGCGAGGTAGTACCGTTTGGCGTCGGCGCGGGGCCAGCGGAGCGGCGGGTAGGGGCGGTGGCGTCGGCGTTTGACCA
>JBGSIF010000379.1:0-7193 GCA_041742635.1 Phycisphaerales bacterium
GGCCGCACCCGCACGAGCCGGGGCGGCACCTGTATCGGACGCCGATGATGCGAAGTGGCTCCGATACTCCGACGAGCAGCGCGAACGAACGGGATTCTTGGAGTTCAAGCCCTTCGAGCATCCGCAACTCGGGACCGTGCACATCGGCGGTTTTGTGCCGGGGTTCAAGATGAATCCACCGGATGCCGAGGTTGCTGCGCTGGCGGAGCAACAAGCCAACTTTCTGTTGCAACTCGCTGGCAAACTACCGAAGATCAACGTGGACGAGCCGTGGGTGGAAGACATCGGCGGCGGTTTGTGGCGCATCGGCGTGCGAGTATCCAATGAAGGGTGGATGCCGACGCGTTCGGCGCTCGCGCTCAAGGCGCGGCGATTGCCCCCGATGGGTGTGGTCATCGACGTACCCGAAGACGCGGTGCTTGTTGGAGAACGACGCGTACGAATCGCGTCGTTGGCCGGGGGTGGTGGGAGCCGAACAATGGAGTGGACGGTGCTGCGACCATCTGGCGGTGACGTCAAGGTGACGATCACATCGTCGGAGTTTGGGGAGAAAGTGGTGATGGTACCATTAAAAGCGACAGCACGGAAGCAGAAAGCCGTGGCCCCGCCATCTGAACCCGAGATCGTGCCAGTGGTCCAACCAGGCAACAGCGCGACGCCCTCGCCATCCGCACCGACCGACCCCAAGGAGGGCACACGATGAACCCCACGAGTAACTTCTGGAATCGAACGATGGTTGGAGTGCGTGGATTGATCGCGTGCGCGATCGGCTCGTGGCTGTTCGCCGCGCCGTCGCTCGCACAGCCTCACACGCCGTCCAAGGTCGATATCGCGTGGAATCGGTATTACACCTACCCGCAGATCGAGGCACAGATCAAAGCCATCGCCGCGGCGTACCCGGAACTTGTACGACTTGAGAAGATCGGCACATCTCGCCAAGGACGCGACCTGTGGGTCGTCATCGTCAATAACCCGGCGACCGGGCCGGATACATCCAAGCCCGCTATGTGGATCGACGGGAATATCCACGGGAACGAAATTCAAGCGAGCGAAGTCGTGGTGTACACGCTCTGGTACCTGACCAAAGGATTCGGGACCAACGAGTACGTAACAAAGATCATGAATCACGCGGCGTTCTACTTGTGCCCCAGCGTCAACCCCGACGGGCGTGAGTACTGGTTCAACTCGGCAAATACGTCCAGCAGTTCTCGCAGCAACCAGCGCCCGGTCGATGATGATCAGGATGGACAGTTCGACGAGGACGCGCCCGACGACCTCGACGGCGACGGCTCCATCACCTCGATGTGGAAAGCAGACACGCTCGAAGGTGATTGGCTCCGGTCCAAGTCCGATCCACGCATCTTTATCCGAGCCAAGCCCGGCGAAAAAGGGGAGTGGCGTCGGGTCGGCTCCGAAGGGATCGACAACGATGGCGACGGCCTGATCAACGAAGACGGCCCCGGCGGCGACGACATGAACCGCAACTGGCCCAGCGATTGGCAGCCCGATTTCGTCCAGGGTGGCGCGGGCGAGTTCCCCTTCTCCAACCCCGAGACGCACGCGGTCGGCAAGTTCATCCTCGCCCGGCCCAACATCGCCGGCGTTCAGTCCTACCACAACACCGGCGGGATGATCCTGCGCGGGCCGGGCGCGTCGTACCGAGAGAACACGTACCCCGCGGACGATCGGGCCGCCTACGACGAGATCGCTCGCGTCGGCGAGCAGATGCTGCCTCACTACAAGTCAATGGTGATCTACCGCGACCTCTACACCGTTCACGGTGGGTTTGTGAACTGGACCGCCGAAGGACTCGGGATTTTTTCATTCACCAACGAGATGTGGAGCACCGAAAAATACTTCTATCGCGAAGCTGGCGACCAGGACGAACGCGACTGGATCTGGCGCGATCGTCTCAACTTCGGCGAAGTCTTCAAGGACTACACCGAGTTCGACCACCCCAAGCACGGCAAGGTGCTCATCGGCGGGCCGAACAAGTGGTCCAGCCGGGTTACACCGACGTTCATGCTCGAAGAGGAACTGCACCGCAACGCGGCGTTCACGATCTACCACGCCCAGCAGATGCCCGCCGTGAAGGTCGAGCGGATTGTGACGGATCGGGTCAACGCAGCGGGGGCCGCCAGTGATTTGTGGACCATCACCATCGAGTTCAAGAACGAGAATCTGATCCCCACGCGCAGCGGGATTGCACGCAACAGCCGCATCGGCTCGGCGGACATCCTGACCTGCTTGGGCGCCGGCGAAACCGCGGGGCAACCCTCGCAGAAGATCATCGCCGCGGGGACGCTCTCGAACTGGAACGACACCCAGCCAGACCTGGCGCGCCATGAACCGTGGCGACTCCAGATCAGCGCGGGCGTGCCCGGTAAGGGGCGGCGCCTCGTTCGGTACTACGTGAAAGGCACGCCCGGCGACGAGTTTGTCTTGCGCTACGAAGGGCAGAAAATCAAGACGATCGAGGCGAGGGTGAAGTTAGAAGAGCCAACCTCGCCCGGCGTGCCGTAGGGTGAGCCACCCACGACGCTCAGAGCGAGGATGCCGAGGCCTGTCACCGCGCCGCTATAGATCATGATTGACTCTCTACGAAGGGGAAGACGTGCCTGGACTAGGACTCGGGTAGCGTTTTCTGTTGAGATGGCTCGGGCGTGGCCGGCGACTGCGGTTCTGGCGCGAGTTCGATCGGTTCCTCAAACCAGTTCGCAGCACGAGCGGTGGGGCTCCCAACATCACTCGCCTCCGCTTGTTCAGAGAGTTTGCTCCGTTCGCTCGGCGTAAGCAGGTCTGTAGGACGAAGGCCGATCGACGCCAGATTGATCACCCCGCCGCACTCCGGACATCGCACTTGGCCCAGCACGACGGGTAGCCCGAGCAGGCTGAACTTGCACGCGGTGCAGCGGGCCAGGTTGATGCGGTCAAGGATGGCACGCCGCAGGAACGTATCTCGCGTAAGCCCGAAGCAGAGGCACGCAAACAACGGGCCGCACACGAGCACAAGCCCAGTACTCAACATTTCGAGTTGATCTACGGCGAGCGAACCTTGGAAAAGTTGCTTGATGAACCTCGACGCCCACGCCGCGATGAACCAGACGAAGATGGCATACACCATAAGGCTGAAGCAGAATGCAAAGAATGACGCGGCGCCGATCGTCGCGCCGCTCTGAGTGCGAGCACTCAGCACGAATCGTTCGCACTCGGAATCCGGGAACGGGTCCAGTTCCGGAAACGCGCGGTAAATCTTGCTGAGTGGGATGCGCATCGCGTGGATGGTACCTGTGGGTGCCCCGTAAGTTCTGCTTGGCAACCAGAACTGGGTCGCCAAGGGCGGTTGCCCCGTGTTTGGGCTACGCTTGCGGAGCCTCTTTCATTTATCAGTATCGGAGCCGCGACATGCCCATCAAGACCGTATATCAAACGAAGATCGATCACCTCCAACTCCTCGACGAGAACGGCGTACTCGACGAAAAACTTGCCCGTTCCGGCTCCGGCCACACGCTCACCGACGAACAGGTCGTCTTCCTCTACGAACAAATGATCACCGGGCGGCAACTCGACGAGATCGCGTTCAAGTTGCAGCGTTCGGGGCGTATGGGAACCTATCCGCAGAACAAAGGGCAAGAGGCCGCCGCGCTGGGGTCGGGGTTCGCCGCGATCAAGGGGAAAGACTTTCTCGTGCCGTGCTACCGCGAGAATGCCGCGCTGTTTTTACACGGGCTGCCGATGCACTACATCCTCCTGCACTGGATGGGTGACGAGCGCGGGAACCAGATCCCCGAGGGCGTGAATATGACGCCGCTCTCGATCCCGATCGGCACCCAGATGCTTCACGCGGCGGGGATCGCCTGGGCGTACAAGTTGCGGAAGGAAGACCGCTGCGTCGTGACCTACTTCGGCGACGGCGCGACCAGCGAAGGCGATTTCCACGAAGCCATGAACTTCGCCACGACCCTCAATGTGCCGTGTGTGTTTTTCTGCCAGAATAACCAGTGGGCGATCAGCGTGCCGCGCGAGATGCAAATGGCCAGTGAGACGGTGGCGCAAAAAGCCATCGCGTACGGGGCGCAGGCGATCCAAGTGGACGGCAACGACATTTTCGCCGTCTACCGCGCGACCAAGGACGCGCTCGACCGCGCACGCGCCGGGGGCGGGGTCACGCTCATCGAAGCACTCACCTACCGGCTCGGCGACCACACGACCGCCGACGACGCACGCCGCTACCGCGACCCGGCAGAGGTCGAAGCGTGGCAAGCCAAAGACCCCATGATCCGCACTCGCAAGTACCTTGCGGCGAAGGGGCTTTGGGACGACGCGAAACAGGCCGCGGCGGAAGAGAAGGCCAAGGCGATCGTCGCTGAAGTTGTCAAGACCGCCGAGGGGATCGACAAGCCTACGACCGACGATATCTTCGACTACACCTATGCCACCTTGAATCCCGAACTCGAGTTGCAGAAGCGAACCCTCCGGACCAGTTCCCTCGGCCAGCACCCGGAGCAGGCCGGGCTGACGGTCGGGCAGACACGCAGATGAGTTTATGCAAGAGGTTGACAGTCTATAAGTCAAGCCGTCGCTGTGGTTCTGTACATCGCAAGTGATGCCACGCTCTGCCCAAGCCGGCGGCTGCATCACGAAGACAAGTGTGTCGCCGAAGTGGAACATGGAACAAATCAACCAACTCAAGCAGTTCATCCGCGCCGTCCCCGATTTTCCCAAGCCGGGGATCGTCTTCAAGGACTTCACGCCGCTGCTGCGTGACCCCGCCGCGCTTGCGCTGGCGGTTGAACTCATGGCCAACCCGTACCGCGGAAAAGGGGTGGACCTGGTCATCGGCGCCGAGTCGCGCGGGTTCATCTTTGGAATCGCACTCGCGCAGGCGCTGTCGGCCGGATTCGTACCCGTACGCAAGCCCGGCAAACTCCCCGCCAAGAAACGTTCGATGAGTTACGACCTCGAATACGGATCGGACACACTCGAGATCCACGACGACGCCATCGCGCCGGGGCAGCGGGTGCTGCTCGTGGACGACTTGCTCGCCACGGGCGGGACGATGCAGGCATGCTGCCAGATGGTGCGAGCGATGCAGGCGAACATCGTCGGCATCACCGTCTTGATCGAACTCGTCTTTCTCAACGGACGAGATCGCCTGCGCGAGTTCGGCGACGCTCACAGCGTCCTCAAGTACGAGTAGCGGATCGAGCCCGTCCGGCGCAGGGGCTTGGGTTCGGCCTCCCCTTCGGACCGGTTGCCATGCGCTTCGTCGCCGATCTCTCGTTCATCGATCGAATCCACGCCGATGCTCAGTTGGCTGATCCATCGCCCCTCGGCGTTGCGCCGAAGCCCCCCGGCGGCGTAGTCGGGCAGCCATGTGCCACCGTCAACGAGGTAGCAGAACTCGTATTCGCCGGCACAGAGCCGGCTGGTTGATCGCCACCAACCGCGGTCGTCGCGGATCAGCGCAACCGCGCGGGATGCCTCCCATTCATTGAACGAACCCAGCAGTTCGACACACGACGCGTGCGGCAGGTAGATACCGAACTCCCATTCGTCTTCGTGGATCTGGCGAACCATGTGGTCGCTCCTGTTTCAATCAACCCTCGTGCCGCGTTGCGTCGCGCCACCCCTCCCGCCCCTCGAGTGAACGGGACGCAATGGGCCGGCCTATGCAATTCGGCAGAGTTGTCCGCCGACTCTCCTAGCATGCGCGATTACTCCCCTTGATACCAAGAACAACGCAAAAATCGCGCACGAACTGCTCATTCGTCGCGCCTTCACTCCCCCGATTCACCGGGGCTGCCACCTGTTTGGTGTGCGAACGTTTTACGATCGAGCCGGCAACGGACGGGCAGCGAGTGCCGCTCGGATCGTCGTCAAAGCCTGCTCGCGCGCCGCCCCTACCAGGGGCAATCTCGGCGGACGCACCCGCTCGTTCCCTCGTCCTACTTCTTGCTGCACCAGTTTGATCAAGTGAACGAACTCCGGCACCACATCCATCCGCAGGAGCGGCAAGAACCACCGGTACAAATCGAAAGCCTCCTTTGTACGTCCCTCGCGTGCGAGGTTGAACAGCGAGACAGATTCGGCCGGAAACGCATTGACAAGCCCCGCGATCCAGCCGACCGCGCCCATCGCCACGCCCTCCACGATCAAGTCATCGACCCCGACGAGCAGCGCCAGCCGGTCGCCGATCTGTTCACGAATCGCGGCGAGTCGGCGAATATCCGCACTGGATTCCTTGATCGCGTGGAGATTGGGATGATCCCCGACCAGTTCGGCTAGTTGCTCGGCTCGGACATCCGTGCCATACGCGATCGGGTTGTTGTAGAGCATGCACGATAGCGATGTCGCCTTGAACACCGCGCCAAAGTACGCCCGTGTTTCGCGCCAATCCCCCTTGTACGCATACGGGGGCAGCACCATCAAACCCTGACACCCACACTCGGCGGCGAGTACCGCAAGGCTCACCGCATCGCGCGTTGATAGCGCTGAGATGGCGGCAATCATCGGGGTACCAGCACCCAGTGCGGTGCTGCACGCTGTCCACAGTGTCGCTTTTTCTTCCCGGCTCAGCGTGCCCCCCTCGCCGAGCGAACCGGGCGCGACGATGCCCGTGCAGCCGTGCCCGATCATCCACGTCGCATGTTCGAGCACAAACCCGGTATCGATGGACAGGTCGTGGTTGAACGCGGTCGTGATGGCGGGGATGACGCCTTGCCAATGCGCTTGGTTCATGGCCGATGGTATCGTGCGTTGCACCGGTTGATACACGGCGCGATCGGTTCCGCGGCGCGTACCTTTGCCCGTGCTTGAATCTCTCCGCCAACTCCGCGAACGAATTGACCTGGCGATGCTCGGGGATCGGCGTCGGCTCCGCACGTTCGCAGAGGCGATCGACATCCGCGATCGTCGTGGGCAACCCGCGGATCGATCTCTGCTCAAACTCCGTGCAGACATCGATGACTCGATCAAAAAAGTGCAGGCTCGCCGTGATTCCCTCCCTCGCCCGACGTACCCGTCGGACCTGCCCGTCGTACAGCGCAAAGACGATATCGCCCGCGCGATCGCCGAGAACCAGGTGGTCGTGGTGTGCGGGGAAACGGGTTCGGGGAAGACCACGCAGTTGCCCAAGATCTGCCTCGAACTCGGTCGGGGCGCGAGCGGGATGATCGGGCATACGCAGCCGC
>JBGSIF010000380.1:0-3215 GCA_041742635.1 Phycisphaerales bacterium
CCACGATCGCTCGCCACTCCGACTCCGTGCGGCGAATCCGGCCATCCGACAACGCTCTCATCTCATCCCTCTTCGGTGGAGGAGGGAGATCTACGCGATCAGAAGATCGACGGGAAGAACGTCGTTCGGCGACCGGTTACCTCGCGTCGCTTCGACGAGGACCTGTAAGGTTACTCCGAGCACATCCCGGTTCAGCTCGAACGAAATCGCAGCCTGCGCTCCGGACTCGGGGTTGAAGACCTCCGGGGCGATTGAAAGATTATCCACGCGCAATCGGTCAAATTGAACGACCTGCCCGATCTCCGCCGCGTTTCCGACCTGATCGACCACCCGGAGCTTGATCCGCCCCAGCCCCTCGTCGTACTCAGCGTAGGTCGCAGAATCGCCCGGCAGGACCCCCAAACCTTCTGCCGTTTTCGGACACGAGCCTGTGGCTACCGGCGTGTACGCGACGGGCGACTCGCCCGCGCCGACCGAAAGCGAATAGCTGCACCCGCCCGAGTCCCCGGCCGAGCCGGTCACCGTGATCGGACCGTACCCCACGATCGGAGTCCCCAGCGTCGGCGCGGAAATACTCGCCGTCGGGGCAGTCAAATCGACGGTGGTCGTCGCCGTACTCGTCGCCGATACAGTCTTCGCGCTGTTCGGCTCAGTCGCTGTCACCCGAAATCGGTAGGGCCCGTCCGGGGCGGGGCCGCCGGCCGTCAGGTCTCCGGCCCAGTCGTAGTTCACGACGCGCCCCGTGCCGCTCGTCGACTTCACCACTCCGCCGGAGCCATTTAGCACGTCGAGAGTCCAGTTGGAGTCCATCGTGATCGTTGACGAGACATTCACCTTGTCGAGTACTTGGTCGCCGTTCGGCGAGATCCCGGGCACACTCGCAACCGGAAGCTTCGCCGACAAGATCAGCACCGACGAGGAATCCGTCGTCGTCCCGCCGGCGCCGGTGACGCGCAGTCGCACGGTGTAGGCCCCCGCCGCGAGTCCAGTCGTATTCCACGAGGCGAGGCTCTGAACGGCTCCCGTCCCCGCGGTGCCCGATGCAAGGAGTGCATACCCCGGTGACGACGAAGAAAAGCCCTGCGAATACCCCTCGGCGACTTCCAATGCATAACTCACGGCAGCGGAATCGACTTCCCCGCTGATCGCCACTGCATCACCCGCCGCCGCGACCACCAGGTGGTCGGGTGCGTCGATTCTCGCCTCTGGCAGAACGTCGTTGACTTCCAATGTTCCGCGAATCTTGGTAAACGCGACCGCGCCCGCCTGCGTCGCGCCGCGGACCTCGAACTGATAATTCCCATTCCCCAGCCCGCTCCAAGCCTGGTCCACATTTTGACCAGATCCAGAAAACGTAAGCGTCAGCGGGCTCCCAGTTCCAGTGTCAATGAACCAGTTCATTGCCTGAGGAAACCTCACGACGAAATCCGTGCCGGAGGCAACGCCCGGAAAGAGCTCAGGGTTCACTGCGGCCTGCAGCGCTGACGGAGTATCCATACTCGCCGGCTCAGCGAGCCAGGGGTTATAGAGTGTCGTCGCCCCTTCACCAGAATTGTCCAAGTCGATTGGACCCGTGAGTTGCCCCCACCAGTTCAACCGGGCATCAATCGGCCCCGACGAATTATTCCCGAAAGACGTTCCATTTAAATCGTCATCGATGCTGTTGTTACGCACCACCGCAGTAGTTGGAAACAGTCCGGCGTCCTCGTCCACTCGAATTGCGTAATGAAAGCCTGAGATAGAATTCTGCTCGACGATCGCATTACATCGAAGGCTGATCCCGATCTTTCGGTCGTTGCCCGTTCCGGAGCTGCCTCCGTTAATCGAGGAAAGCTCGTTCCCTCTGATGACCGGCTGTGCTCCCATGCCGATGCAATCGATTCCATCGTCTGTCTGAGAGAGGGTCGTCGAGATCGTGTTTCCTACGATCCTTGGCGACGCATTACGTACAAGGATCCCATCCCCTGTGGCGGTCGCGCCCGGACCACGGGGATTCTGGATCTCACTATTCTCCAGAACAATCTCGCCCTGATGGCCATCGAACGTGACCCCGATCGTGGGAGTGTCGATCCTCACGTTTCTCAACGTCGATCCCGGGATCGCGGACGCCAAAAACGAAATACCACCGAACCGGTTGATACTGGTCCCGTGGAGGTAGATGTCGCTTTCGTCATTGGGCGCGATGGCAATCAGGCCACCGGGATGCAGGGGATTCGCCGAACCGACGATCAAGCGTCCGGTCGCGTTAGTATTATTGACACTGAAGGTCCACTCTAAATCCTCTTCGAGCATTAGAAACGGGGACGCTGGACCGGCCACGACGACGTCCCCTCTTACGGTGTACTTAACGTCGTTCGGCCAAATAGCAGACCGGGAAACCGTGCCAGGCTCCACAATGATAGGCTTCGGCAGCGTCCCGCCGGCCGGGATGATCGTATTCGAAGCATCCAGGAGCGCTCCTACCAGATTGGCGTGAACGCGGTGCTGTCCCGCCCCCTGACCGGTGTAGATACTGTATTCATTCCCCGCGAAGACTAATCCCAGCATGTCAGACGTTGCCTCAATACCCCCAGTGATCGAGGAATTCGTCACGCGCGCCGAGGAACCATGCGAAACCTCAATCGCATCCCCGCAACCGCCGCCGGTTCCGGGTCGGACGATTATGAAGTCATCAATTGCAATCTGGCTTCCAAAAATTCGAAGTGCATCCGCTGCCACATTCGCGACTTCGACCGACTTAAAGGGCGCAGTAGGCGTGAACTCGTCGATCTCCAGCGCGGCGTGACCGACCTCGTTCGGAGCGCAGGTTCCGTCTGTCGAATCGCGACTCGTGGATGTCTGGAGCTGGCCAGCATACTCGATCCGCACGTGCTCGAGACGCGTTTCGGGATCCGCATTCTTGTGCATTGTCAAACCCGGCCAGATCCCGGCGCTCGGCGTCCCCGAACTCCACCCAGAGAACACGATCGGCTCTGCCGCTGACCCCCGGGCAATCAGTCCGCCCGGGTGAACCGAAGTCGTCGCGTGGCCCAGGATGACGTCTGCGTGCTCCTCCATCAGGAGCCTCGTCCCGGGCGCTAGGGAACCTCTGCGCAACGCGCCCTGAGATCATTCCAAGGCGTGAGGCAGAGATATTGGTAGGTGTTTGCCTCGACCCATCGGGTCGATGCATCCGCTCGAAGGTTCTCTCCGGCCCGTCGATCGATCACAGGGCG
>JBGSIF010000381.1:0-5421 GCA_041742635.1 Phycisphaerales bacterium
GGCACGCCGTGATCACCGCTCCCGCCTCCGCTCCCCACGCCGACCACTCCCGGCTCGATCCCGTCGTACAGCGCCGTCACCGAGTCCCCCGCGAAGCAGTGCGACGCGCTCGCCGTGATCGTCGGATCCAGCGGCGATTCCGCCAACGCCAGTGATTCTGGTATCCACACCACCATCTCCCCAGCCTCACGGTTCGCCCACGCGTAATACGGCACCGCCGCCAGTGCCCGCGGCTCCGACTCGATCGGTGCGTACAACATGCTCGCCGGGAACACCCCCGCGGTACTCTCGCTCTCGCTCACCCCGTTCATCCGAAGCACCACCACTCCCCCGAGCGTCTCCGGCTCCCGCACCGCTTCGATCGCCGCGTCCACCGGCAGCGCGACTCCCCGCACTCCCGCGCCTTCCATCTCGTTCCCCGCATCCTCTACGCAGTACACGATCGGCCCTCGCTGCAGCGCCACTCGCCCTACGTTCCCTTTCACCTTCGCGCTCGACCGCACCCTCAGCACCGGCATCTCCATGTGGAACGTCACCCGGTCCCCGGGCTTCCACTCTCGCGACAACCTCACATAACCCGGGTTTGAAAAATCCGACTCCCGTTCCGCGCTCTCGTCGTTGATGAACACGCTCCCGCCCGGGCACCATGCCGGCAGCCGCAGGTACACATCAAACACCGCCCCCCGCGGCATGTTCAGCGTCATATTCACCACGCTCTCCCACGGATAATCCGTCACCTGCACCACCTCCACCGGCACTGCCTCTCCCCCCGCCCCGCCCGGCCTGAGCATCACCTTTGCCGTACTCCCCATGTACAGATTCACATACACCGCACGATCGCTCTGCGCATACGCCATCCCCCCCACGCCCGCGACGACCCGCAGAATGTTCGGTGGGCAGCACGCACATGCGTGCCACTCCTGCCTCTGGTGCTTCCCCCGGCTCCCCAGCGGGTTGGTATAAAAAAATCGCCCCCCATCCAACGACACCCCCGACAACACCCCGTTGTACAGCGCACGCTCCATCACATCCGCGTACTTCGCACCGCCGCTGCCGTGCAGCAATGCCAGCCGATGATTCCACATCGCGTTCCCGATCGCCGCGCACGTCTCCGCATACGCCGTATCGTTCGGTAAGTCGTACTGCGTCGTGAATCCTTCATTGTGCGGCGAGTTTCCGATCCCACCCGTGATATACATTTTCGTCTCGGTCAGGTCGTTCCACACCCGATCCATCGCCTCGGCGTACCCCCGCGCCACCCCCGCTTCCAACCACCGACCCCCTTCGTTCATCCTCAGCAGGTCCGCGACCGCACTATACAAGTACATCGCTCGCACCGCGTGCCCCACGGCCTCATCATGTTCCCGCACCGGCTTGTGATCCTGCTGGAGTTCCCCACCCAGTTCCCGCTTCGCGCCCCCGCCGCCGACCTGCTCCGCCCGCCCCCGCTGCTCCACGAAGTACGCCGCCAGTTCCATGTACTTCTTCTCGCCCGTCGCCTCGCCCAGCCGAATCAGTGCGATCTCAATCTCTTCGTGCCCGCACACCCCAGGCCGCCGCGACGACTTCCCCAGCACGCTCGGCCCGAACGTCTCTTCGATCAGGTTCGCATACTTGATCGCCACGTCCAGCAGCGTCCGCTTCCCAGTCGCACGGTGGTGCGCCACCCCCGCTTCGATCAAGTGCCCCGCGCAGTACAACTCGTGCATGTCGCGCAGGTTCGTGAACCGCTTCTCCAGCCCCTCCTTCACCGTGTAATACGAGTTCACATACCCGTCCGCCCGCTGCGCCGCCGCGATGATGTTGATCCATGAATCAATCTTGGCTTCCAGCGCTTTGTCTCCCGTCTGCGACAGGATCACGCACGCTCCCTCGATCGCTTTGTACACATCGGAGTCATTAAAAAAGTACCCCTGGTACTCGCCCTTCTTCAGCCCAGCCGCGATCTCGAGATTCGCAATCCGCCCCGTCTTCTCGCACTGCTCGAAATTCTGCCGCAGTGTCCCTTCGCGCCCGGCCTGCTGCCGCGCCGACCAGAACGTGTCCTGCACCTTCACGTCCCACGCCGGTACCACCCGCACCGGCTGAGCCGCCGCCGCCGCACTAATCAAATACACTCCCATCGCCGCCATACATGTGATCTTCATCCCATCAGTTTATCGTTGGGTACCTCGCGTGTTCTCTCGCCCGGCAACACCTCCCGACGCCGTGCCCAACTCTCCCCACGTCTCATCCTCACTTGTTTCGAACGCCCCGGCTTGCTCGGTGAACGTTCGGACGCCGCTTCCCCACTCCCCTGACTCTCAATGCCTTCCCGCCTACTGTGCTACCCCTGCCCGCCGGGAGCGGATGCCGCGTCTGCGCACCACCAACTGCGCACTCGTGAACCCGGCGGCGTGATGACCGCCGATCACCGTCGCCGTCCTTGGCCACGGACCCGGCTTGTGCCCCGAAGGAGTCTTTCCGATGTCCCAATCCATGCTCACCGGCCTCGACCTCTCCCCAGCCAAAACTCACTCCAACCTCGCCCCCGCGAGGCTCGTCGAACTCGCCCTCGCCCGCGGCGAGGGGCACCTTGCTTCCAACGGCGGGCTCGTCTGCCGCACCGGCGACCGCACCGGCCGCTCCCCCAAGGACAAGTACCTCGAAGACGAAGCATCCAGCACCAGCAAAATCTGGTGGGGGAACGTCAACCTCAAACTTACCTCCGCCAACTTCGACGCCCTCCTCGCCATCGCCAAGCAGCACCTCAATGCTCAGAAGGACCTCTTCACCTTCGACGGATTCGTCGGCGCCGACCCCTCGCACCGCCTCGGCGTGAAGGTCATCACCGAGCAGGCGTGGCACGCCCTCTTCGCCCGCACCCTCTTCATCCCGCCCGGCTCCGCCGCCGCCGGCCCCAACGCCGTGTGGAAGCACGACTGGACCGTCATCAACGCCGGCAAGCGCCGCCTCACCGCCGAGGAGCAGGCGAAGTTCGGCGTCAAGTCACCCGTCATCATCGCCCAGTCCCTGGCGCGCAAGACCGTCGTCATCATCGGCACCGAGTACGCCGGCGAAATGAAGAAGTCCCTCTTCTACGCCATGAACTACGACATGCCCGAGGTCGGCGTCTTCCCGATGCACTGCTCCGCCAACGTCGACAAGAAGGACGACACCAACGTCGCACTCTTCTTCGGCCTCTCCGGCACCGGCAAGACCACCCTCTCCGCCGATCCCCACCGCGCCCTCATCGGCGACGACGAGCACGGCTGGTCAGACAACGGCGTCTTCAACTTCGAAGGCGGCTGCTACGCCAAGTGCATCAAGCTCAGCAAGACCGGCGAGCCCGAGATCTGGAACGCCATCAAGTTCGGCTCCGTGCTCGAAAACCTCGTCATGGACGAGACCACCCGCGTCCCCGACTACGACGCCGCCAAGTACACCGAGAACATCCGCGCCACCTACCCCATCGACTACATCGACGGCGCGATCATCCCCTCCATCGGCAAGCACCCCAGGAACGTCATCTTCCTCACCGCCGACGCCTTCGGCGTCATCCCCCCCGTCGCCAAGCTCACCCGCGAGCAGGCGATGTACTACTTCATCAACGGCTACACCTCCAAGCTCGCCGGCACCGAAGCCGGCGTCACCGAGCCCCAGCCCAACTTCTCTCCCTGCTTCGGCGGCCCCTTCCTCCCCCGCCCCCCCCGCGCCTATGCCGACATGCTCGCCGCCAAGATCCAGAAGCACAACGCCGACGTCTGGCTCCTCAACACCGGCTGGACCGGCGGCCCCTACGGCACCGGCTCCCGCTTCAAACTCGCCTACACCCGCGCCATGGTCACCGCGATCCTCAACGGCTCGCTCCGCAACGCCAAGTGCACCCCCGACCCCATCTTCGGCCTCCCCCTCCCCGACGCCGTCCCCGGCGTCCCCAACGAAGTCCTCAACCCCCGCAACACCTGGAAAGACGGCGCCGCCTACGACACGCAGGCCAAGAAACTCGCCACGCTCTTCCGCGAGAACGACAAGAAGTTTGATATGCCAGACAATGTCCGCGGGGCGGGGCCGAGGGGGTGAGAAACGTGCCACCGAAGTCGGCACGCCTTTGGTCCCGACTTCGGTGGCACGACTTCAGGGCCACCTGCCCCCCTTCTCTGCCCCTGATTTCTTCGCCCCACCCGGAATATCCCGCACCGCGGCCGAGTTGATACCCGTGCCGCCCGCTATCTTCCCTCACCGGGCGGCACTGGCCCCTCACACCGATCGCACCCACCATGTCCTCACCGCGCGAGCGTTCGCGCGGCGTGTGTGTGTATCCGCGCTCGGCCTGCTGTGTTGGGCACAAGGAGTGTGTCATGGTGTCATCTCGTTTGACGGCCCTGGTCCTTGCGACCGGAGCCGCGCTGGCTCTCGCTGCGCCTGCCCTCGCGCAGGTCCAACTCCGTGTTACGGTCCAGAACCTCGCCCCGGCGAACAGCGTCTCGTTCGCGCCCCTCCGCGTCGGGTTCCACAACGGTACCTTTGACGCGTTCAACAACGGCGTCGCCGCCACCGCCCCAATCATCTCCATCGCCGAAGGGGGAAGCGGGAGCGACTGGTTCCCCGCCTTCGCCGCCGCCGAACCCGGCGCGACCCTCGGCTCCGTCGTTCCCTCTCCCGCAGGCCCGTTGCTCCCCGGCGCAACCGCATCCGCAGATTTCACCGTGGATCCCGCCGTCAACCGCTTCTTCACCTTCGGCTCCATGGTCGTGCCTAGCAACGACCACTTCATCGGCAACGACAACCCGATGCAGTACACGCTCTTCGACGCGAGCGGCAACCTCAACATCACCTCCATCTCCCAGTTCGGGCGCAGCGTCTGGGACAACGGGTCGGAGACCGAAGACCCCGCGAACGCTGCCTTCCTCGTCGGGGGGGTCAACGCCAATCGCGTACCGCAGAACGGCGTCGTCAACTTCAACTTCGACCGCCTCGACACCTTCAACGGGCTCACCACCGCCGCGGGATACACCTTCGACCGCCAGTTCGGCGCGAACGACGAGATCTACCGCATCTCGTTCCAGGTCGTCCCCGGCCCCGGCTCCGCATCGCTGCTCGGCGCGGGCGTCCTCCTAGCCGCTCGCCGTCGTCGTCGCTAATCCACGACGAACACAACCACGCCGCACGACCCCAGTCCCTACTGGGGTTGTGCGCTGCGCCAATACCCGCTGCCCCTGCATGTACCACTTGGTACGTGGTCGTTAGACGGGTATGACCTATTTGTTCCGTCTTAGGGCGGGTGGCCCGGAAGTCTTGACGTGCCACCGAAGTCGGGCCTGCATTTGAGGCTGAATGCCATTCAGATAAGCCCGGCGTGTTTGGCGAGGTAGTACCGTTTGGCGTCGGCGCGGGGCCAGCGGAGCGGCGGGTAGGGGCGGTGGCGTCGGCGTTTGACCA
>JBGSIF010000382.1:0-17492 GCA_041742635.1 Phycisphaerales bacterium
CATCGCGTCCGCCTCACGCAACTTGTTCACGATCTGTTCCGGTGTGTGCCTCGTTCGCTTCATGGTCCAGAGTCTCCTGGCCGCTGCCGGCGGCCCTCGGGACTCTCATAGTTGCTGGATCAGGATTCGGGGGGCAGGTCATGCCTCCGTGGGTTTGGAACGTTGTGTTTCGGAAACGGGAGAGAAGAGATGTTTGCGAATCGATCAGGCAAGTTGCCGCTGATTGCGGCTCTTTTGGCGTCCGCCGCGGCTTCGGTCGCGTCTGCGGATATTTTGGGGTACGTCATCAGTGTCCAAGCGGAGTCTACCGACGAGTTCGGCGTGACCCGTAGCGGCACCTATAACGTCGAACTCGATTTCAGCCCCGGCGGCGGGTATTGGAATCCCGATACTCAGGAATACGACTGGTCGCTCCCGAACGATGTGGTTATCACTGCGGGTGATGGCACTGTGCTCGGCGGAATCCGCGCCCGTGATCCGAACAACCCACTCCTTCGCACGAGCGTGTATTGCCGCGAAGATCCCCAGGTCGATGTGAACTTCAGCGTCTTCGCTGGTTCGCTCAACACAACCTTCACGATTACGTCCCCGACGCTCTCGTTTGCCACGCTGGCAAACACCCAGGGGCGCACCTCCGCGGGCTTCAGTCTCACCGACCTTGACGGCGACGGCGTCAGCCTCTCCGGCTGGAACGGCAACAGCGTATACACCGCTCGCTACAACGGTGCCGTTCCCGGCGGAACGACCTTCAACGACCACTTCTTCGGTACCTCCGGTACCCCGGATCCGTTCGGCTCGTACTCGACCAGCGAGAACTACCCGGGCGTTGGTTTCACCCCGATCGGACCGGACGTGAGCGACATGAGCTCCCGTTTCCGCTTCACGCTCTCCGCCAACGATATTGCGTCGGGCACCAGCGTTTACGAGATCATCCCGGTGCCGGCTCCCTCCGCCGTGGCACTTTTGGGTCTGGGTGGCTTGCTCGTCGCGCGTCGTCGCCGGTAATCTCCGGCGATTGACAATACCACACAACCCGATTCATCGGATCTGATTCATTGACAGTTACTTACTCCACGGACTCACAGGTTCGTGGCCAACCGAAAGAGCGGATTCGTATGTATATGTCCTTTCGTTCACGTACAGCATTGACGCTCATGGCGATGGCCGGTGGCTTGGTGGCGGTCGCCTCCTCCGCGTCGGCGTCGTACTCGGACCCCTTTGTTCGGGTTCAAGCAAGCAGCGCCAACGGCAGTGGTTCTTTCTTGGTCCCGCTGATCGATGTGACCATCAACCCCAACGGGTCTGCGATTTACATCCTTCCGGCACCCGTCGACATTGTCGATGGTCCCAACACCATCGCCACGCTGACCTCAATCACAGCGTTCGCTCGCCCGCTCCAAGGCGGCCTGCCGAACCTCATCAGCCTTGGTTTCACCTTCCGTGCTGGCTCGGCCGATACCACCTTCATCGTTGACAGCACCCTCTTCACGATCGATCCGATCATCGAAGAGCGAGCCAACTGCACCGCCGGCGTTTCGATCACCGACCAGAACGGCAACGGTGCCATGTTCACCGGTGCGAACCCCAGCGGGCAAGCCTTCCGCACCGCCTACAACGGCGTGGCCCCAGGCGGTACTCAGTATGGCAGCATCATCAACAGCCTCGCTGCTGGTCCCGGCGGCAGCAACAATATGAACATGTCCATGCCCGGTGGTGGCTTGTTCGATCCCATCGGCGACGTGCAGAACATGAGCACCCGTTGGGAGTTCGTCCTTTCCGCGACCGACCAGGTCGGCGTGACCAGCGCGTTCAACGTCATCCCCGGACCAGGCGCGATCTCACTGATCGCTCTTGGTGGGTTGATCGCCGGACGTCGCCGTACTCGTTGATACGGTTCGGCTCAGACAATCGGTTCTCATCTCTAGATATTCCAAGAATGACCGGCCGAGGAGGTCGGTTGTTCTTTTTTTGACGTGTTATGGACACGCCCTCGCAGTTGGCTCCGCTCAAAGATGGCATAAGCGTCCCACCCGGACTATTTACGGCTCGACTTTGTGCCGAGGTGTTGCGTCACGGCGTGGCCGTGGCACACTGAAGTGGGTGATCGCCGATGCTTCTGCGCAGGACTTCTGCACGGAGTCTCCTCGGTGCACTCGCCCATCGGAGAACCTCAATATGCGGTATCTACTCGGACTCTGTATCGTTGGCGCGATGTTCGTCGGCGGCGGGGCACTGGCCTGGAAAGGGCTTGGGCTTGATCAAGAATTGGCACCGGACCCGGCGTACTGGTCTACCGCCGACCGTTCGGTCGTTACGATGGCACCGTCCGATGTTTCTCCGCCCGTGGTTCAGGTTGAATCAGGACAGATGACGACACCTGTAAAATCGCTTTCGCTGCCCCCGATGCCCTCGGCGGGGCGAGTGGTTCTGCCCGGCTTCGAGGTTGGCGTGATCGCGGTGCCGGACAATGCTCGCGCGGGCAGCGGCGGGCAATCCACATCGAACGGTCGTTCGGCATCGCCGCGGCAGACGACACGCCCCCGAGCACCTGGGCTGACATTCGGGTTGCAAGGACGAAACGAGTTTTCGAGAACGCTCGACGCCCGGATGCACGCCAAGCCGCGATTCGGTTTCACCCCTCAGAACCGCAAGCGGGAGATCAAGCACGGATCACGGGTCAATACCATTCGGAACTGAGCCAACGAGGGCGAACATCGCTGGTGCCGAGACGATCTTCCGTGGGATGAAACGCTGGAGAATTGGCGATGCGGTGGTATACTGTAGGTTGAATCGAGAGTGTGTTCGTCAATTGAGTATCACGAGTACACACACCGCGTTGAATAAACGCAACTTGGGCGATTGGCGCAGTTGGCTAGCGCGCATCCATGACACGGATGAGGTCACAGGTTCGAGCCCTGTATCGCCCACTTTCCCGTTCTTTACGACCACCACGATTGAACCAAGCCCGATCGGCCAGTTGATTCGGGCTTGTTTGTTTTTTGGACGTAATCGCGCGACAGATTGCCGCAGTGTTGTCCGGCGGCTCGTTGGCGCACCCGCCGGCTTTGTTGTACACTGTTGTGCATGAATCCGAACGCGGATGTCACGCGGCTGCTGAATGACCCGCACCGGCCGACGGGGCAACCGGCGGCGGACTTGCTCGAACTTGTGTACTCGCAACTGCAAAAAATCGCGCAGCAGCGCATGAGCGAAGAGCGGCGAGACCACACGTTGACCGCGACCGCGCTCGTACACGAGGCTTATATGAGGTTGGTGGGGGGCCAGCCGGTGGCGTGGGATGGGAGGGCACATTTTTACACGGCGTGTGCCGAGGCTATGCGGCGGATATTGATCGAACACGCCCGGGCACGAGGTCGCATCAAGCGAGGCGGCGATCAAGCCGGGAAGCCGGCGGCCCGAGTCCCGCTCAGTTTGCTCGACCTGGCGGCGCAAGACGATCCGGAAGAAATCGTGATGCTCGATGACGCCGTTCGTCGCCTAGAGGCGGAAGACCCGGATGTGGCGGCGGTGGTTCGGCTTCGGTTCTATGCCGGGCTGAGCGTCGATGAGGTCGCGTTGGCGCTGGGCGTGTCCTCCAGCACGATCGACCGAGATTGGGCGTGGGCACGAGCATGGCTGCATCGAGATTTGCGGTCCGACCGAACGGGCTAAAGGAAGGAGCGAGGCTTGTGCGAGTCCGTGTCCCGAGTTCGAACCCGAGAGATTTTCGGGGCGGTGAGAGTCTTGTCTGCGGAAGCGAGACGGGCGTACTTTGACGCACTACCGCCGGCGGAGCAATCGGTGCGTGAGCAGGTCGAGGGGATGGTCGCCGCGCTGAATGAAGCGGGTGAGTTTCTGGCAGGAGCGACGGTGGCTTCGCACACGCTTTCGGGGTCAGGTAAGAGTCGAGCGGGGTTCTTGTCGGCAATCGACGGCGTGCAGACGATCGGGCCGTACAAGATACTTCAGGTGATCGGCGAAGGCGGCTTCGGGGTGGTGTACATGGCCGAGCAGGAACAGCCGGTGCGAAGGCGCGTGGCGCTGAAGATCATCAAGATGGGGATGGACACTCGGCAGGTGATAGCGCGATTCGAGGCGGAGCGGCAAGCGCTGGCGATGATGGATCATCCCGGAATTGCCAAGGTGTTCGACGCGGGGGCGACGCCGGAAGGGCGACCGTACTTTGCGATGGAACTCGTGCGTGGAGAGTCGATCACGACGTTCTGCGATGCGCAGCGGCTCGGGATCGGGGACCGGCTCGCGCTGTTCAAGTCGGTGTGCGAAGGGGTGCAGCACGCGCACCAGCGCGGGATCATCCACCGCGATATCAAGCCCAGCAACGTGCTGGTCGCGCTGAGCGATGTCGGCGGGGGCAAGCCGGTCGCCAAGATCATCGACTTCGGTATTGCCAAGGCGGTCGATCAACGCCTGACGGAGAAGACTCTGTTTACCGAGCATCGGCAGATGATCGGGACGCCGGAGTACATGAGTCCCGAGCAGGCGGAAATGACGGCGGTGGACATCGATACACGGGCGGATGTGTATTCGCTGGGAGTGTTGCTGTACGAGTTGCTCACGGGGGTGACGCCGCTGGATGCGCGGGTGCTTCGCTCCGCGGAGTTCGCGCAGATGCAGCGGCTGATCCGGGAGTCGGAGCCTGCAAAGCCGAGCACGCGGGTTCATTCGATGGCGACGCGGCGGGCAGCGGCCGAGGCGGATCGAACGGTCCCGAAATCGACCGAACGTGAGCGACCGACGGCGAGTGCGGACGAGATAGCGAGCCGGCGACAATGCGACCCCAGATCGCTGGGCGACGGACTGCGAGGAGAACTCGACTGGATCGTGATGAAAGCGATGGAAAAAGACCGCACGCGGCGGTATTCCAGCGCGATCGCGTTGTCAGAGGATATCGATCGGCATCTGCGGCATCAGCCCGTACACGCCGGGCCGCAGAGCCGGATGTATCGTGCGCAGCGGCTGTTGCGTCGGAACCGGGGCATCTTTGCTGCGGCGGCGGCGATTCTCTGCACACTCGTCATGGGGCTGCTTGTATCGGTTGTGGGCTTTGTGAGCGCTCGGGAGCAGCGCGACGTCGCGGAGCGGGAGCGTGCGGCCGCCGAGAAACTGGCCTATTCCGCGATGCTCAACGCCGCGTTGGCCGCGATCGACAAGTACGACGCGGCGGGCGCGAAGCACGCCCTGGAACTGGCCCCGCGGGCGCTGCGCGGGTGGGAATGGGAGCATCTCACTCGGCGCACGGACCGAAGCCTCGTCTCCTTTTCCGTCGGTGTCACCGGGGGGAACAGTGTCAGGCCGTTACCCGATGGGGTTCGGGCGATTCTGCGACCAGCGATTGGTCCACCCGCACTGTTGGATCTTCGCACTGGCAACGCCGAGCGAGTGTTTGCACCGCCGAGCAGGGTGCCGTATACCGCTTCACTCAGCCCCGATGGGAGGCTGATCCTCGTGGGCACGAGAAACGGTTCGCACGTTATGCTAGATGTCGACAGCGGGCGTGAGTTATGGCGAATGGAAAGCGGATATGTCGCATCGGATTATGCGTTCAGTCCTGACAGCGCGCGGGTGGTGATGGAGCGTGTCGGGGCTTCGGTCTTTGTGATGATTGATGCCCAGAGTGGGGGGGTGGTGGAAGAAATCGCGGTGGAGATGCCCCCGAGGACTCCGCCGATGTTTGCCAAACTCGGAACGAGTGTGCGGTATGGCACAGGGGCGGGGAAAGGCCCGCTGACGCACGCGGAACTCGTGGTATCCACCGGCGAATCTCGCATTTCGTTCCCGCTGAGCAGCACCGATCCGAGCCGCTACAGCGGGATGACGAACGTGCAGGAGTTGGTGGTGGCCGACTTCACGGCGTCGTCGGAACGAACGACGCGGGTGCCGTGCAGCCCGGGCGCGATGTCGTGCTTTGATCTCAGCCACGACGGGAGTCGTATCGCGGTGGCGGAAACATCGGGGCTGATTACTCTCTGGGGTACGCGGGGGGATGAGCCGCCGATTATCATCGCGCGTTTGGCCGGCCACACCACATCGGTGGTGTCGATCGAGTTCACGCTCGATGATCGGAAGATCGTGAGTTCGGACCTAAACGGGGATGTGAAAGTGTGGTCGGCGTGGGCAGGGTCCGAGGCGTGGGTTCGACCGAAGCCGCGGCTTTCGATCTGCGAGGCGTTGTCGCCGGGGGGCGAGATCGGGTTCGCCGGTTTCTGGGGGCTGGCCTCGGCGTTTGATACGTATACCGGTGCCAGGCTGTGGTCGCGCACGCTCTCGGGGTCGTACATCGTCGCCGCCTGCTTTGTGCCCGAGCGATCGGGAGTGGTCTGCTTCGATCAGGGAGCACATGGGAGCCGTCTCTTTGTGCTCGATTCGATGACGGGGCGCGAACTGGGGCCGCGCGTTACGCTTGAGGCGTCGGTCGTGTCGGTGGCTTCTGGTGATGCGGGCCGGAGTGTGATCGTGGGGTGCGAAGACACGCGGCTCAGACGTATCAGCCTCGAAAACGGGCACATCACACACGATGTGCCGGGACCAGCGATCCCGATACGTCATATCGCGATGGGGAAGGCCGGCGGTTTGTTTTTCACGGCGCACGGGAACCAGCGATACGAGTTGGTCTACCCGGGCACGGAGCCGCACGCGCAGAGCCGGGAAGTCTGGGTGTGGGACGCGGAGACGATGAGTGTCTTGGATCGGCTGGACGGTCACGCTTCGCCGGTGACGGCGATCGTCGTGAGCGATGACGCAAACTGTCTTGTTGCCGGGTGTTTGGATGGCACGGTGACGCGGTGGGATCGAACCGGCGAGAAACGGTCTGGATCGGGGGGCCACCGATCGGGTTGGACGCGGAGATGGACAACGCGGGCGTCTTCGGACTCGATCGCAAGCGTGGCACTGTTGGGGACGCGCGTGCGGATCGCCGCGATGTCGGTCGAGTCATCGGCGGCCGTTCTGGATTCAGAAACGGGCGCGAATCTTGTGGTGCTGCGCCTGGCACGGGGCACGCCGCGCAAGACAGTATTCAACACGGACAGCGGCACGCTGATGGTTTCTACAGAGCGATACGACGGGCAGAGTCTCGAGGTCGCGCCGCCACCGCCCGGTGGGTATGAACGACGAGAAGTGGCCCGCGCGGCGATTGCGTATGTTGATGCGCTGATCGATACGCAGTGGGTCGCCGGGCGGCTCCGCGAGCATCTGAAAACAGACGCGGCACTCGAACGGCTCGGGGTGCAAGTCCGTGAAGCGATTGATCGTGAAGCGGGCGCGTTGTCGAACCCCGCGTCGTACCTCAACAGCGAGTGCATCACCAGCGGCGTCCGCACCGACTCGGACCCCGCCGACGTGATCCGGTCGATCGTGATCATGGAAGAAATCTGCCGGGATGCACCGGAGATGCATCATTTCCAGAGCACGCTGGGGATGTTGTATTATCGCGCGGGACGTTACAACGAGAGTATTGCGACGCTTGAACGTGCCGCCTTGCTTCGGCGAGAAACCGCCAAGCCGGTGTACCCGGGGGACCTGCTTGTTCGGGCGATGGCGGAGTTCCAACGAGGCGGGCGTTCGGGGGAATCTGCCGAGCGAGCACGCGAACTGATCCGGGGTGCGAAGCAAGGGATCGAATCGCAATCGCTGCGTGGGGATTACGAGGTCGAGATGTTGCTCGCCGAGGCCGATCGGATGCTCGGCCTGAAGCCCTGAAGCAGGTGGCATTTTTTTTACGAATCTGCATTCGTTGGTGATGTCGCGCGAGCGTTCTCGTCGCATGACGGGTGACGTTTCGGCGTCCTTGGTTTCAAGACAACCCTGGGTTGTGTGAATCAAGCGTTCAACGAACAGCCGCTCGTGTGGTTGGTTCGACACCGCCTGTCGTGCATCATCAACAAAGGAGTGCCCCATGTTTCCAACGAACAAGAAGCAGTGCGTTCGGTCTTTGATTATGTTCATGGTTGGTCTGAGCGGCCCGGCGTGGACTGCGGCTGCGCAGCACGGGTCCGCGCCGACGCTCGATCGTTCGGCGAATCGACCCCATGTGTCGTGCGACATCGATTACTCGCAGATGCCCTCGCAACGCGGGGTGTATTCGCCCAACTACTGGATCGACGGCATCGTTCCGTACACGTTCGATGCCAACGTCACGGCGTCGGAGCAGGAAGCCATGATCGAAGCCATGGCCGAGGTCTCGGCGGCGGCTCCGATCTACTTCGTGCTGCGAACGAACCAGGACGATTACATTCACATCCGTGACTCAACGATCAATAGTTCGGCCGTCGGACGTGTCGGTGGAGCACAGAACATCAATATCTATAACTGGAACAAAAAATTCACGATGGTCCACGAACTCATGCACGCGCTGGGTGTCTGGCACGAACAGCAACGCGCGGATCGAGACCAATACGTCCAGATCGAATGGGACAATATTGAAGCGGGCAAGGCCCACAACTTCACGATGCAGCCCAGCGCGATCGTTCACGGCACGTACAACTTTGAATCGGTGATGCACTACGGTTCGTGCGGGTTCAGTGTCTGCGATAGTTGCAGCGCGACGAACGAGGATTGCCGAACGATCTCGGTTCCTTTTCCGCACAGTTGGGCGCAGACCGTGATCGGCCAGCGCAACTCGCTGAGCAACGGCGATATTCTGCTCTTGCAGGAGATGTACCCGCTGGCGCCCGAGAACGATTTGTGCTTGAATGCCCTACCGATCTCCGCCGGGCCGCACGTCTTCAATAACCGGTCGGGCAACGACGACAGCACCGGTTCGTGCGATGGCATCGGCCATGTCGATGTGTGGTACAGCATTACGACAACGTGCCCTTGCACCGTCACGGTTGATACGTGTGGTTCAAACTTCGACACCGTGTTGACTGTCTTCGCCGGGGGCTGCGCCAACCGGACCGAGGTGGCGTGCAACAACAACGCCGGTCCCGGTAGCCGTTGTTACCCATCTTACAGTTCTTCGGTCACGTTTACCGCGGTCGGTGCGGCCACCTATTTGATCTGTGTTGCCAGCCACGCCGGCGTTGCCAGAGAGGGCGATCTCTATGTCAGTATCTCCGACGAAGGCGCCGCCAACACGACCTGCGAGTCGTCGATGGCTGTGGGTGCGAACTCAGCAACCGCCTTCGACACCACATGCGGGTCGCTCGGTGGTGCTGCATCGTGTACGTACTCGTCGGATGCTCCCGCGCTGTGGTACCGTATGACCGCGGCCCACGACGGCTACACGACGATCGATGTGTGCGACGCGGAGTATGACAGCGTGCTGTCGGTGTTCCAAGGCACCTCGTGTGGAAGCCTTCAAGAGTTCGCGTGCAACGACGACCACGCCGAGCCGACCCTCTGTGCTCAGCCCTTCGCTTCGCGGGTCTCGATGTTGACTACCGCCGGGCAGGAGTACTTCATCCGTGTCTCGGGCTATGGGTTCGACCACGGGGCCGGCACCATGTCCATCTCTTCCGTTGCATCCAACTCGGCGTGCGAGATTGCCTCACCCATCAACGATGGGCCTCATGCGTTCGATCTATCGTACGGCGAAGTGGATCCGGCCCACGCGCCCGCGTGCGGCGACTCGGCCGCCGCGAAGGCGCTCTGGTATACCTACACCAGCCCATGTACGACCGATGTGCGCCTCGAAACCTGCACGCCGGGCGCCTCGGCGGACACCGTCCTCTCGGTCGAAACCGGCCCGTGCCACGCACCAGTTCAGGTGGCGTGCAACGACACGGGGGGGACTTGTGCCATCAATCCCGCCGCCGCCGGACTCACCTTCACCGCCACGGCCGGTACCACATACCGCATCCGCGTTTCGAGCAACGACGCCGGCGGTCAGCCCGGTATCCTCGACGTGCAAACCCTCGGGCTTCCCAGGAACAGCACCTGCAACCTCGCACAACCCGTCTCCAACGGGACTACTAACTTCATCGCTACCTGTGCGAGCGTCACCGCCCAGACCGCGTCTTGTGGGGCCGCGGGTCCAACCTCTTCACTCTGGTTCGCTTACACCTCCGACTGCGAGGGAACCGTCACTATGGACACCTGCGGCTCGGGGTATGACACGGTCCTGTCCGTTTACTCCGGCGCCTGCGGCCACCTCACCGAGATCGCCTGCGACGACGACAATGGCGCCGACGGTACGTTCTGCCCCGGCTCGCTGCATTCGCATGTCGCGTTCGCCGCGACGGTCGGCCAAACGTACTTCGTCCGAGTATCCAGTTACTCCGGGCAAGGGAGCGCCGGGCGACTCAACATCGTCGGGGCCAGCCCGACGAGCACTTCCTGCTTCGCCGCGGCGACCGCCACGAACGGTGCTAACACGTTCACAACTATCTGTGCGCGCCTTGACGCGGTAGTGACCTGTGCCAACTCGTCCGCCTCCCCGGCTATCTGGTATAACTACACCCCGGGCTGCAACGGCCTGGTGTCCCTCGACACCTGCGGCTCAGGGTTCGACACCGTCGTGTCCGTCTTCACCGGCAACTGTCATCAGTCGGTGCCCGTTGCGTGTAACGACGACGCACCGCTCTCCGGTGCGCCGTGCCGCGGGACTGCCTCCTTCCTCACCTTCCTTGCCGACGACGACACAACCTACCTCATCCGCGTTTCAGGGTGGAGCGACAGTACCGGCAACGGCGTGATGAACCTCACATGCACCCCCGCGGCGTGCCCGTGCGACTGGAACCGCAGCGGCGAACTCAACAGCCAGGATTTCTTCGATTTCATCACGGCGTTCTTCGACGGCCGTGCTGATTACAACCAATCAGGATCCACCACGAGTCAGGACTTCTTCGACTTCCTCGCGTGCTTCTTTAGCGGGTGCTGATGGCATAAGCCCGAATGATGCTGGTCCCGCTCTCCAGCGCGGGGTATCAACCAGGAACTGCCAATGAAGGCAGTTCAAGAAAGAAGTATCGGTGCCCTCGCATCGCTACACCGACCAAGATTTCATCGTTCAGACGAAGGCACGCATCGAGCGTGCCTTCGTCTGTTTTGGGACGCATACACATACAAAGCACGAACAAATCAAGCGTTCGCTGCGCCAAGGAAGACTAACAGCGGGAAAATGTGGACTCGGGTAGAACAAGGGGCCGAGATTGCCAGTTCCTTAATTTAGTAGAGTCTGGCTTGACTCTGCAGGCTCCGGCTTCGTATGAACGAGGATCCCTTTCGCCGATCACCCAAACACGATCCTATTTCGATGGCAAAATCACCGATCAAATCTCGAAAATCGACCCCCCGCAAGCCCGCCACGAACGGACATTCCGCGCCGGCGAACGCTTCGGGCAAGCAACTTGTGATTGTCGAATCTCCCTCCAAGGCCAAGACGATCAACAAGTACCTCGGTTCCGGGTACGTCGTCATGGCGAGCATCGGTCATGTCCGCGACCTGCCCAGCAAGAACCCCAAGGGGGTCAAGGCTCCTGTTCCGGGCGTAGACCTCGAGAACGACTTCACCCCGACGTACGAAGTCATGTCTGGGAAGTCAAAACAGATCACCGAACTCAAGCGAGCCGCCAAGAGTGCGTCGCAGATCTGGTTCGCAACCGACTTGGACCGCGAGGGCGAAGCGATCGCGTGGCACCTCGCCGAGGAACTCGGGATCCTGCCTGAACATGCCAAGCGTGTGATGTTCAGCGCGATCACCAAGGCGGATATCGAACGTGCTTTCTCAAACCCGCACCCGATCGACATGGACCGGGTGAACGCGCAACAGGCGCGGCGTGTGCTGGACCGGATCGTCGGGTATCAGGTCTCGCCGCTGCTGTGGAAAAAGGTCGCGCGCGGGCTGAGCGCGGGGCGGGTGCAATCGGTGGCGGTGCGGCTGATCGCCGAGCGCGAGCGCGAGATCCGGGCATTCGTGCCGGATGAGTATTGGACCATCGAAGGGGCGTTTGCGCTGAACGAAGCCGACTCGAAGCGCCTGGGTGCCGAATGGGCCACCTTCATGGCGCGCCGGGACGATAAAGGGAATCCCCCGACCCAGAAGATGCAGGCGGAATGGATGAACGAGCACGGCGGGATCCGTGCCGAACTCGTCGAACTCGCGGGTAAGAAGTTTGACCCTCGCATCGAGACCGACCGAATCATCGGCGGGATCACCGACTACTCGCACGATGGGATTGAGGTTCGGCTGGCGCAGGCTGCCAAGGAGTTCGGTGCGTTCACGTATCACGACCTGACGCCCGAAGTCTGTCACGCTGCCGACATGGCGGGGCTGACGAAGATTAACGGACGAGTCAAGGACGTCCCCGGTGCCCGAGGCCCGGCTCGCTGGGTCCGCACCATCACCGGCATCGTCGATCCGTCCACGCCGTTCCGTATCACATCGATCGAGACCAAGCGAACGACGACGCGTCCGCCGCCACCGTTTATTACGTCCACCTTGCAGCAGGCCGCTTCGTCCCGCCTTGGGTTCGCCGCTCGACGCACGATGCAGACCGCCCAGCAACTCTACGAAGGCGTCGAGATCCCCGGCGAAGGCCCCGTGGGTCTGATCACCTACATGCGTACCGACTCGACGCACCTGTCGGGCGCGGCTCTCGAAATGGCGCGTGGGCATATCAGTGCCAAGTTCGGGCCGAAGTATCTTCCCGAGAAGCCCAACTTCTTCTCTTCCAGCAACAAGGCCGCGCAGGAAGCCCACGAGGCCATCCGTCCGACGTCACTGGACTACCCGCCCTCCCGGGTCAAGAACGCGCTCAAGCCCGATCAACTCCGGCTCTACACGCTGATCTGGGAACGCTTCCTCGCGTGCCAGATGACCCCCGCGCTGTGGGATGCGACCGCCGTGCTCATCACCGGCGGCAAGGATCCCAAGGTACAAGCGACCTTCAAAGCCAACGGGCGTGTGCTCGTCTTCGACGGTTTCTATAAAGTGCTGGGCGTCCCGAAGTCCGCCGACGAGCAGAACCTTCCCGCGCTGACGAAAGACCAGAAACTCAACCCCTTCGTCATCGACCCCGAGCAGAAGTTCAGCGCGCCCCCGGCGCGATACTCCGAAGCCTCGCTCATCAAAACCCTCGAATCCGAGGGCATCGGCCGCCCGTCCACGTACGCGTCGATCATCCAGGTGATTCAAGACCGCAAGTACGTCGAGCAGCAGCAGCGCCGGTTCTACGCCACCGATCTTGGCGAGGTCGTGACCGACAAACTGATCGAAGCATTCCCGACGATCATGGACGTGGGCTACACCCGCGACATGGAAGCCGAACTGGACAAGGTCGAGGAAGACCACCTCGATTGGGTCTCGATGCTGCACAAGTTCTACGGCCCCTTCAAGGACGCCCTCGACCACGCCGGCGACAACATCAAGCACGCCAAGGCCGAGACCCGCCCCGCGCCCCCGGAGTACAAGTGCCAGAAGTGCCAGAGCGGGCTTGTGTACCGCTTCGGGAAGAACGGGCGGTTCCTCTCGTGTGCTCGTTACCCCGATTGCGATTACGCCTGCCCGGTCGACCGCGAGGGCAAACCACGCCCGGCTACCCACGCCAATGTCGCGTGCCCGAAGTGCGTCGGCCCAATGATGAAACGCACCGGTCGCTTCGGCGTCTTCCTCGGGTGCCTCCGCTACGGCGACAAGGAGAACCCGTGCGATGGGATCCTCAACGTCGATAAAAAAGGGCACGTCGTCGCCCCGAGTACGCCCCCGGTCGTCACCGATCTGAAGTGCGAAAAGTGCGGTAACGCCATGAACCTCCGAAACGGCGTCCGCGGGCCTTGGCTCGGGTGCTCCGGGTTCCCCAAGTGCCGCGGCCGAATGGCCTGGACCAAGGTGGACGAAACCATCCAGAAAAAACTCTTCGCTGACCTCGAAGCACACGAACTCGCCCACCCGATCCCCATCATCCGCACCCTCGACGGACAGTCTTTGACCGACGCCAAAGGCAAGCCGCTCCCCACCGCGCCGACCGTGAGCGTGCTGGCCGGCGACGACCCCTCGGGCACCGGCGACGAGAGTACGGCGGACGAAACCGCGGACGCCGCGGCCTGAATCACCCTGCGTCCTGGTTCACTGGTCGAGGTCAGCCGCTTTCATCCCCCTGTTTATGCGACGTCGTTGGGGCGGTGGTAACACCACGCGCACAACCTTCAACAATCCTGCGGCTTTCTTCGCCCGACCCACGTATCGTTCTGATGCTCCACGCCGCGCCCACTGCACACCGCCGCGGCTAGAGAGAGAGATCGACGGAGTTCATCGCCCACATCCCAGGAAGTTTCACCATGTTGTTGAACTTGTACCCTCGCGCATCGCGTCGTTATGTCATGTCGTGGTTGTCAATCGCCACCTTGTGCGGCTCCGCCGCGTTCGCGCAGGATTGCGATCGCTTTGAACGTATTCCTACCCCCAACTCCGGCACCGATGCCAACGTGTTGCTCGGCGTCGCCGCGGTCAGCGATTCGGATGCCTGGGCCGTGGGCTATCTCCGCCAAGGTGTGCTCGCGCTCCCGCTCAGTCTGCGATACAACGGCACCCAGTGGGCGTCGGTCTCCATGCCGCTGCCCCCCGGTGCTTCGCCCAATCCGGGGGTGACGCTCACCGACGCCCGCGCGTTCAGCGCCGACGATGTGTGGGCCGTCGGCTCCAGCAGCACCGGCCAGTCCGTTACGACACTGCAGACCCTCGCGTATCGCTGGAACGGTTCCGCGTGGTCGGTCGTTCCAAGCCCCATCGGCTGCTGCGCCCCGATCGGGAGTGCGTTCTTCAGCGTTGATGGTGTCTCGGGTTCTGACTTCTGGGCCGTCGGCGATATCGCTACTTCGTCCACCACCACCCAGATCCTCGCCGCGCACTGGAACGGTTCGGCGTGGCAGGAGTTCCGTCTCCCGCGGGTTGCCGGTGGGCGCGAAGCCATCAAAGACCTCCATGTGCTTGCGTCCAACGATGTCTGGGCGCTCGAGGGCACCGGCATCTTCTCCCCATCCAGCCCACGCCGGATCCTCCGATGGAACGGATCGGCGTGGTCCGAAGGTGCCCCCGCCCTCAACCCCGCGCGCTACACCGCCGCCGAAGCCATCCACGTCTTCGGCCCATCCGACATCTGGGTGTCCTCCGTCGTTGACGGCACCTTCCAGGTCGTGATGCTGCACTGGAATGGCTCGTCGTGGACCGAGTTCAACGTGCCCGTGCTGGCCTATCAGTTCTTCGCCGATGCCCCGAACGACCTGTACGCCGTCGGGTACGCATCCATGATGCGTTGGAACGGTACATCGTGGTCCGTTGTGCAGTCGATCCCTGCTCAGGGCCAGATCAACTTCTTCGACACCGAGCGGGCCGCCGACGGCACCGTCTGGAGCGCGGGCAGCGTTCAGCCCGGTTCTACCGCGCTGACCCTGTCGGCACGCCTGGAACCATGCCCTATCTGCCTCGCCGACTTCAACGGCGACTCCGTCGTCAACTCGCTCGACTATATTGACTTTGCCTCGGCGTTCTTCATGCTCCTGCCCGCCGCGGATGTCAACCGCGACGGCTCGATTAACACCGCCGATTTCTTCACGTTCGTCGATGCGCTCTTCGTCGGGTGCTGATCGGAGTAGAACGGACCTCCGGGCCGTTTCCCCCGGTGTTTGCAGACTTCCGGGCTGCATCTTGGGAACCCCATATCGTCCACCCCAACCAGTCCGGCAATCCCCGGCCAACCGATATAATCCCCGATCTCCCGAGAGCAGACATGATGCCTGCTCTTTTTTTCTTCCATCGTGTTTTTCCAATACACACGCCACGCCGACATTTCGCCCGTTTCCTTCCGACCGGCCAACCCGTGCCCTACTTGGCGGTACAAACTTAGGGGAGATCTGCCCCCGCCCTCCTAAGATAATCCGGTTAGCCCCTCTCTCGCCGCCTTGGGCTATGGAGTTTGCATATGTCCCTTCAGTCCATAGATCGATCCCGACCGACCGCTCGTCCCGGTTCCTCTCGTTCCCGCGGCGGTGCGAGCCGCATCTTGGTTATCGGCGGCGCGGTCCTGCTCCTGCTCGCGGGCGGTACCTGGGGCATCTATTCATTTGCCACTTCCAATCAACCCGCCGGCGAGTCGCAGTCCACCCTCGAAACCCACCTGGTTACCGAGGCGAGTTTCAATATCTCCACGACCTGCAACGGCGAACTCGAGGCTCGCCGCCAGATCGAAGTCCGCAGCAAACTCGATAACTCTTCGACGATCGCGTGGATCATCGCCGAGGGCACATCGGTCAAGAAGGACGAGGTGCTGATCCGCCTGAACGCCGATGATCTTGAGACCCGCCGTATCGAGGCTGAACTGCAAGTCGAGAACGCCAAGGCCGCGTTTGCTAAAGCCGAGACCGAACTGAGTATCCAAGAGCGGGCGAACTCGGCCGATATTCAGGCCGCGCAGGTCAAGCTCGACCTCGCCGCGCTCGCGCTGGACCAGTGGGACAAGGGGGACAAAAAGCAGAAGCAGGAAGACAACAAGCAAGCGATCGCCAAAGCCGTTGCGGAGCATGAACGGCTTCAAGAAAAATACGAAAAGAGCATCACGCTGGAAAAAGAAGGGTTCGTCAGCACCGACGAACTCAAGCGCGACAAACTCGCCTACGACGAAGCCGTCCGTGAACTCGAGAAAGCCCGGCTGGCACAGGAAATCTACGACACCTACCAGATCCTCATGGACGGCACCCAGAAACGATCCGATGTCGAGCAGGCCACCAGCGAACTCGACCGTACCAAGCAGCAGGCCGAGATCGAACTCAAGAGCAAGGAAACAGCCCGTAACACATCGAGGCGGCAACTCGATGTGCAAGAGCAGAAACTCGCCAAACTCGTTGAAGCGATCGCCAATGCAACCCTTGTCGCCCCCGCCGACGGACTGGTCGTTTACTCCAGCAGCATGGAGCGCAACCGCTGGGGCGGGGACAACGACGGCCCTCTCCAGATCGGCCGTCAGGTCTATCCGAATCAGTTGCTGATTGTCTTGCCCGACACGACCGAGATGGTGGCGTCGGTGCGTATCCACGAGAGCCTCCAATCCCGCGTCAAAGTCGGGCAGAAGGCGACCGTGAAGATTGACGCCGCCGGTGGGCGTGCTTTCGACGCGACGGTCGCCAGCATCGGCATCCTCGCCGAGAGCGGCGGTATGCGAGACCCCAACCTGCGTGAATACACCGTCAAACTCAGTGTCGATAGCGAAGCCGCGTCCCTCAAGCCGGCCATGCGGTGCGAGGCCGAGATCGTCATGGGCCAGGTTGAAAACGCCACGACGGTCCCGATCCAAGCGGTCTTCAACGATGGCATGATGCGGTACGTCTACATCCCCACGGACAATAAGTTCGTTCGCCGTCCCGTCAAGATCGGTCGTATGTCCGAGCGGTTCGCCGAGGTTGCCGCTGGTGTGAAGAACGGCGAACGAGTACTCCTGCGTGAACCCACCGCCGGCGAAATCCTCGACCAACCGTGGGATCCCGAACAACTCGCGCTCGCCGGCTATAAGCGAAACGAAGACGGCTCCATCGTCCGCGTC
>JBGSIF010000383.1:0-3673 GCA_041742635.1 Phycisphaerales bacterium
TTGGGAGCGGGCTGGCGCCGCGGGGTGCGAACGCGACGGCGCGGGGGTCGCGGGACTCGCATGTGTGGTTCGCGCCGGTACAAGAATCCGGCGCGAGCACAGGCGCGACGGCGGTGAACTTAGTGGGCAATGTGGCGGAATACGTGATCGACGGCCCGCACACGATTGACGTATCGGGGGGGCGAGTCTCGGCGGAGGTTGTGCGCGAATACGTGAGCGGTAAGGCGAAACAGACGTTCGTAGTAGGCGGGTCGGCACTATCGCCGCCGGAGTTGCCGGTGGATCGTGCGTTAGCGTTGGTGGAGCCAGACGAGTTGACAGAGGGGTATTCGGATGTGGGATTTCGAATGGCGTTCACGGCGGAGGGGGCGATGCCGGCAGCGGAGCCGATGTTTGGGCGATTGGCGCGAGTCATTGCAGAGGCGCGGTACGTAGGCCCGTGAGGCGAGGCCGCGGGAGGTTGAGTGATACCACGGGAGGGTGTGTAGAAGGGTGGATGAAAAAGGACGGCCGGGGTGAATTTGGGGAAATAGTGCAGAAATGCAGTTTGTGGTAGCGTAATCTCAGGTGCGGTTACCGGGCGTGTGTCAAACAGCCCGAGGGCGACGTGATCGGCGAGCGGGGCATCTTGACGCCGATCTTCGACTTCTTGGATCTTCCCTAGCAGGAGGCGGCATGGGTACGGCGAACAAGCGAGTGGGTCACGGCAATCGCGGGCGAGTAGAAGTGCTGCGCGTGGGAGTGATGAGTCTGGCGTGCGGGATGGCAGTGTCGGCGCGCGCGGACTTGTTGTCGCAGTACGGAGCACTTGGGCTTGGAACGATCCAGCCGGTGGACAAGTCGTTGTCGAAGCCGGCGTCGCCACCGGCGGTGGGACAGCCGAAGGTGGACGAGCCAACGGACCCGAGCGCGAAGGGGAATGTGGGACCGAAACAACCGAAGCAAGCGGAGCCGAAAGAAGCACAGGCGATCGTCGATGGTCCTGCGATGAAGGTTGGCAAGTTCGTGGTGAACTACCGATTCACGCACCCGAAGGCACCGGCGGTGGAGTCGCTGCTGGGCACGGTGGTGGAACTTGGGGAGACGCCGGAGGGGTACGTGATGGCGAGGGAGGGGATCCCGACGGTGAAGGTGCGGATCGGGGACGTGCCGGATCGACCGATCGAAAACTACCGGCTCTCAGGGCTGGAAGCCGTGACGGATGCGATCCGGGATGAACTCGCGCGGCAGAACATCATCGGGGTGGTGGTGCGGGTGGTGCCGGAACAGGTGAATGTGGAAGTGCCGGACGACGATCCGGAATATGGGCAGGATCTGCGGGGCGGTTCGACGGACATCAAGATCGAAGTGATCACGGCGTTCGCGTCGCAGGTGCGGACGCTGGCGTTCGGGCCGCGGGTGCCGTATGAGCAGCGGATCAATCATCCGCTGCATCAGAAGATTCGAGACCGCTCGCCGGTGGCGGCGGCGGAATCGCTGGATGATCCCGACCGAAAGGACTTGATCCGACGTACGGAACTGGATGATTACGTCTACCACCTCAATCGTCATCCTGGGCGGAAGGTGAACGTGGCGTTGAGCGTGGGGGACGACCTGAGAGGCCCGGATGGGGAGCAGTTGCCCACGGTGTCGCTGGATTATCTGGTGATCGAGAACAAGCCTTGGTTTGTGTATTTTCAACTGTCCAATACAGGGACGAAGCCGACGGGGGAATGGCGACAGCGGTTCGGGTTCGTGCATAACCAGTTGACGGGGCGTGACGATACGCTGAGCCTGGATTATGTGACGTCGGGGTTCAGCGAATCGTCGAACGCGTTCATCGCGTCATATGAAGCACCGGTTCCTGGGACGGATCGGCTGCGGTGGCGTGCGTTTGGATCGTGGAATCAGTTCACGGCGGACGACGTTGGGCAAGGGAGTCAAAGCCGAGACTTCGAGGGTGATGGCTGGTCGGTCGGGGCCGAGGTGATCTGGAACGTGTATCAGCGGCGAGAACTGTTCGTCGATGTGGTCGGCGGGGTGAAGTGGCATCACCTGCGGGTGGAAGATACCGACGTGGGCGGTGAAGAGGGGGAAGACGATTTTTTCTTCCCGTACATCGGTGCCCGGCTGGACCGGCGAACGGACACCGCGACGACACTGGCATCGGTGAACTTCGAGTTCAACTGGGCGGACATCGCCGGGACGGCCGAGAATCTGGATGCGCTGGGTCGGACGGATACGGAAGATACTTGGTCGGCGATGCAGTGGGATGTGTCGCAGTCGATCTATCTTGAGCCGATACTGATGCCGACGAAGTGGCGCGATGTGCAGAACGGCTCGCCGACATTGGCGCACGAACTGGTGCTGTCGTTCAAGGGGCAATACGCGTTCGATAACCGGATTGTGCCGAGTTTCGAGCAGACGGTGGGTGGGTTGTACTCGGTTCGTGGGTACCGCGAATCTGCGGTGGCGGGCGACGGGGTGATCATCGGGAGCGCGGAGTATCGGTTCCACGTACCCAAGGCACTCAAACGGGGGTACCAGCCCGATTCGGAGGGGCGTGTGCAGGAGCCAGGGACGTTCTTTGGGGAGCAGTTCCGGTGGGTGCCGCAGCAGCCATATGGGTCGGCGGACTGGGATTTGATCCTGAAGGGGTTCGTGGACATTGGTCGGACGATCATCAGTGACGTTCCCGGTGCTGAAGAAGAAGAAACACTGATTGGCGTGGGTATCGGTGCTGAGTTTCAGGTGAAATCGAACTTCAGCCTGCGGGTGGACTGGGGTATCGCGCTGGAGGATGTCGAGAGTTCGGAGATCAAAGCCGGGAGCAATCGGGTGCATTTCCTGGCGACGATTTTGTTCTAAACAGGTGATCGGAATGGTTCGGTAAGTGATTGTGTACGGGGGGAATGGGGTGGTTTGGTGCTTAGATCGGGGTGTGGGGCCGGATTGGATAAAACGCCGCCCACAGCGGTTTGGAATGTGCCTTAGGAGAATGCCATGCAAGTTTCACGCAATGCGCGTCGGGTGACGTCGGGTCGGGTCGCGGGTGTCGGCATGGGCAAGTACGTGTGGGTGGGCGGCGGGCTCATCGCGCTGCTGTGCATGCAAGCGATTGCGCGCCCGGACGGAGAGCAGGTGGTCTCGGGGTCGGCGACATTCCAAAGAAACGGGGGGAACACGCTGATTACGACGGGCGGTCCGAGCACGATCATAGATTATCGATCGTTCAACATCGGGGTGAATGAGGCGGTGCGGATCCAGCAGCCGTCGGCGGATTCGCGGACGCTGAACCGGGTGCCGAACAGCGTGATGCCGACGCGGATCGATGGGCAACTGACGTCGAACGGGATCGTGTACATCGCTAATGCGTCGGGGGTGTACTTCGGGCAGCACGCGATTGTGAACGCGGCGGGCGTGTACGCCGCGGCTGGGCAGATCACGAACCAGGATTTTTTGAACAACATCAACCGGTTCACATCGCTCAGTGGCGATGTGGTGAACCAGGGTTCGATCGTGGGCGGCACGAGCGGGGTCGCGTTGCTGGGCAAGCACGTTGCCAACTCGGGGAACATCTCGGCCCCGGACGGGCTTGTCGCGCTGGCTGCGGGCGAGAGTGTGTACCTGACGGAAGTGCGCGGGCACATGATGGTTGAAGTGACGGGCGGGGATCGTGCCGCCGCGGCGCACG
>JBGSIF010000384.1:0-47764 GCA_041742635.1 Phycisphaerales bacterium
GACCCACGATCACGCGCGCGATGCCCGCGTCGATGATCGCCTTGGTGCAGGGGGGGGTCTTGCCGTCGTGGCTGCACGGCTCGAGCGTGACGAGCATCGTCGCGCCGCGTGGGTCTTTCCCACGCGCCCGGCAACGCGCGATGGCCTCAACTTCCGCGTGTGCCCCGCCGAAACGTCGATGATGCCCGATCGAGAGGATACTCGGAGCGGCGTCATCGGTCGCAGGCTCTCGCACGACGACGGCGCCCACCATTGGGTTGGGCTCGACATCGCCGCGCGCACGCATCGCGGCTCGGGCCGCAAGGTTCAGGAGCGCTTGTTCGTATTGATGATTCATTCTAAATGGCGGGTCGGTGGGCGGAACACGCGGCCGAAAGGTAAGGCGTAGCATACGCCACGGTCGGAACGCGCAGTCCGATCTAGGTCACCGCGTGCCTGAACAGTGCGGCACACGCGGTTTGCCCATGCAGGAAGACCCCGTCACCGACCGGGCCTATTTCTCCCGCCGCGAAAAATCCCGCGAGCGGGACATACGGACCGGCACGAACGACTGCTTCGCCGGGTTTGGCAAGATGCTCGGCGGGCAAGGGATCGGCAAATGCCGCCGCGATTCGAGACGCATCGTGATTCGGGGATTGAAAGAGTCGCCGGCCTCGCCCGTTGCATGTGAGCAGCAGCGCACCGACGGGCGGCTCGTGCAGCCGCTGCGCGTCGAGCAGCATTTCGAGGTCTTCGCTCGCCGTGGTATCGTCGCGTACATGGAACTGGATCGTCTGTCCAACTTTGATAAGGTCCGCAACAACCAGAGCCTGGCTGCTTTTGTCCACGCCCAGCAGCCCACGGATCAGGAAATCGTCGCGTCCGAACCGATCTTTGTACTCGTTGATGACACGCCCAACGAGGATCCCGCGTTCGCACAGTTTACGATCATGGCTTTTGAGCGATTCAACCGCTTCGGTCAGCGCCCGCAGCGCGGGCTTCCCACTCAGCGATGAAATAATCTGGTGCTTCCCGCCGGTGATGACCAGCGGCGTGCCGATCGGTCGGCACCCCTGTGACACCAGCGGATCGACCCGCACGCACCCGTTTAGGCTCACGCCCACCCCGCCGTCTCGAACCACTTCATCGTTAAGCAAGAACACATTCTCACCGGCGGCATCGGCGGCCGACGCGAGCCCGCCAATGATCGGCGCACGCACGCCGGCACTCGCCCCTTCATCCCGCGGACGAGCACGCGAAAGTGCAGGTAGCAACGTGCCCGCCGGAGTACTGAATGGGTCCGCGAACAGGAGCGTGCCCCTGTACGGCCCCGACAAACCGTCTTGGCCGATCGACAAACCATTCATCCCCGCCGCCTCGGCGAGGGGGGCTTCGTCCCCAGGGCTGATGTGCTCCAAGAGGTCAATGATCCGGAACGCGCGGGCATCGACACCCGGCAGGCTCGCCGCGAGCACTGAGACGCCGGGCGAACCTTCCTGTTCGATCCCACCCGCGATCACACCCTCGACCGATACCCCGACGAGCAACTTGGGCTCAAGCCGTCGCCGGAGTGAATACCCGAGTGCCCGCGCCGCGTCGGCATGGTGCCTGGAAAAAAAAACGAATGCCAAATCCACCGATTGCCCGGCGAGGGAGGCGTGGACCTGTTGGGCAATCTCAGCGGCGGCCTGTACAGGCTGCGCCCGAGCGGAAAGCCCGCACGCCATCTTCAATACACCAACGGAGGCTGATTGCGACATTATGGGAGTATACGTTGCCCGCGTGTGGCACGCCGACGTGGGGCGAATGAAGACCCAACGTAGAAAGGGCGTTGACCCTGCGGATCAACGCCCTCGTTCCGCCGACTGCTTTAGGCAGCGGATGATGACCTTGGATGGGTGTCAGCCGGTCACGTATCAGACCTTGAAACGCCCGACGAGTTCGCGGAGGTGCTCGGCTTTCTCAGAAAGTTGGGCCGCGGCACTGGCCGATTGCCCCGCGCCGGCACCGGCTTCTTCCGACGCCGCGGAGATTGATGTGATCATCGCCGCCACGTCTTTCGCACCGCCCACAATCTGCTCGAGGCTCTCCCCGGCTTTCAGGGCGTTCTCCACCCCCGAGCGGACTTGTTCGCTCCCGCGGTTCATTCGGTCTACCGCCGTGGTCGTTTCGCCTTGGATCGCCTTGATTGAGTGCGCGATCTCTTCGGTCGCCTTGGTCGTGCGGTCGGCGAGTTTGCGCACCTCGTCGGCCACCACCGCAAACCCACGACCATGCTCCCCGGCCCGCGCCGCTTCGATCGCCGCGTTCAGCGCCAGCAGGTTCGTCTGATCTGCGATATCGTTGATCACGCCGATCACCTGCCCGATCTCCTCGCCCCGCTTGCCGAGCGTGGTCACACTGGCAGCGCTCTCATTCACGGCGGACTCGATCTCCTTCATTCGATCGATCGTGTGCCTGACGATCGTCCCGCCTTCATTGGCAATTTTGCCCGAGTTGTCGGCGCTCGTCGATGCCTGCGCGGACTGGCGCGCCACCTCGCCGACCGCGGCGGACATTTCTTCCGACGACGCGGCGATCTGCGTCGCCGCGGACGCCACCTCGTTCGTCACACCCGATACGTCTTTGATCACGCCCTGGAGTTTGGACATGAACTGATCAAACCAATGCCCGAGTTGCCCGATCTCGTCGCTGCGATTGATCGCCATGCGCTTCGTCAGGTCGCCCTCGCCGGCGGCCACATTCTCCATCATCGTTACCATGCTCTTCACAGGGCGTGTCAACAATCCCCTGAGCAGTACAATAAACCCCACGCTCCCGCCAACCACCAGCGGCACCGTCCACATCAACCCGCCCTGCACAAACCCCGCAACCTGTGAATCCATCTTCGCAAGCGGCATCTTCACCTGATACGCGCCGTGCATGTAACCCACGTTCCAGTTTTCAAATCGGAATCCCAGCGCGTCCTTCCCGTCGCCGTCTTTGTCATAGACCTTCGGGTCGCCGTGGCATGTCATACAACTCGAATCGAGTTTGATGGCCCGCATGTAGTGAAGCGTGTTGGTGGCGGTGTCGATTTTGCCGAGCGATTCAGGGCCGCCGTTCTTGACCTGCGTCGTGAGTTCCTGCAGCAGACTCGCCTCGAACGAACCGGCGTCCGGCTCGTTCTCCTTGTTGCGGGCCTCGAAGGCCACGACATTGAAATCGAGGTCTTCGCGTTCCGCCGCGTCTTGTGCCGCGTGCCAGCCGGTGATCACCGGGATCGCGTTGAAGAACTTCGTCTCGACATATGACTTGGCTTGTTTCTTCTCGAGTTGCGAAAGAGCTTCTTTGAGGAGCCCATCGGTGTCTACCGCCCCATCGGTGATCGCTCTTGACTGTTGGTTCTTCGCTTCGTCGGCGACCGCTGTAAACGCCGATGCCTGGGCCATCATTGCGTCCTGTGCCGAGTTCTTGTACCCACGCACAAACACAATGTAGTTGATGCCGACTATCCCGACCACCATCCCGATGGTGGTTGCCACGACTTTCGTCGACAATCCGAGTGACTTCAAGGTCAAGTTCATGGACCCGATCTCCTGTTGAGGCCTGTTGGGCGCAACCTTTGTGCCCGCGACACCATTTGAAATCGGATACGTCACGCCGGTTCTGAACCCACCGCCGGAATCAGGTTCATCTCAGGCACAACTTGTGCGTTATTCAGACCTGACTAAAAGAAACAGGCCGCAATGTCGGCACAGTTGCCCACATGCGGCCCACGCTTGGTTTGCATCATCACCACTGCGCGATCGGTGTTCCAGATGTCAAATATGGAACTTCCCAACCAGGCTCCGTAACTGCTCGGCTTTCTGCGACAACTGCGCCGCGGCACTCGCCGACTGTCCAGCGCCTGCGCCTGCTTCTTCCGACGCCGCCGAGATCGATGTGATCATCGCCGCCACGTCCTTCGCGCCACCCACGATCTCTTCCAGACTCTGCCCGGCTTTTTCGGCGTTCTCCACGCCGCTGCGAACCTGCTCGCTCCCCCGCGTCATCCGCGACACCGCGGTCGTCGTTTCCTGTTGGATTTCCTTGATCGAGCTGGCGATCTCCTCGGTCGCCTTGGTCGTGCGGTCAGCGAGTTTGCGAACCTCGTCGGCCACCACCGCGAACCCGCGCCCGTGCTCGCCCGCACGCGCCGCTTCGATCGCCGCGTTCAGCGCGAGCAGGTTCGTCTGGTCCGCGATATCGTTGATCACGCCGATGACCTGCCCGATCTCTTCGCCTCGCTTGCCCAGCGTCGTCACGCTGGCCGCGCTCTCCGTCACTGCGACCTCGATCTCTTTCATCCGCTCGATCGTGTTCTTCACGATCGTGCCGCCTTCGTTGGCGACCTTGCCCGAGTTGTCGGCCGTGGTTGATGCCTGGGCCGATTGGCGCGCCACCTCACCGACGGCGGCGGACATTTCCTCCGCGGAAGCTGCGATTTCCGTCGCCGCCGACGCCACTTCCGTCGCCGAACTCGATACTTCGCCGATCACGCCTTGCAGTGTCTGGATCATCCCGTTGAAAGCCCCTCCAACCGCTGCGATCTCGTCCTTCGACTTCACTTCGATCCGCTTGGTGAGGTCATTGGACTGCTGGATCTCGGCAATGCGCCCCACGAGTCTCTTCATTGACCGACTAATGTTCAGACAGATCATGGCGGCAAGGCCGGTACCGATGACGAACATTCCCGCCAGTGACCACATCATCGCCGTTCTCGCCGACACCGCATGATGGAGCCCGTTTTCGCTTGCGTGCGCTGCGGCATCGACACCTTCCTTAATGACGTTGTCCAGGTCATGCTTCACATCCAAAAAACGTTCTTCAACCACTCGGAACTTTGCCGCAACCACTTCGCGTGCGGCGTCAATCGCTTCTTGCTCCTTCTTGCCCTGCATCACCTTTTCCAGTGCGTATTGCGCCTGCTCATTTTCATGCGCGGCTTGTTCCCACTCCTTAAACTTCGCCATGAAGTCTGACCACATCCGCTGCTGTTCGGCGGTCTGTGGAAGTCGAGAATAGAGATCTCGACCATGCTCGATCATGGCGAACGATTCTTCGATCAGTTTGTGTTGGGCGGGTCGCTGTTCCTCTGGCAATGCCTCAATCATCAAGACCGCGTTTCCTGCGAGCACCCCATAGAAGCCGGCGTCCACCTCCATCAAACCGTGGACGCCCGGCAAACTCACTTCGCCGACCGTTTCCAAGTCTTGACTCACGACCGACAGACCCATTGACCCAACGACACCGATCGCGCCGCCAAGAAGAATAAGAACTGTGAACGATGCCGCGAGTTTGGTCGTGATCTTCATACGAACTCCTTTGTTCGATCAATGCCACATCTGCCCCGATCGGATTACCCCACACGAGGTCGATCCGTGAGAACGGACTCAGTCTGGACACACTGTCTTCTTTCTCGACTGCGTCCAACTGCCTGTGCCGCCCAGTTTCTACACTCAGATTCACAATCGAATCAGGTCATCAACTCATCTCTTGAATCAATCAGACTTTCACGCAGCAGCGAGAAACCGCTGCTCTGAGGTTGCATTTCGACCCAGCAGACCCATTACTTGACAGCGCTATCAGCAAGTCATCAATCCCGCGTTCTGCAACCCCTCTAAACTGCATAACTTGACAGGTTCCGGGCGGGATCTTTCAAACGCTTTTCTCGCCCAACCTGTCCAGATTGAGATGGGTAAACTGCAAGCGATTGACATTCAAACACGATTGAAGGTCAGAGACGTTGGTCAATATCGAGGTCTACATGATCCACTCCGCACATCCCGCCGCACGTATTGAAAAAGACACCATGGGCTCGATGCCCGTCCCCGCCAGCGTGCTCTACGGCGCGTCAACCCAACGGGCGGTACTCAACTTCCCGGTCTCAGGCCGACCGGTACCCGAACCCGTCATCAAGGCGTATGCCATCCTCAAAGAAGCCTGCGCCAAGGTCAACCGCCAACTCGGGCGACTCGACGAGTCGCGCACCAAGGCGATCAGCCTCGCGTGCCGCGAGATCCTGTCCGGCCTCGCTTCGCACCCCGCCCCCGCCGGGCTTCCCGTCACGCCCATCGCGTATCACTTCCCCGTTGATATCTTCCAGACCGGCTCGGGCACTTCGACCAACATGAACGCCAACGAGGTGATCGCCAACCTCGTCTGCCTTCAACGTGGGAAGCCCATCGGCTCATCCAAAGACCCCGCCTACATCAAAGAAGGCGGCGTCCATCCCAACGACCATGTCAACATGGGGCAGTCGTCCAACGACACCTTCCCCACCGCGATGAACATCGCCGCGGCATTGCTCATCCAGCGAGAACTGATCCCCGCTGTCCAAGCCATGGCCGCCGACCTCGAGGCCAAAGCCAAAGCATGGGACACGATCGTCAAAATCGGGCGCACGCACCTCGCCGATGCAACGCCCATCCGGTTGGGCCAAGAGTTTTCCGGCTACGCCTCGCAACTCCGCCACGCCGAGGCTCGCCTCACGCTCGCCCTGGATTCGCTGAGCGAAGTAGCCATCGGCGGGACCGCCGTCGGCACCGGGATCAACGCGCACGAGAAGTTCGGCGCGATGGTCGCCACGGAACTCACGCGTCTCATCCGCGAGCCTTCCTTCGCCTTCTCCTCCCCCTCGATCCCTGGATGCCTCCCTGCCTCGATGCCTTCTTCTACATCAGCCCCCCTTTCTCACTTCACTTTCCGCGAGGCTGGCAATCACTTCGAGGCCCAGCACGCCCGCGACTGCTTCGTCGATGTCAGCGGGCACCTCAAGACCGTCGCCGTCTCACTCTCGAAGATCGCCAACGACATCCGCTGGATGGGCTCCGGCCCGCGCTGCGGGATCGGCGAACTGAACCTCCCCGCCGTCCAGCCGGGCTCATCCATCATGCCCGGGAAAGTCAACCCCGTGATCTGCGAGTCACTTATCATGGTGTGCTGCCAGGTGATGGGGAACGACGCCGCGACGACCTACGGCGGGTGGGGCGGCGTGGGCTCACTACTCGACCTCAACGTCGCCATGCCGATGATGGCGGCGAATCTGCTGGATTCGATCACGCTGCTGTCGCGTGGGTGCCGGGTGTTCACGCAGAACCTGCTGATTCAGCACGACGGCGACGCGGCGATCGGGCTGCCACCGTCGCCGGGCCTCCAGCCGAATCTGGGGCGCTGTGCCGAACTGATCGAAGGCTCGCTGGCGATGTGTACCAGCCTGGTCCCGGTCATCGGCTACGACAAGTCCGCCGCCCTCGCCAAAGACGCCTTCAAGCAGGGCAAAACGGTGCGACAACTCGCGTACGAAGTCGTGGTGGGCACGCCCGACAACGCCGGGAAGACGATCACCAAGGAAGCGATCGACGCCTATCTGAATCCGTGGTCAATGACCCTCCCCGGCGGCGAAGGGAGCGGCGGGGGGTGAATCAGCACGTTGCGCGCCGGTGCCGCCTATTTCATCTCGATATTTTGCATATGATTCGACTCAGGAAACGCCATGATCTACACCGGTCACATCTACATCGGCCCCGAGGGGCCATTGCACATTCCGGTCCCACCCGAGTTGCGGAATCGGCTGGTGAGTTTCTCGATCGAGATCCACCCCTGCGAACCAAACGAATCCGACCCGGGGTTCCTCACGAAGGGGCCGCCGGCGACCATCGTCGCGCCCATACCAGCGCCCGTCATCACCACGGCTTCGACTCAGGATCACTTCAATCGCTTCTTCGGCTCGCTCCCGGATTTCCCAGACGTTGAACGCCCCGGCACCGATTCCTTCGAGCCGCGGGAGACGATGGATTGACGTATTTGTTCGACACCAATGTTCTCATTCATGTGCTGAGAGGACGGGAGTTCGCACGTTCGATCCCGTCGCGCATCGCGTCGCTCCCGTCGGCTGATCGGTGCATTTGTGCGATCGTCCGTGAAGAACTCATGTTCGGCGCCTATCGATCACGCGATCCGGCGACCGCTGTGCCGTTCACCCGTGAGTTCCTCGCTCCTTTTCGATCCCTCCCATTCGACGATCAGGCCGCCGACGAAGCCGCACGCATCCGGGCAGCACTGACCTCGCTCGGCACACCGATCGGCCCACACGATGTGGAGATCGCCGGTATTGCACTCGCGCATCACGCCACGCTCGTCACCGACAATACCGCCGAGTTCGCTCGCGTACCCGGGCTCATCTGCGTCAACTGGCTTCATACCTGACGAGGACTCGTACGTTCCCGTGCAATCCCTCTCGCAAATCAAATCCCTCCTCGACTCCCGCGGGCTTGCCCCCAAGCGATCCCTCGGGCAGAACTTCCTGGTTGACCACAACCTGCTCCGCAAACTCATCGACGCCGCCGGCGTCCAACCCGCCGACCTCATCCTCGAAGTCGGCCCCGGCACCGGCGTGCTCACCGAAGAACTCCTCGCTCGCGTCGGCGACGCCGGGCGCGTCATCGCCTGCGAACTCGACGATTCCCTCGCCGCGATGCTCCGCGAACGGGCCGCCGCGCGAGAGTTTTCACACGCCGATCGGCTCACCGTCATCCACGCCGATTGCCTCGAGTCAAAGGGCCAACTCTCGGTGCCACTCCGAACCGCCCTCACGGCTTTCCGGCCGAACGCCGAGTGCCTAACGCCTAACGCCAAACCTCTCATTCCCACTCCTCTCGCACCACGCACCGCATCCAACTCACCCCCCCACTTCCGCCTCGTCGCCAACCTCCCCTACGGCTGCGCCACCCCCCTGATCATCACCCTCCTCCTCCAATACCCCGCCTGCTCAACGCTCGCCGTCACCATCCAGAACGAAGTCGCCGACCGTCTGCTCGCGCCGCCCCGCACACCCGATCGCGGTATGCTCAGCGTCATCGCCCAGGCCTTCGCGCACGTCGAGCGTGTCGCCACCCTCCCGCGCGAATGCTTCTGGCCTCGCCCGGATGTTACCAGCGCGATGGTTCTGCTCCGCCGCCATCCGACGCCGCCCGTCACCGACCCGCTCGCCTTTGCCGAGTTCTGCAAACGCCTCTTCGCTCAGCGCCGCAAGCAACTCGGCGGCGTCCTCGGCCGCCACACCCAATGGCCCGGCGGCACCTCCGCGCAATCCCGCGCCGAAGAACTCTCACTCCCCCAGATCCTCGAACTTTTCCACAATCACTCCGCCGTGGCCCCCGTGGACCCGCCGCAAACCCACTCTGATCGCACCCCGATAGCCGAATGAAGTGCGAATCCGCACCCCGCCTGCAAATCTCTCGAATTCTCGCTATCTTCATGCAAACATCCCGCGGACTCAGACGAAGAACAATGTGAAGCCCTGATGCTTCTTCATCTCGCTGATCGACCCATACAGGAGAGCCGGGAAGGATGGACTCTGATCCCAAGACGAGCGAGCAGGCGGCGGGGGCTATCGGTCCCTCGACCGGCGTGACCACAACTCACAACCGTCACGCCCCCGCATCCAACGGCACCCACCCTCCCGCTCCCCCCCCCACTCATCCCGACCCGCACACCGCCTTCGCTCCACGCGTTCCCAACCCCAACGGGCACACCGATTATTCCTGCCTTGCCGCCGCGCTCGAGCCCGCGCTCATCCACGCCTGCGACGGCGGTCTCGCTGACATTCAGTGGTTCCGTTCCTCTTGGCAATCCGGCGGCGCGGCGACCGCCAAAGCCACCTTCTCCCTCACCGACGGGCGCACCGCCCCCGTCATCGTCAAACTCCCCGTCGGACCAGCCGAGTTCCAGTGGACCACCGGGATGGAAGGGCTCGACGCCCCCGACGGCCCGCACTGCGAACTCCAACTCGGCTGCACGCCCCGCGTCTTCGCCGCCGGCACTGAACTCGGTGGGTACGACCTCGCGTGGATCGTCGTCGAACGACTCGCCGGCCATCCCCTCTCGCATCACTTCGACGCCCCTTCCGCGCGTGAACTCCTCACCGCCGCCGTCAACTGGTACGAACGCGCCGCCACCCTTCGGCCCATCAAGCCCACTGACCGCCCGCCGCCCAAGGACTGGGCGTTGCTCATCGACCGCGCCCGTCAATCGCTCGAAGACAACGTCATCGCCGACGAAGCACGCTGGTGCGAGGCTCTGCGCCGCACGCAGCGCGTACTTGCTGACTTGATCCAAACATGGGAGTCCCGCCCGCTGTGTACCTGGTGCCACGGCGACCTGCACCCTGGCAACGCGATGCGACGCGCGAGTACGACCAATACACACGCCGCCGCCATTTCTAGTGATCCCCCCACCGATCACCCCGGCGAGTGCGTGCTCATCGACCTCGCCCTCGTCCACGCCGGGCACTGGGTCGAGGACGCCGTCTACCTCGAACGCCTCTGCTGGGCCAAGCCCGAGATCCTCGGCGGGGTCCAACCCGTCGAGTTCGTCGCCGACCTCCTCCGCGCCCGCGGCTCGCTCGGCTCCGAGGATTACTCCCGCCTCGCCGCCGTGCGACGGATCCTCATGGCAGCCACCTCCCCGGCCTACCTGGCGCAAGACGGGAACCCGCGATACCTCCACGCCGCGCTGGAACGCCTGGAAACCGCCCTGGACGCACTCCCCCCTCCCATAGTGCGAGTTTTCAACTCGTACTAGTTCTCCAGACACGCCAGCATCGTGCCATGGCTTTGCGTCTTCGCCAAGTCGTGGCTCTCTTCACGCTTTCAAGAATCAGCCGCCGAAGCCTCAATCAGCACGGCGAAAAGAACGCCGTTACAAAGTCAAAGAAGTCCTGAGAGTTGGAGACCCCGTCCATATTGAAATCGGCGTCGCCCGCGAAGAACGATGTTGTGAAGTCGAAAAAGTCCTGGCTGTTGACGCCGCAGTCGCGGTTCCAGTTGGCGGGGCAGCGCGGGACCTCGCTCCCCGGATTGTCGAATAGAAACTGGACCTGCGCCGGCGTCAGCACGCCGCAGTACACCTGCACGTCGTCCACCAGCCCGGTGTAGAACCCGCGAAGATTGCCGCTTTGCAGCAGTCCGCCGACCATGAACGGCGCGCCGTTCTGAACCAGGTTCCCCGCGGCCACCGTCGCCTCGGCGGGCGCGCCGTCGACATAAATGATCGCGGAGCCGCCGGGCTGGAACGTACCGACGATCTGATGCCACTCCCCGTCGTTGACGGCCGACGTCGCGTTCGCTTCCTGTCCCGCGGGGTCGCTCGTGTAGAAACACGGCCTGTTCGCGCGACCGTACCCGGCGTTGGCGTTGATCTGAAAGAGATACCCGCGGTTCTGGCCCGTGTTATGCCGCGCGACCGGAAACAGCGGGGCCGTCGCTCCCACGGCGGTCTTCACCCAGACCTGAATCGAGAACGCGTCGCCTGGTCCAAAGTTGAAATGGTCCCCCATGTTGACGAAACTGTTCATCGCCATCGACGTTTCGACGGCCCCGCCCGCGATCCCCATCCCCGGGCGGAACACCGCGCCGTTGGTCAGCGTGCCGTCCACGACGGCTCCCCCGGCGGAGTCGAAGGCAGTCGTGCCACTGGTTTCGTCAAACCGCCAGTGGGACAAGATATCGGCGGAAACACTTGACGCGCCCAACAGACAAACCATCGCCGCTGCAACAGTGCGAACCATACAAATCTCCTTGTATCTCAACTGCCGCCGAGTATAACTCATCCGCGTCCGCCCGCAAGGAAAATCCAGCCAAGTAGACACAGACCAATCGAGTATTCGCACCGCTATAGTCACCGAACATTCTGTGTTCGCACGTACTGACCGATAACACCGGCGTTTCAGGAGTTTCATGTGGCCGAGTCAACCCCTGCTCAATCCCCCAACCACTTCGACCTCATCGTCATCGGCGGCGGCCCCGCCGGCTACGTCGGCGCGATCCGCGCCGCCCAACTCGGCTTCAAGGTCGCCTGCGTCGAACGCGCCAAACTCGGCGGCGTCTGCCTCAACTGGGGCTGCATCCCTTCTAAGTCCCTCCTGGCTAACGCCGAACTCGTCGAAAAACTCAAATCTCAGGACGATCAAAAATTCTGGGGTCTCAAGATCAACGGCGACATCGCCCTCGACTGGGACCGCATCATCGGCCGATCACGCGACGTCGCAAGCAAACTCAACAAAGGCATCGAGTTCCTCCTCAAGAAAAACAAGATCACCCACTTCGTCGGCAACGCCAAGATCACCAAAGTCGTCGCTAAGAACAGTGGACCGGGCGTCCCGCCCGGTGGTGCTGGCACTAAGCCGGGCGGGACGCCCGGTCCACTCACACTTGTCACCGTCGAAATCCAAGACTGCGCCGTCAAAGAAGAACTCACCTCCGCCCCCGCCACCCCCGGCAAGACCACCCAGACCATCACCGCCGACCACGTCGTCGTCGCCACCGGCTCCGTCGCACGCGACCTCCCCTTCGCCAAGTTCGACGGCGACAAAATCTGGGGTGCGCGCGAAGCGATGTTCAATAAAGAACGCCCCAACAAACTCGTCGTCGTCGGCGCCGGCGCGATCGGCCTCGAGTTCGCCTACTTCTACCACTCGATGGGCACCCAGGTCACTGTCGTCGAGATGATGGACCGCGTCCTCCCCGTCGAAGACACCGACGTCTCTAAAGCACTCGAAAAAATCTACGTCAAGCACGGCATGACCTTCAAACTCTCCACCACCACCACCGCCGTCGAAAAAACCGCGACCGGCGTCAAAGTCACCGTCGCGCCCTTCGTCAATGGCAAGGCCGACGAGTCCAAGAAGGAAGTCCTCGAAGCCGACCGCGTCCTGCTTGCCATCGGCGTCGTCGGGCGCACCGACGGGCTCTGCGACGCCTCGCTCGGCCTCAAGATCGACCGCGGGCACATCGTCACCGACTACAAGCCCGGCGTCACCAAAGACGAAGCCATCGACTACAAGACCAACCTCCCCGGCGTCTACGCCGTCGGCGATGTCATCGGCCCCCCCTGGCTCGCCCACGTCGCCTCCGAAGAAGCCGTCCTCTGCGTCGAACGCATCGCCTGGCGCCAAGACCCCAAGAAGCACCACGAGCCGTACCCAATCAACTACACCGTCATCCCCGGCTGCACCTACTGCATCCCCCAGGTCGCCAGCGTCGGGTTCACCGAACAAAAACTCATCGCCGACGGCATGACCAAAGGCAAGGACTACGAGGTCGGCAAGTACAACTTCACCGCCCACGGCAAGGCCATCGCCGCCGCCCACACCGACGGGTTCGTCAAGATCATCCGCGGCCTGCCGCGCGGCGAGATCCTCGGTGCCCACATCCTGGGCGACCAGGCCACCGAACTCATCGCCGAGATGACCCTCGCCCGCCGGCTCGAAGCGACCACCGAGGAACTCATCGCCACCGTCCACGCTCACCCAACCATGCACGAAGCGATGCACGAAGCCGCCCTCGCCGCCGAGGGACGAGTCATCCACGCCTGAATGCGGATACGGTGATATTATTCGACGGATGCTATCGACAACTGGAGCGACAATCGTAACGACAAAATGTACATAACTTGATTGTTCACAACAAGTTACAAGCGACAATACCCATGAAATATCACGCGACGCATCCGTGGTTGACGTTTTCGCTCAACCTCCAGTCGGCACCCGCTCGACTCTGGATGATGCTCGGGGAGTGTGGCTCCAAGTGCGAACACTTGTCAAAGGTGCCGCTTCGCCCAAAGACCGCCCGCCGCCTCCACCGCATCTACCTCGCCAAAGGAATTCGCGCCACCACCGCAATCGAAGGCAACACCCTGACCCAAGCACAGGTCGAAGCGGCCCTCCGCGGAAAACTCGACGTCGTGCCCTCGAAAATCTACATGAAACGCGAGATCGAGAACATGCTCGCGCTCATGCAGGAAACCTCACAGGCCATCTACGAGGAGCGCGATCGCGCGCTTACCGTCCAGACCATCAAAGATTACAACCGCGGCGTCCTCAACGGCCTTAACGTCGAGGACCACGTTCGACCCGGAGAAGTCCCGACCGTCGATATCGGCGTCGCCGGCTACCGCGGCGCTCCACGCGCGGAATGCGAGCACTTACTCGGCAAGTTGACCCACTGGCTCTCAACGCCGTGGGATAATCCAGACAACCCCGATCGTCTTCTCAACGCGGTCTCTGAATCGATCCTCAAAGCGATCCTCGCTCACTTGTACCTCGCCTGGATTCACCCGTTCGGCGACGGCAACGGACGCACCGCGAGAATGCTCGAAGTCCGCATCCTCATGCAGTCCGGCGTACCCAGTCCCGCCACCCAACTCCTCAGCAACCACTACAACCTCACGCGCAGCCGCTACTACCACGAACTCGATCGTGCCAGCAAGTCCGGCGGCGATGTCATCCCCTTCCTGCTCTACGCGATCGAGGGTTTCCGCGACGGGCTGCGCGAACAGATTGATATCGTCCACCGTCAGCAGATGGACGTGACCTGGGAAAACTACGTCTACGAACGTTTCCGCGAAGATGACACCAAGACCGGCAAACGCCGCCGACGGCTCGTGCTCGACCTCACCCGACATGGCAATCGTGGTATCGAACGTGCGAAGGTTCGAGATCTTTCCCCGGAGTTATCCGCTCACTACGCAAGGCTCAGCGATCGAACGCTGCTCCGTGACATCGCCGCCGTGATCCGGATGAAACTGGTCCGCGACGAAACGGATCGCCTCATCGCCAACCGCGAACTGATGTTTGCCTTCGTGCCGCGCCGTGCCGGCGCTCAGGAAGTCGGTTCCGACCCGGATGATCGCGAAGATTAGCCGAACACATCACACTTCCTACCCGCTCCAGCGAAAAGGGCGGCCCCGCCTCGCGGAGCCGCCCTTATTTATTGCCGTTTCACGCTTCCTCATTCACAATCATCAGCAACCCGAGAAGAACTGCGCCGTAAAGTCGAAGAAGTCCTGCGTGTTGATGAACCCGTTGAAGTTGAAGTCCGCGTTCGGATCGAGTTCGAAGAAATCCGTCAAGAAGTCGAAGAAGTCCTGCGAGTTCAGCACGTTGTCCATGTTCCAATCCGACCGGCACCGCGGCTGCTCATACGCACCCATATCCACGATCGGTGCCGGGCCTACGCCCGAATCAACACGCGACCGGTCGTCCATCCGCCGCGGCGACCCTTCCAAATCCGTCGTCAGTTCGATCGCCAGCGCGTTCGATCCCGCGTCATTCATCGGCGATCCCGGGATCGGCCGCGGCTGATCGTCGATCGTCCCACGAACATTGTCCCGCCCGTCCAAATCCACAAACTGCGGGTTGAACGACACATTCCCCGCCCCAGCGAACCCGCCCTCTACCGCCGAGTAAGACACATTCACAACCAGCCCATTTACCGCTCGGATCTGCTGCGCCGGCACCGGCGAACCCGACGCATCCGTGTTGAAGAACACGATGCAGTTGGTGATCGCGCACGCATCAGCGGCGTCGCCATTCACATGCACCCCGCCCGTCTGGTTCCCTGAAATATTCCCCACGATCGTGCAGTTCACGAACGTCGGGCTGTTTTGAATCGCAAACACCGCTCCGCCGTTGCTCACCGACGAGTTCCCCGAGAACAGACAGTTGCTGAACGCCGGTGCGGCGAGCGCGTTCGCGGTCCCGTCGCACCGCACGGCCCCGCCGAAGTTCGCCCGGTTGCCCAGGAACCGGCACCGATCAAAGATCGACGAACCCAGCCCGCTGAAGACCGCTCCGCCGCGATCCCCGCCGATGTTGGAGATGAAGTCGCACCGCCGAACGATGATCGTGTTCCCGTTGATAAACAGCCCGCCGGTGAGCGATGTGCCCACCGAGTTCCCGCCGTAGAACACCAGCCCGTCGAGCGTGACGTTGAAGTTGTCCACGCCCGCGGCTCCCTGCATCAGGTTCTGCACGTTATCCCCTCTGTTCCCGAAGTTGTTCGTGTCGTTCCCATTCAGGTCGCCGGAGATGATCGTGCGATTCTCATACGGGTTTGCCTCTTCGGCATGATCCTCATGCCCCTCGAACCCGCCCAGGATCGACACCTCCGGTACCAGCCGGAACCGCGCCGTCCGCGGGTCGTTCGGATCCGACCGATTCGTCGGGAAGTATGTCCCCTGCGCCATCCAGATCTGCTGCTCGCCCGGCAGGGTGTTCGCGGCGGACAACGCACTCTGCAAGGATGTGAACGCATCCGTCCACGATAACCCGTTGTTCGCACCGGTCGCGTTCACATTCACATGCAACACATGCACATCGCACACGTTCCCGATCCCGTTCTCGTCGTGATCCCCTTGATCCGCGTTCGCGGTCGCCGGGCAGTTGTCACAGATATCGCCCACGCCGTCCCCGTCCCCATCGGCCTGCGAGGCATTCGAGACCAGCGGGCAGTTATCCACTGAATCCATCACCCCATCACCGTCGGAATCCACCGTCGGCACCGGCGGCGTCAGCGTGTCCCCCACCGTGATCGTGATCATGTCCGTGCCGAAGAAGAACCTCGAATCCAAAGAGTTGAACTGAATGTTGTAGGTACCCGGTGCCAGCCCATTCGGGAGCGACACCTCAGATCCGAGCAGAGTGGGTACACCGGTGATGCTCCAACTCATCAAGTCAGGCCGGTGAATCTCGAGGATCCCTTCCTCGGGGTCATTCGAGGTCCCGACGAATGTGATCGATTCACCCGCAGCGAACCGTGCGCCGTCCGCCGGCTGCACGATCGTCGCCACCGGATTTCGGTTCACCATCCCGAACGCCGCCGACGTCGCATATGCAGTCCGGAACCCGTCCGACGCGATCACTCGCACCCGACATGTGTTGGGCATACTGGGATTCGGACTCCCCGGCAGCAGATCTACCCCATCCACCGTAAGGCTCGTCAGTACCGTGTTGCTCGTCAGTGTCTGCCACGTCGCGCCATCATTCGAGTACTGCACCATGTACGTCAGCGCGTCCCCGTCCGCGTCGCTCGCGTTCCATGAGATGGTCATCGCGCTATCGATCGTCTGTCCCGCCGCCGGCGACGTGATCGCCGAAATCACCGGTGGGTTCGCGCTCCCGCTCCGCGTCGCGATCGTGCCGCCGGTGCCTCGGTTCTTCACCGTCACCGACGCCACGCTCGGATCATCCGCCACCAACATCGAAAACACAAACTTCGACTGCCCCTCTTCGTGTGATCCCGGCAGGTGATCGAAGTTGGTCGTCGAAATCATCGCTCCCGCGGCGTTGCGCAGTTCAATCGCATACGCCGGGTTGGGACCCGTCGCCGTCGTCTGCTGCGCCAGCAGTTCCGTAATCCGGCTCATCGGCATCGCACCGTTTGGAATGCGGTACACCTGGGTCACTTCCGCCTGGTTCGTCGTGTCATCGATCAAACCGATGGCGAAGAGATAATCGCCGGGGGGAGGGGGCGGGGGGGCGGCTTCCGGGTCCAGCCCAATCTCGTTCTGGATCCCGCGCCAGTTGTAATCGCTCATCCACGTCGGCCCGCAGTACGACATGTAGTCCTTCGCCTGCGTCGGCCCGATCACCTGCCGCGAGATCGAATCCCATCCGTAATACTGATTCGGATCGTTCGGCCCGATCGAGTTCGTGGGGTACGGGTAGGCGGTGTTGATCCCGTCCGGATTCCCGCAGTTGACATGCAGCCACCTTGACCCGAACACCCCGTTGTAGTTGTGCGCCAGTTCCTGCGCCAGCGTCATCCCGCCCGAAGGCGTGTCGAACGCCCGGCTGCCATCCGTGTCGAACCGCACCCAACTCACGTTCCACACATAGTTCGCGTACCCGCTCCCCTGTGTCCGCGCCGTCTCGGGGATCATCGCCACCCGATGCACCGGCGCGAGCGTCAGCGCACAGTCCAGCGGCGGAAGCGAGAACGTCTCCTCCGCGATCAACTGCACGATCATCTTGTCCCGGTCCTCGTTCACTTCCCACGACCCGAAGTACCCGAACGGCGGGTACCACGTACAGCAACTCAACTCCTCGAAGATCCCGCCCTGTGGGTACACCCAGATATCTCGCGCCGGGAACACCGTCTTGAGCCGCGCGATCGCGTCGCGGAACGCCGCCGAGTTCGTCCCGATCGACGGCACTTCTGTACTCGTCCGCCGTGCCTTGATGCACACCGGATCCACGCTCGACACGTTGACGTTTCGGAACGTGCTGTTGTTCGTCGTCACGCCCTCCGTCACCGAACTGTCGAAGTTCAACTGCGCCGTGATCGTCACGTCGTTGGCGAGCCACGACGAGGGGATGTCCCAGTTGAACGTCGAGTTCAGGTTCTTCCGCCTCGCGTCCGTGATCGAAATGTCCCCCGGAACCGTCATGCTCGCCACGCTCGACCGCAGCGGCGAGCCCGGCATCGCCGCCCCGCTCGACGTCCGCACACCCACCAACTGTGCCTTCACCCCAGGGTAGTTCGCAATACTCGATCGTGCGTACCCGCGCACCAGAGTCGGCTTCCCCTGCACGATCGGCACCCCGTTGGCCATGTTCTGGATCCCCTGCGTCACTTCCAGCCCCAGCCATGTGAAGTCCGGCGTGATCGCCGCCGCATCCTTCCGGATGCGCCGAATGTTCGAGTTCAGCCCCTCTCTCCAATACAACTGATCCGTGTCCTGTTGAAGACTCGCCACGAACATCAAGTTCCCCGGCCCGACCTGCACCGCCGCCCCGCCTCCCTTGGGCATTCGGAACAACCGGCTCGTCCCGTTGCTCTGGAACTCGTTCCAGTACAGGTTCGTCGCGTCGATCATGAAGTTGCCGACGGTCCACGCACCAGCCGGGGCCGTGCGGAGTGTCGTCACCGTCCCGCCGGGCGCGAGCGTCGTGCGCTTGACCACACCGCCGTCTTCCGTCCAGTACACATGCGTCGCGTCCACCGCCGTCGCGCGAGGCCGGTTGAACGTCCCGCCCGCAACAGTCTCGATCACCGGGGGAGTGGCACTGAGGTTGACACGCCGAATCGACCCCACCCCGACAGCCCCTTCGCCCCAGTACACAAACCCGTTCGTCGAGGGTGCCAGCGTGCGAGTGAAGAACTGCGGGACCGTCAACGTCGTGAGCCCCGTTCCATCCCGCCGAACCCGTGCGATCACCGTTTCCGTGCTCCAGTACACGAAATCGCCCGATGTCGAGAGATTGCCGATCAGCGGGAATCCCGTCTGGCTGATCCGTGCGATTTCGACCGGGTCGGGCGTGAGCCCCCCCGAAAAGAACCGCTCGACCGTGAACGCTTCCCCAACCCGGCCCACCGCGAACCCGTACGCCCCGTCCACCACCATGAATCGCCCGTCGAACGTGCAACCAGGCTCGTTCATCACGTCCAGAACACCACCGCCAGCGACAGAGATCGAACGCACGATATTCGGGAACTGGCAGAACTCGTCGTTCCCGTTCAGAAAGAATACTCGACCATTGTCCACACTCATGCTCGCCGCACCCGTTTGGGACGCGATGGTAGTTTGGGCAAAAGCGGGGGCCGCGGCAAGCCCGGCGCTTGCCGCGATGATGCCCGCCGCCGCGAGAGAGTTGGTCCGACGTATCCGATGTACTGACTTCTTCATGGAATCCTCATTAGAAAGAACGGCGAGCCACGCCTTCGTTGAATCCTGATCAATCAACAACCGCCGCCCGTTTATTCAAACAGGCCGCAGCACAAATCCGACGCTACCCAGCGCCACCACTCCGAACCCCCTGATCTCTCTCAAGACGACACTTCCGCCCTCGATTCACACCCCTTCTCGTATTTTTTGCAATCAAGCCGCCCCTTCGCGCGGTCTACCATCATGCTCTCTGTGGCCACCCGGAACTGTGTCATGAAAGGATCGGACGAGACACTCCTCGATCAAGCCGCTCGCGGCGATACCCACGCCCTCCGCGAACTCCTCGCTCGTTTCGGACCCCGTGCCCGGCTCTCCATTCAAGGCAAAGTCGATCGCCGCCATCGCAGCATCCTCGACGAAGACGATGTGATGCAGGTCACCTACTTGGAAGCCTTTTTACACATCGATCAACTGATTTCCCGTGACCCCAACGTCTTTGTCGCCTGGCTCTCACGCATCGCGCAGAATGCCCTTCGGGATGCTCTACGAGGACTGGAACGTGACAAACGACCAAACCCCGCCAACCGCATTCAGCACGGGTCGGCTGACTCCTACGTCGCTCTCATCGATCGATTGGGCGTCGCAACCGCGACCCCTAGCCGACAGGCGGCGGCCCATGAAGTACGACACAGTCTGACCGAGTCGCTCGATAAACTCCCTACAGACTACCGCACGGTGGTTGGTCTGTGCGACCTGCAGGGGTTGGATATCGCCTCCGCCGCGCGCGAAATGGGACGATCGCCCGGCGCGGTCCATATGTTGAGGGCACGCGCCCACGATCGGCTCCGCGCGATCATGGGCAGCGGAACCCAGTTTTTCAGCCAAAGTCCGTGAGAATCCTCTTCAAACGTCGTCTAAAGGTTGAAATCGCTCGAAACTACCCCAAACCGTCTCGGCGTGAACATCGAGGAGCATCGTGCAGGGAGGATCACCGGAACATGAACGCGCTCTCATCGACGCGGCGTGGAGCCAGTTCGACGACCTGACTCATCGCTCAAAGTCCACCACCCGCGCTAGTGGTTCCTTCTCCGCACGCGATCCAAGTGGGAATGATCGATCCGGCCATGCCGTCTTCCCCGGGTATCAGGTTCTGCACGAACTCAAACGAGGCGGGCAGGGGGTCGTTCTCTTGGCCGTCCAGGAATCCACAGGGCGCCGCGTAGCAATCAAGGCGCTTCGTCACGGCCACGCCGCAGGCGAGGCCGAACAAGCCCGCTTCGAGCGCGAGATCGACCTACTGAGCCGGCTTCGGCATCCCAATATCGTCACGATCCACGATCGCGGTCGCACGACGGACGGTGCGTACTTTGTCATGGACTTGGTGCCGGGAGATACGCTCGACGACCATATCGATCCGGACAGTTCGACGCCACGCGAGATCGCTTCGATCTTCGAGAAGATCGGCGAGGCCGTCAGTGCTGCCCACCGGATCGGAGTGATCCACCGTGACCTCAAGCCTTCCAATATCCGGTTCGATGAACGCCAAGAGCCAAAGGTCTTGGACTTCGGACTGGCACGGCTTATAGACGACGACCGTCGGTCACAGCCCGAGATCACGCAGACCGGACAGTTCATCGGTTCGCTCCCTTGGGCAAGCCCCGAGCAGGTGGGGGGAAACGGAGCCGACACCGTCGATGTACGTTCGGACGTGTATTCGATTGGGGTCATGCTCTACCACGCACTCACGGGGCAGTTCCCGTACCCAGTGAATGGAACGGTGCCCTCGGCCCTCCAGCACATCGTCGGAACGATGCCCACCAAACCCCGCTTCGTCAAACGCGGGCTTGACGACGAGATCGAAACCATCGTACTCAAGTGCTTAGCGAAAGAACCCGAGCGCCGCTACCAGAGTGCTGGTGAACTCGCGCGCGACCTCGGTCGGTACGTACGCGGCGAAGCCATCGAGGCCAAACGCGAGAGCGCGTGGTACGTCGTCACGAAGTTAGCCAGACGGCATCGAGCGGCAACTACCCTCGGGGGCATCGCGCTCGCGGCAATCCTCGCCGGGGGTATTGCGTCGTGGGTGCTCTACGCGCGCGCGGAGGACGCACGCCGGCTCGCCGACATGCGCTACGAACAGGCTCGCAAGAACGGGGAGCAGGCCAAGCGGTCCCTCGCATTTGTGCGTGACGTCTTTCGCGGGGTGGATCCATACGTCGCGGCGGGCGCCGATACGCGCCTGTTGCACCGCATCCTCGAAGACGCCAAGCGCGACGCCGTCAGCAGTCTGGCCAATGACCCCCAGGTACTCGCCTCGATCCGCGACATGCTCGGGGTGAGTTTCGCGGTCATCCAGCAGCACGCGGCATCACGAGTCGAACTCACCGAATCACTCCGGCTACGCCGAGAACAGTTCGGGAACGAGCACACCAGCGTGGTCGAGTCGCTCCTGCATCTCGCCACGCTCGCTCACGACGAAGGGAACTACGACGAATCGCTCGACCTTTGCCTGGAGGTCGAGCAACTGCTCTCGCGCCTCCCCAGCGCGAGCGCGGAATACACCGCGCAGCGTCTGCACATCGAGACGAACGTCGCCATGGCTCGATCAGAGTACCCGCGTGCTCTCTCTCTCTCGCAGCAAGGTTTGGAACTGCGGCGGCGCGATCCCGACCCTCTAGAAAACGCCCTGCTCCAGAGCCAATACGATGTCGCCCGCGCGCTGCAATCAATCGGGCGTTACCAAGAAGCGCAAACGATCTTGCTAGAAGTCCTCGCGGCTCATACGAAGTTGCAGGATGAAAAACATCCTAACTTGATCAGACCCTTGACCGAACTGGGCGAGATCGCGCTGGAGATGCACGAACTTGAGTTGTCGCGGGGGTACCTGGAACGAGCAATCGGCATCTGCCGAGCGTCGTTCCCGAACGTGCATCCGCTCACCGCGGCGGTCCTCGGCACGATGTCATCCTTGGCGACGACCGCGGGGCGATATAACGACGGGTTGGCCCACGCCGAGGAAGCACTGGCGATACGACGCGACCTCGGAGGGATCGACGCGCCGCAGAACGCCGCGAGCGTACTCAACGTGGGGCGTGCGCTCAAAAATCTCGGTCGGTTGGGTGAAGCGGAGCCGTACTACCACGAAGCCCTGCGTCTGACCAAGAATGCCGGCTCGCAGCGCGTGCGTGCGACTGCTTTGAACAACCTCGCCGCATTGTACAAATCACAAAAGAAGTACGAAGACTCCGCGCGGCTCGACCGCGAAGCGCTCGATCTTCGCCGCACGCTGTTCACCGGCGATCATCCGGATATCGCCCAGTCGCTGAACAACCTGGCGGTCTCGATGGTACAACTCGGGAAAAAAGCCGAGGCCGAGGAGTTGTACCGGGAATGCATGACGATGCAAACCGTACTCTTTGGTGCGGAGCATCGCTATGTGGCCATGACCGGCGTGAACCTAAGCGACTTGATGATCGGACGCGACGCCGCCAGCACGCAAGGCTTGGAAATCATCTCGCGGAGCGTGCAATCACTCGAACGATCCGAAAACGACGACCCATCGTGGTTGCTGCGTGCTCGTTTCATCTTGGCGTGTGCGCTGATCGCGCACAAGAAGTACGCCGAAGCCGAACCCGTGTTGTTACAGTGCGAGGCGATGGTGAAGCCTGGGCAAACTGGGCGGGTTCGGCGTGAACCGGTGCTATCGCGATTAGCCGAGGTCTGCGACAAGCAAGGCAAGACAGCCGACGCCGCACGCTGGCGGGCCGAGTTGCGACGCGCCCCGTGACCTTCACCCCGTGACCTAGACTTCCCGGCACGCAAAGATCGTCGGCAAAGATCGGGTGTGTTGCCCGGGACCAAGCGACATCGCGTGCCTTTCGAGGTTCACCATGAAGGCTCTCGGGTTGCGGTCATTGTTGATGGGGGCCGGCGTGTTGCTGGGCTTGTCCGGCGCGGCGGCGTCGGCGTCGGATACCATGACGCCTGCGTATCAATGGAAAAAAGATACCAAGTTGTTCTACCGCTGGACCGAGACGACCGACGTCACGATGTCCTCCGACGCCGGGATGACCTCCAAAACCCAAAACGGGCGTATCTCGACCGTGACCTGGGCCGTCCAAGACGTCGATGCGACTGGCGTCGCCAAAATCAAAATGACCTACAACGCCAGCGCCCTCACCACACAACTCCCCAAAGCCACCGACATCATGAAGTGGGATTCACTCTCACCGGCAACCACCGATGCCACCAGCCCGTTGGCCATGATTTTCAGCAATGTCGTCGGCGAGTCCATCACTTTCACTGTTGACGGGCGCGGCAACGTGGGCAAGGTCGAAGGCGTGACCGAACTGGGCAAAAAACTGCGTCAGGCCGCCGTGGATACTCCCGGCGGGGGCACGTTCGTCAACGGCATTCAAGCGGTCTACACCGAGAGCCAGATGAAGACCAACCTCGAGCGCGTACTCTCGGGCAACCCCGAGAAACCGGTCAAGGTCGGCGATACCTGGGCCGATGAGTTCACACTCCCCAACGCTCAGTTGGGTTCATTCAAGTTGGCCCGGATGCACACACTCGAGTCAACGGACGCGGTAAAAGCCAAAGTGACGACCGACATCAAAGTCTCACTGAACCAGCCCAAGGACGGCGACCCGGCCAAGGGCATGTTCGACATGATGCGACCCGAACTCAAGACCGGCGAAGGGAAGGGATCACGGCTCTTGAATCTAGAAAAAGGATGCCCGGAAGAATCCAAAGTCACCTTGAATATCGATTTTTCGATGTCGGGTGCCGGGATGAAGATGAGCAACGCGACGGTGATGATGTTTCTGCTCGAGCGACTCGAGCAGTTGCCCCCGGGCGCGATGATCCCCGGCGAGACCCCCCCACCGGCTCCCGCGCCCACCGTTCCGCCGAAGCCCGCACAACCGCCCGCGGGTGATCTGAACCTGACACCCACGCCGAAGAAATAACCGCCAACGTATCCCCAGGGCGGCACGCATCATCGGCAGGAAACGGCGAATGAGCGCTTCGATGTGCCGCCGGGGCCGATGCGGAACAGCATGGATTTGCCACACCGCGGGCACTGTCCTCGATAGGCAGTGCCCGTTTCATTTTTGTACGCACGCACATACAGGTTCGAGCAACGAAAATACAGCGAGAGCCAGTTCGTCGACCCGGCGGGCATGTTGGGCACCCGATATGTCGGCGACGATACTTCCGAACCGATCGGGCGCAGCAGGTCGATATCCAGTTGGTCGCGGTCCTCGGGCATCTTGGAATCTATCGGCCCGACCGGGCCGCGACTTCGTCGCCCTGATCGTGGGCTGAATGCGACGCGCAAAAATTGCGTACAGGCATCAATCCGCCGCGGCGGGAGTAGGCAGCCCCAGCGGATCGAACCCCGGTATCGCGGTGCGGGATCGGTACGACTCGGCGATACGGGTTTGCCACGTCATAAGGTACGGTTTGAGGCGCGGGTTGCGGCGCGGGTCGTGCTTGTACGTCTGCGCCTCGTCATAGGCGGGGTCGAAGGGGAGCGACTTGATGATTTGCTTGTACAGGATGACGCAGCCGCTGGTGCGCTGCGCACCCGCGGAGCAGTGCAGCAGCACAGGGTGGTTCGCCGGGTCGTTGATGACAGTAAGTGCCTGCACATAGGCGTTGGGATTGCCGGTCCCATCACCTTCAAGTCGAAAGACAAGACGCTTCACGCCAAGCGATTCGGCAGTGCGCTGCGCGATCACATCGCCCTCCGGGTCGCGGTCGAATGCTCCGAGGTCAACGATCGTTCTGATTCGGTATTCGTCGTGGACGAGTTTCGTAGCGGCGGGTGTGAGCGCGGCAGACCGATACAGCACGCCCGGCTCGACAATCCCGAAGTTCTTCGGCTGGAAATGCCAGCGGACCCCGGCGAACCACGAGATGCACGCCACGACGGCTAGCACTCCCACCAGCAGCGGCAGATGCCGCGGCCGCGTTCGCGGTTCGGACGGTTGAGTCAACGGTGCGTCGGGACTGATCGGAGTGGTTTCGGTCACTCGCAAGCGTAGGGAGTCACGCCGATTGCCGCAGCGAACTTTGCTCAAGGCCGCGTGTGTCGGTGATCAGGATGGACCGATCGTGGTTCTCGGGGATCCGTTCGTCGCGTACGCAGCGTTGGCGGAGTTGCTGCGCGACCCGGTAGAGTTCTCGCTGGGATCGTGCGTGTGTGACGAAGTCGGGGATGAGCAATACTCGCAGGCACACACCGGCGGGACGCATGACCTTCGCAACGCGGAGCGAGAGCGGCGCGGGGAGTTGCTCGGGGGTGCCGCGGATCGGTGAGTGGGAGTAGCAGCGGTCGAACTCAAGCATCACGGCGCGGATGCGTTGTTCAAGTACCGACGCCGGCCCCGCGACCACAAACCGATCGTCGCCCAAATGAAAGAGCGAAAACGCGGCTTCGCCCTGCACGATGATGTCGCGGAGCATGTCGGCAAGCGATCGGATCAACTGATCCCCGAGTTCGTACCCGAACGCTCCGTTGTAGTCCGAGCACCGACGGATATCGATGAATGCAATATCGAGGTTCGGCACGCGCGCCGCCGTGGATGAACCGGCGTCGAGCCGTGAGGAACCAGTGATCACCCCGGCGATGTATTGATCGGCACGCGCCCGGCCGGGAAGACCGGTCAGCGGCACCCGCCCGCCGAATCCCGTACGCGATTCAAGCACCGCCGCGTCCAGAATATCTCGCACGTTGACGATGCCCACGACCTCCCCCAGGTCGGCAAGCACGATCGGCTGCAAGAGTTCGGTTTCTTCACGGACGCTGACGAGCTGAAGTGCGTCCTGGATCGCCGCCTCGGGCGATATGGTGCAGGTACCGACGACTGTAATCGCGGACATCTCGCGTCGAGACCCGGCCAGTCGCGCCTCGGACAACACTCGCTCGCGCGAGCACCAACCCAGGAACCGCCGACCGCATTGAACGACCACACCGGGCACCCCAGATGATCGCAGCAGCGTTCCGGCGACCGTCCCGATCGGTGTATCGGATTGCACGACCGTAGCCGGCTGGCACAAACGCCGAAGCGGCGTCGCGCCGGGAGCACACGCAAACACCGGCTCAAGCGTGGACCATCGCTCACGCAGGTCGGCGGCGTACGCAGGATCGTCGATCTGCTCGCGCGACGCGGGCCGCCCGAGATAAAACCCCTGCGCGAACCGAACCCCCAGCGACGCGACCATTGCCAGTTCTTCTCGCTTTTCTACCCCCTCCGCGATGACATTGACGCAGCTCAGTCGCGCGAAATGAACGAAGAACCGCACCATGTTCTGTTTGAACAAATCAGTGTCGATCGAGCGGATGAACTCCCGGTCGAGTTTGAGCCATTGCGGGCGAAGGAGCATGATGCGGTTCAGCCCGCTCGCACCGGCACCCACATCATCGATCGCAATCTCGACCCCGAGCTTTCGCAGCGCGGTCGCTTGCTCGTGCAGCCCCTCGACGTGCTGCTCGTCGGAGAGTTCGGTGATTTCCAGCACGATCTGTTCGGGCCTCAGCGGCGCGGGCGCGCGAAAGATGGCATCGATCTCAGCCCGGAAGCGGGGATCGGCGACGACATCCGGAGTGCAGTTCAGGAACAGCCGCGTGTGCGCCGGCCACCCCTTCGCCGACTCCACCGAGCACTGCCGTGTCAGTTCTTCCAGCGGCCACAGCATATCGTGCGACGCGGCGAGTTCAAATAGATCCGCCGGCCCGGCAAACCCGCTCTCCGCGCCGGGCCTTGTCAGCGCCTCGAAGGCCGCAATCGACCCGTCATGCAGATCGACGATCGGCTGAAACGCGGTCCGAATATTGCGGGTCGAAACCAAACGCTCGATGCGACGTCGCTCCTGACCCGAGTCTGGCTCGGTGGGCTGGGCGGCGCTGGATGGAGTCTGTTTCCAAGTCGTCATGGCGAATAACCTCGGACAATCAAGCCCGTCTCGTAGTGTGCTATCGACCGAGGATGGCTGGAACTTGTCCAAGATCTGAAGATGCGCACGATGATGTGGCGCAAAGATTGCACGCGATCGGGAATGTCCCGGATGATTTTGGAAGTATGGGGCGTACACTGCGTGCGCCGGCGTTGCCGCCGGAACTATCGTTGTAGCCGTTCCATCTTGGACGTCGCAGGGCCAGACCATGCCGAACCTAGTGCCTATCCGCCGAGCGTTGCTGTCCGTGAGTGATAAGACGGACCTGATCCCGTTCGCGCGAACCCTCAGCACCCTGGGGGTCCAGATCATCTCGACGGGGGGAACCGCCCGCGCGCTGATGGACGCGGGCATCGCCGTGACACCGATCGAACAAGTGACCGGGTTCCCCGAGATCATGGACGGGCGCGTCAAGACCCTACACCCGGCGGTCCACGGCGCGCTCCTCGGGAAGCGGTCTAGCCCCGAGCATCTCGCCGCGATGAAAGCCCACAAGATCGAGCCTATCGACCTCGTCTGCATCAATCTCTACCCCTTCGAACGAACCGTCTCCGACGCCGGGGTAACGATGGAAGAAGCCATCGAGCAGATCGACGTGGGCGGGCCGGCGATGATTCGCGCGGCGGCGAAAAACTTCGAGTCCGTCGTCGTCGTCACCTCTCCCAAGCGATACGACGATGTGGCCAATGAACTCGGGCGACACCAGGGCTGCACCACCGGCGAACTGCGGGCCGAACTCGCCGCGGCGGCGTTCGCCAAGGTTGCCGAGTACGACACCGCCATAGCCGCTTTCCTCAGCCGCCGGACCCCCGCGGCGTTCCCCCAGGTGCTGCGCCTTTCCTATACCAAAGTGGACGAACTCCGCTACGGCGAGAACCCGCATCAGGCCGCCGCGCTCTACCGCGACCCATCCTCGATCGGTCCGACGATCGTCAACGCACAACAACTCCACGGCAAACCACTGAGTTTCAATAACATCAACGACGCCGCCGCCGCGCTCGAAGTCGTCAAGTCGCTCCGCAAGTTGACGGATTCCAGCGTCGAGAGCATCCTTGCCGCTACCTTCGGCGCGACTCCGAGCGTCACCGGTGCCGTCGCCGCTCGTGAGCCATTCACCCTCTCGGGCATCCTCGGGGCAGGGGCGATCGGCGCGTGCGTCGTGAAGCACACCAACCCCTGTGGAGCCGCGGTCGCGCCGACGGTGCACCAGGCCGTGGACGCCGCCATCGCGGGTGATCCCCAGGCCGCGTACGGCGGGATCCTCGCGGTCAACGCGGAAATCGACCCCTCGGCGGCGGACCGCATCGCGGGCACCGACAACTTTTTCGAAGTCATCGTCGCGCCGAGTTACCACCGCGACGCACTGGAGATACTCCGGAAACGCTGGGCCAACGTGCGGATCCTCGCGGTCGGCGACCGCCTCGCGTCGCGCGCTCGCAAACTGGACTTCCGCTCGGTACCGGGCGGGATGCTGGTTCAGGACCGCGACGTACGCGGAGCCTCGCCGGAACAGTGGGAACACCGCGCCGGACCGGTGCCCCCACGAACACTCGCCGCGGTCGGCGCGTTCCTTGAAACCGTGTGCAAGTACGTGAGTAGCAACGCGGTCGTGATCGGCGGCACCACAAGCGAGCACGGCGTCGTGCGCGTCTTTGGTATCGGGTCCGGGCAGGTCGACCGCGTCACTGCCTGCCGAAACGCGATTGCCAAGGCGGGCAGCCTGTCAAAGGGTGCCGCGGCCGCCGGCGATGCCTTCTTCCCCTTCGCCGATGGGCCGCAGTTGCTCGTCGATGCCGGCGTGCACTTCATCGCCCACCCGGGTGGGTCCAAACGCGATCAGGACACCTTCGACCTGTGCAACGCTCGCGCGGTGACATGCGTCACCACCGGCCTCCGACACTTCCGGCATTAGTCGCCCGTCCGGCATGTGGGCAATCGTCCGCCACGGCATTACAATGTCCGCATGAACAGGACTTTCCTCCGTCGTGATTCGTTCGCCCTTCGTGCCACAACCATCGCGGCCCCATTTGCCATCGGGCTTGCCTGCATCGGCGGGTGCGAAGAATCGTCGCCGCCACCCAGCGTCGTTGGTAATGGCACGGGCGGCAAGACCCAGCAGCAGGCCGCCGGTGAAATCGCAAGCCGCGGCACGACGTCACGGCTGGACCAGTTGGCCGAAGAACCAAAGTCCCTCGCTGGGCGATCCGCACGCACCGCCGCGAATGCCGCGGACCAAATCGCAAACAACCAGGCACAGGCCGCCGGTGCCGCCGACGAAATCACCGGCGACGGCACCGGCTTCGACGTCGCTGGGCTTCGTTGGATCATGCCCGAAGGTTGGGAAAAAAAACCACCCGCGAGTTCCATGCGCGCCGGCGAGTTCCACATCAAAGGCGACAACAACGAGTCCGCCCTCGTCGTCTTCTCCCACTTCCCCGGCGGACAGGGCGGCGACGTCAACAGCAATCTCGAACGTTGGAAAAGTCAGTTCCGCAACCCCGAAACCGGCGGCGAGCCAGAGTTCAAAAAACATCCGCCCCGCAAAGTCGCCGGCATGACCGTTCACGTTCTCTCCATCGTCGGTACCTACTCCGACGGAATGCCCGGCAGCGGGCAAGCAACCGAGCGAACCGGCTACGCGATGCGCGGCGCGATCGTCGAAGGGCCGCAGGGTTCGGTCTTCATCAAAATGACCGGCCCTTTCGACGTCGTCAACTCCACCCGCGATCAGTGGTACCAACTCGTTGATGGCATGACGAAAAAATGACCCATCAGGGTCTGGGGACTTGCGTTGCAGGGCGCGACGCCGGAGGTGCCAACTCCGGTCGTGACCCCGATGGAGGCAGGGGCTGGAAGCATGTCTGCCCCGTCGCCAGCATCAGCCGTATGTACGGCTCGCACATCGTGCATCCCGTCGAGCAGCCAGTGGCCTGCTTCAGCGCGTCGAAATCCAACGACTTCGCCGCGGCGGTCGCCTTCAGCGAATCAAAGGTCAATGAGAGGCATACGCAGCGATCAACCGGCATGATCTGCATTCTAGTGAACTATTTCCACGCCGGCTGCATCGATCTCTTGCAGTGTCCACCGCAGCCTCATCCGCACCCGATCGATCATCGATATGTAGAGCACCATCGCCACGATCGGCCCAGTAAAACAGAAAATCACCCCCGGCACGAACCACAGCGGACCTTGCCATCGGAAGTTTCGGGCTTCGGTATATATGGATTGGTCCGGAAACCGCGAGGCAAGCATCGCAACATAGTTCATCGACGCTACCAACTGCACAAGCCACGCCACGGCGGCCCCAACCCAAATCGAATCGGCCGCCCACGCCACCATGGTGTTCGGCGCAACCCCCCAGATCGCACGATGATAACTCACCCCATACACGGCAAAGCCTGCGCGTGCAAGGGCGAAGAGCAGACCAAGAACCAGCGCGAACCGGATCATTCGGGCCAGCCTTATGGACGTTGAGTCGTTGAAGCCGGGATCCGTCGCGGTGAGCAGCCAGTAGCCCAGCAACGACGCAGACGCGAGGCTCACGCCGACAAGTGATTCGGCCAACTCATAGCCGGGAATCCGCGCACGGAGAGTCAAACCGGTTGCAACGACGTACAGAATGAAGTAGGTGAGGGTTCCTAGCGCCGAGAGTTCTTCGATCGCCGCACCCCGGTGAAGCAGGCAGACGTATTCGCGGGACGCGAACCGCAGCATCCCCCCTTGCAGCGAACGCGCTACTGGCGAAGAACATTCGGGGCAACGGTCGGCAATCCGCAGACCCAGAAGGCAATAGCCGCACACCAGGCACGGTCGAGCCTCACTCACTGTTGCGGGGCGAGACAGCGAACTGATCGGCTCGTCATACACACATTGAGGATACGGGACCGGGACGAAGATGTGGTAGCGCGTATGTGCCCGATGAGAAGCATGCTCGCGCTGTGTGTACGCTGGGATCGATGTCCACTCAACCAGATATCCGGATCGTGGTGTTTGACCTCGGCGGGGTGATCGTTCGAATTTGCCGGACGTGGGAAGATGGCTGCCGCGCCGCGGGGCTGTCGCCACGCGATGGGATCGACCGGTGGGAAGCACCACCCGCGAAGGAGCGTCGCCGCGAACTCAACTCTCTGCATCAGCGCGGATTGATCCCCAGCACCGACTTCTATAAAGGCATCGCGCTCAGCGCGCCGGGCGTCTACACCGCCGATGAGATCCGCCGCGTCCATCACGCTTGGACACTCGATGAGTATCCCGGCGTAGGAAAACTTATCGATGAACTGCACAGCGCCGGGATGACGACTGGTGTGCTGTCCAACACCAACGAGGCGCACTGGGCACGGCTCGCACCGCCGATCGATCAACCAGCCACGGAGTACCCCACGCCGCGCCGGATGCACCATGTTCACGCGAGCCACTTACTGCAACTGATCAAACCGGACGTGACGATTTATCACGCGTTTGTCAACCGCACCGGTTTCCGGGCCGGAGCCGCCGATACCGCCCACGGGAGCGAGATCCTCTTCTTCGACGACCTGATCGAGAACGTTCAATCGGCCCGCGCGGCCGGGTGGCTGGCACACCAGGTCGATCACGCCGGCGACCCCGCGAGCGAGATGCGAAGCGTGCTCCGAGAGATGGGCGTATTTTCTATCGACCCGCCCTAAGTCCGTTGAGCGAACGCTGGATCTGTTCAGTCTTTATCGCATCAGCGGTACGACGATGTACCTCTCGAACCAGAGCCAAGCGACGACTTTCCCGCTCACTCGCCGAGCCTAGACTGTCCCCGGAAGCCGCGAGCGCGGCGAGCAGGGTGTAGCTCAGCTTGGTAGAGCGTCTGGTTTGGGTCCAGAAGGCCGCTGGTTCGAATCCAGTCACCCTGATTCAGGTATGCAAGCTGGGGATTTCATCAGGCCCGTCTCACAGGCAGTTGAGCGTACAACTCAAAGTACTCCATGCCGTGGGCGAACGGGTGGCCGATGAAGGCCTCGAAACTCGGATGATCATCGGGTACGTAACCGCTCTTGGGAAGCCAGACGCCATAGAACCACTCGAAGAGGCGGAGTTCAAGGTCGATCCCGCCGCGCATTTCGATCTGCGCGACGAGCATCGGCGGGAATCTGAACTTGCCGATCTCTCCGCTCCAGCCTTTGATGAGCGGCTCGCAGGATGCGGGCACCACGACCGCGCTGTGGTACACGCACTGTTCCAGCGGCGTGATTTCCGGATGTTCCCATTGATACCCAAGCCACTGCCCGTCTGCCAACGCGTTGCGCTCCGTCCATGTCGTCAGCCGCTCGATGGCCTTGACGACGGAGTCGCCGACTCCTCCCTCGTAGGGATTGCGTGCTCGGACGTACGCCACGGTGCGTGCGGGCAGCTCACGGATCTTGACCGCAAAGCCGTCGGGGTTGGCGGCAAGCGGCTGGCGTGGCAGGCGGCTGAGGCGCGGACTCTTCACCGAAGCGGCCACGATTGCCTCAATCTCAGCGCCATGGGCCTCGCGCCAAGCCTTGGTGTTCAATGTGCTGGGAGACGCGCCGAACCGTTGCTTGAAACACCTTGAAAAGTCGGACGAGGAAGAGAACCCGCAGGCCAGCGCGATCGTGCTAAGCGATGAACGGCGCGAGTGGCTCATAAGGAACAGGGCCTTGTCCAGCCGCTGCCGTTTTACGAAGTCGGCGAGCGTCTCGCCGACCAACATTTGGAAAACGCGGTGGAAATGGAACGGCGAGAGATGGGCTGCCCGGGCGACGTCGGTGAGCCGCAGCGGCGAATCGAGGTGGGCCATCACATGATCGATGGCGCGGTTCACCCGCTCGATGTACGTCGTGGTCGTTGATGCGCGAGTCTTTCTTCGAGTTCGCAAGATCTGTCAAGACCTCCATGCTCCAACTTGTATAATGGATCAATCGCCGCCGCACCCCCGGCACCGCCCCCGGATTGTCGGGCGAGAACAAGCCTCGCCCGGAGCTACCAATGACACGAGTAATTATAGGCGTTTTCGTCTGTTTCCTCGGCGGTGGGGGAGTTGGAGGATGTGCGTCTTCCGCGGCGCGGACCGACGAGCAGTACTCGTCACCCTCCGCACATACGTCAGTTTCCCAAACTGATTCAACCACTGCCGCAACCGTCCACAAGTCAGGAGATAGTCCCATGAAGCTCGGTAACTTCTCAGTCAGTCTCACCGTCAAGGACATTGCCGCGTCACGCGCGTTCTACGAAAAACTCGGCTTCACGGTGGTCTCCGGCGACCAGTCCAAGAACTGGATCGTCCTCAAGAACGAGGAGACCAAGATCGGCCTTTTCCAGGGCATGTTCGAGCGAAACATGCTGACCTTCAACCCCGGCTGGGATAGCAACAAGGCCACCCTGCCGGACTTCGAGGACGTGCGCGACCTCCAGAAAACCCTCAAGGCGCGAGGCCTGACGCCAAACCCCGCAGCCGATGAATCCACCACCGGCCCGGCGTACCTCATGCTCACCGATCCCGACGGCAACCCGATCCTCATCGATCAGCACGTCCCCGCACCTGCGCCCAAGCGATAGAAACCGCTCGTCGCCCTCTCCACCGGTGAACACCACTACCATCGTGCATGAAATGCCTTGGACTCATGCTTGTCGCCTGTCTTCTCCTGTCGATCCCCAGTTGTGCGCCGACAAGCGTCACATTCCACTTCGGTGCCGGCGACGGCCGACTCGACGCCGCTCCCGTTATCTCGGAACCGGGTGCATCCGGGGCCAACGTCGCTGTCATTGATGTCCGCGGCGTAATTGTCGATGCCCCTCAGCGCGGCCTCTTTGCGTCCTACTCAAGCCCCGTCGACGACCTTGTCGCACGCCTCTCGCGCGCGGAGACCGACCCTTCTATCAAAGCGATCATCCTGCGTATCAACTCCCCCGGCGGGACCGTCAGCGCGTCCGACACCATGTACCGCGAGGTCCGACGCTTCTCAGTGCAGTCAAAGAAACCGGTGGTCGCATCGCTCGGTGAAGTCGCCGCGAGCGGCGGGTATTACCTCGCGCTCGGCGCGGACACCATTATCGCTCAGCCCACAAGCATCACCGGCTCCATCGGGGTCATCATGCCTTCGATGAACTTCAGCGAAGGCATGAATCGGCTGGGGATCACATCGCGGTCGATCAAATCCGGCGCGAACAAGGATCTGGCGAATCCGTTCGAGCCGATGCGTGAATCGCAGTATGCGGTGCTGCAAGGGATGGTTGACGAGTTTTACGCCGCATTCCGTGGGCTGGTGGCTGCTCGCCGGCCGGAGATCCGCGGGAATCTGGACGAACTCGCGGATGGACGCATTGTGACAGGCGCATACGCAGTACAGTCCGGGTTGGCCGACGCCGAGGGCGGCCTGCGCGACGCCTTCGAGGCAGCCAAGCGGCTCGCCGGGCTGAAATCGGCGAACCTCGTGAAGTTTCATCCCAGAGGAACGGCGGCCCCCCGCTCCGTCTACTCGTTCGCCGACGTGGACGCACCGCCCGCGAGCACGTCCGGTAACGAATCCGCCGCAATCAATCTGCTCGACATCGATCTCGGCGGTCTCTCGGCACTCCAGGGTGGGGCATATTACATCTGGATGCCCTGAGCCTCTAAGCCGCCGTTCCGAACCTTAACGCCACCGGCGGCTACATCGCTTCGAGCGAAACAAGCAGGCCTTTGCGCCGAAACTGCTGCTGATACAGTTCGGCACGCTCGCGGTGAGTAATGAGGACAAGCGCCGAGCCGCGAATGTGTGCCATCAACATCACCAAGTGGGCGCGAGTACGCGGCAGTGGCGTGAGCGAGACGATACAACGGACAACGTGGTCCATTGTAGAAATGTCGTCATTATGCAGCATCACCCCGAACTGGGGCAACTCCTTGCGTTTGGGAGCGGGACGAATCGCCGGGCAATCCGCCGCTGGAGCCGGTGATGGCGAGGGAGACGGAGATGGTTCGGGGGAATGGTCCGATGAATGAGTCGAATCGTTCGCGGACGAAGAATCGGCCCGTGAAGGGGTCGGAACACCCGGCAAGTTGCCGTGGGCGTTCCAGAGAGACAACGTGATTTCCCCAAACGCGCTGTTGGCGCGGCGCATCCAGTTGCTTCGCATCGATTGGCTCCGACATGGGCGTACACACTCACTGCCGATAGCACGTCTTGGTACCGCGGCTCGATTTCATCTAGCATACCCGACGTTGTGGATCGTTGCTCGAACTGTCGCAAAAGGCATTCGATCGTCGATGAAACACCCTGCTTTGTCGGTCATACCATGGAAACAAGTGGTACATTTATTCAGTTCGTATTTCGATAGGAATTTTGGCAATTCGGAGCATTTTTATCGAGAGAACTGACCACACTTCGGGATTTCATCGTACAATTGACCGTCGCCCGAATGCAAGCGGGGGAAACCGCGGCGATACATCTCTCGGGTCACGTTTGGATCGGAGTACACATGTATGAAATGAGCATCTGTTCCGGCAGCGGCCAGGTGCTTCGCCGATACGACCTTTCGAGGGTTTCGTCTGCGGGGCGGAAGGTGCTGATCGGTCGAGCCGAAGACTGCGATGTTCGTATCAAGAACAGCGCGGTATCTCGCCATCATTGCGCGATCGAGGCGATCGATGAAGATGAGTGGTTGTTGCGCGACCTCGGATCCACACTCGGGACAACCGTGAACGGGGCGAAAATCTCGGAAATCGAGATTGAAGAGGGGCTTGAAGTCTGCATTGGACCAGCGATGCTGAAGTTCGAGACGGTCAACAGCCGAATCGCGGCGGATATCGCCGACGAAATCCACGCCGAGGACGACGAGAAGCCTAATAACAGGCAATGAACCTCGGGCCAGCAACTGACCACTGCGCCGTTACAGGACTTCACGAAGAAGCCGACGATTCGGCGGACCATATTGTCGGCGTGGGGTGGGCGTGGGTATGGGCGTGTTGTGGGATTGACTATTTCGAGCAACCTGCGTTCGTTCCTATACTGATCCGGTATCACTCTGCCAACGCCCGTGGGCGGCGGCCGAGTGGGTGGTCGGTGGTCATTTCAGGAGACGACGTCGATGAATCGTTCAATGTGGATCGCGGCAATCATGGTGGGTGCGGTCAGTGTCGGCTCGGTGCCGGCACAGCCAGGCGCTGGAACAACAACGCCGGCAACCGGCACCAAGGCCAGCGGGAACCTCATCCCGCGTTCGATGTTCTTCGGCAACCCGGACAAGGTGAACCCGACGATCAGCGCGGACGGGAAGTTCCTTGCGTACCTCGCCCCGGTGAACGGCGTGATGAACGTCTGGGTCGGCCCGGTCGATAAACCAGACGCCGCCACACCCATCACCGACGACAAGGCGCGCGGGATCCGTCAGTACTTCTGGGCGTTCAACGGGACGCACCTGCTGTATTTGCAGGACTCGGCGGGGGACGAAAACTGGAAGGTGTACTCGGTAGACGTCGCGGCGAAGCGGGTGAAAGACCTAACGCCGTTCGAGACGATCGTCGGCGAGGATGGGAAGCCGATGACGCTCCCGAACAACAGCAAGTTGCTCCGCCCGAGCGCGCAGTTGCAGCAGGTGAGCGAGAAGTTCCCCAACGAGATCCTGATCGGCCTGAATAACCGCAACCCGGTGTTCCACGATATCTACCGGGTGAACGTGGCGACGGGCGACCTGAAGTTGGTGGCGAAGAACGATCAATACGCCGGGCTGGTAACGGATGATGATTACACTGTGCGGTTCGCGGTGGAGCCGCGGGCGGACGGTGGGATGAACATCCTCAAAGCCACCGACAAGGGCGGGTTCGAGCCGTTCCAGAGCATCGACGTTGAGGACGCGCTGACGACCAACCCGATCGGGTTCGATAAGTCGGGGCAGACGCTGTATATGGTGGATTCGCGGAACCGCAACACTGCTGCGCTGAAGGCGATCGACCTCAAGAGCGGACAAGAGACGATCGTCGCGGAGAACGCGAAGGCAGACATCGGCGACATGATCGTTCATCCGACGGAAAAGACGATCCAAGCGGTGTCGTTCAACTACCTTCGCAACGAATGGACGATCCTGGATAACGCCATCAAGCCGGATTTGGATTTTTTGAAGTCGGTCGCGCCCGGTGATGTGGGCATCGCCAGCCGAACGCTCGACGACAAGCACTGGGTGGTGTCGTACCTTCAGGACGTCGGCGGCGTGAAGTACTACCACTACGACCGAGGGACGAAGAAAGCGAACTTCCTGTTTTCGGCGCGCCGGGCACTTGAAGGCTTGGCCCTCGCGCCGATGCACCCGGTGGTCATCAAGTCGCGCGACGGGCTGGACTTGGTGTCGTACCTGACCATCCCCGCGGCGAGCGACCCCGACAAGAACGCACGCCCCAACGAGCCGCTGCCGATGATCTTGAACGTCCACGGTGGCCCGTGGGCACGCGATGAGTGGGGCTACCGCGGCGAGGTGCAGTGGCAGGCCAACCGCGGGTACGCGGTGCTGCAAGTGAACTTCCGTGGATCGACGGGGTTCGGCAAGGACTTTGTGAACGCGGCGGATCGGGAGTGGGGCGCGAAGATGCACGACGACTTGATCGACGCGGTGAACTGGGCGGTGAAGGAAGGCATCGCCGATCCGAAGCGAGTGGCAATCTACGGCGGCTCGTACGGCGGGTACGCGACGCTGGTGGGCATGACGTTCACGCCGGATGTGTTCGCGTGCGGGGTGGATATCGTGGGCGTGGCGAATCTGAATACGTTTATGAAAACGATCCCGCCGCACTGGGCGCCGTTCCTACCGCAGTTGAAACGCCGCGTGGGCGACATGACGACCGAGGAGGGGCGGAGTTTCCTGGCGTCGCGTTCGCCGACGAACTACATCCAGAACATCAAGAAGCCGCTGCTGATCGGGCAGGGGCTGAATGACCCGCGCGTGAACCACGATGAGTCGCAGCAGATGGTGGACGGGATGAAGAAGAAGAACATCCCGGTGACATACGTGCTGTTCCCGGATGAAGGGCACGGGTTCGCGCGGCCGCAGAACCGGATGGCGTTCTATGCCGTGAGCGAAGCGTTCCTCGCGCAGCACCTGGGCGGGAGTTACGAGCCGATCGGCGAGGATTTCAAGGGTTCGAGCGTGCAGGTGCCGGAAGGCAAGCAGCATGTGCCGGGGCTGGCGGACGTGGTGAAGTAAGAGAGCGATCAAGGCAGGATCGAACCTGATCCGTCTCTCAATCGACGCAACTTATTAATTGAACCGACCGAGGCGGCGTGTCCGCCTCGGTTTTTTGTTTCAAAACATGGATGAAAATCGAAGCGGGATCGGTGGGAAGCCCGGTCGAACGATCGGGCGAAATTCCGCCCATGTGGAACACGACCGGTCGGCACCCCGAACACTATTGCGGAAGCGTTCGAGCATATTCATGTGCGTTTGGGAAAGGGATCGACATGCCGGAGTGCCGTTCGCGTGCGTTTTCGCTGATCGAAGTGCTTGCGGTTGTGCTGGCGGTCGTGCTGATCGGGCTTGCCGTGTTGCTGTTGCTCGGCGAAATGCGCCCGCGACATCGAGGATCACGCCAACTGAAAGACGCCACACAGGTCCACGGCGTGCAGCAAGCAATGGTCGTTTGGGCGAGCCAGAACGCCGGCAAATATCCGCTCCCCTCGGAGATCGACGCCGGGAACTTCACGATTGACGCGCCGGCGTCATCGAAGGATACGACGGCGAATATCCTCTCCGCGCTCATCTGGAGCGGACACATTTCGACTGAGATTGTCGTCTCGCCCGCAGAGGCGAACACGATGAATATCGACAACGACATGGACTACGAACTGGACGCACCCAAAGCCGCCCACGACCCGGCGAACGCGCTGTGGGATCCGGCGTTCTCCGCTGACTTCACCTCGCCGAACAAGGGGAACGTCAGTTACGCCCATATGCTCCCCGCCGGCGACCGGCGCGAACGCTGGGCCGACAACTTCAGCACAACCGAGGCCGTCATCGGTAACCGCGGACCAGAGATTACCCGCATCACGCACGATCCCAAGAACGGCGTGCCGACCTGCACGTTCGCCATCCCCGATTCTTTCACCTATCTCATCCACGGCTCGCGCACGAGGTGGGAAGGATTCATCGCGTACAACGACGGGCATGTTGCATTCGAGACTAAACTCGCGCCCGATGAACTGAAGCCTATTTCGGTCGGCGGGCGACTTGTGCGCGACACACTGTTTTATGACGAACCCGATCCGGCGGCGACTACCAACGCCTATCTGGGTATCTTCGTCCGTGCGGGCGACACGCCGGTGGAGTTCAAGGCGATTTGGGATTGAAGAAGGCTGGTCCTGTGCGGGAGCAGTACTGCGATTATCGGGATGCAGGGCGGCCCGCTGGTGCTTCTGCCGCCGCGACATCTGCCGCATCGACCGGTAGTTCTTTCCCCGGCACGCCCAAGTAGGGGAGCGCCCGTTCCATGACTCGCCGCACGACCGGCCCGGCGACCCATGACCCGTAGTGCTGGCGTACGGAGATTTTCTTCGGCCCGGGATCATCGATGACGCAGACCACCACCAAGCGCGGCTTCTCCAGCGGCGCGCCTGCGATGAAACTCGAGTTGTATTGCCCGCGGAAGTACCCGTCGGAACCCAGCGGTCGTTTCAAGCCCTTGGGCGCGCGCCCAACGGGGATCTCGGCGGTGCCGGACTTGCCGAACCAGTCGTAGCGCGGCGGGATCACTTTTCCGCTCTCGTCTTTGAAGGCGCGGTCATCGACTTTCTGAGCCACGCCGTGCATGGTGCGGCGTGTGAGTTCGGCGGTGGAGGACTTCATCGCTCGCTTGGCTTCGCTGTGTACCTGATCTCGCGAGATGGCCTTGAAATGCACCGCGGGGATCGTGCCGGCGAGTTCGCCGGTGCGAGCGAACGCGGAAAAGGCCCTGACCATCTGCACCGGTGTGACGGCGACCTCGTGCCCCATGGCGACGGAAGTCTGGGTGTACTTGGACCATTTGCGGAGGTCGGTGACGATGCCGCGGGTCTCGCCGGGGAGACCGATGTTGGTCTTGCTGCCGAAGCCGAAGCGGCGGACCGCCGCGCTGGCTTGTTCAAAGGAGAGACGGGACGCGCCCTTGGCCATGCCGATGTTGGAGGAGTTGACGAGGACGTCGGCCCAGGTCTGGTGGTCTTTCTCGACGGTGTCATAGAGCGTGCGCTTGCCGTAGATGTTCCACTTGCCGCCTTCGGTGTTGAACATCTCGCCGGTGTGGGCAAGCCCAAGTTCGGTGATGGTGCCCCAGATGAAGGGCTTGAAGGTCGAGCCGGGTTCGTAGACGTCTTCGACACAGCGGTTGCGTCCGGCGGCCGGGTGCATGTCTCGGCGTTCGTCGGGGATGATCGTTCGGTACCGATACCCGGTGCGGAGCGGGGTTTTATCGCCCGGCGTTGCCCAGGGGTACTCGATGATCCCCGGCACGTCGCGGATGATGTCCGCCATGGCGAGGATTTCGCCCGTCACGGGATCCATGACAACGACCCGCCCGCCGGCAGCGTCGGCATCTTCGATGCCGCGCTGGAGTTCGTCAACGGCGATCTGCTGGATCTCGAGGTCGATAGAGAGCCGAACGTCGTCGCCGCGCGTCGGCGCGACGTAACCCTCCGGCCCGAGCCACAAGGGTCGGCTTTTGGCGTCGCGCACGTAGGTGATCGATCCGTCCTTGGGCTGGACCTGTTTGTCGAGGAACAACTCGGCCCCGAGCAGCCCGTCGTGGTCCACGCCGACCATCCCGACGATCGAAGCGACGAGTTCATCGTCTGTGGTTTCGCGGACGCTGCGGAGTTCGGTGTACACGCCGGGGATGTTGAGTGCTTTGATCTGGTTGACGGTGTTGTCGTCTATGACGCCGCCGATGGAGACGTAGCGTGCCAACCCCTTGAACTCGCCGTCGTCGTCTTTGAGCGAGGCGGGGTCTGAGCGGACGCGGTCGTTCTTATCGAGCGCGGGCAGGAGCCTCGCGACAACCTTGTCCATCGGCATACGGAGCACATCGGCGAGTTGAACGAAGACCGGCCCGACATCCTTGGGGAGTCGATCAGGATCAACAAAGACACGTCGCCCGAACCGGGTGACGGCAAGCGGACGGCCGCGCCGGTCAAGGATATCGCCGCGGACACCGGGGATGATGATCGATGTCACACGGCTCTCGCGCGAGGCTTTGAGCGGCTCGCTCGGATCCACCTGCAACTGAATGACGCGCCCGAGCATGACCGCGAGCACAACACCGATGCAGATAAACACGGCCAGCGATGTGATGTGTATGCGTCGGTCCACGCGGTGTTCCTGATTCGCTTGTGAAGTGTGACAATCGATCCATCCCGGTCGCTACGGCCGGGGAGTCGTGCCCGGCACGGCGGGAGTCGGCACCGCCGGCTCGCCGGCGACATCGGTCGGGTTCGCGGCTTTGGGTTTCTCGTCCCCGATATGCACGAGCGGGCCGAGCCGGTTGGTCATGTCCCGGATCCGATGCGGGGTCAACTGCGATGCGATGTCGCCGCGGATTTTCCAGAGTTGGCGATCATGCTCGGCGATGCGCCGCTGGATCGTCGCCGAGTCGTGTACGGCTTGCAGCCGTAACTGCCGAACCGCAAGCAGACCGGCGGCGGTGAGTCCAAGTGCCAAGATGGTCACGGCTACTTTCAGGAACATTCGCCCGTCACTCCATCCGATCAGTTCTTCGGGACCCGCAGCAACATGCCCTCGCGGATCGAGTCTTCGTCATCCAGATTCGGATTCAGTTTCAGGATGTCGCTCACGCGGCGCGACGAGCCTAGGAGCCGCTGCGCGATCGTGGAGAGGTGATCACCCTTGCGCACGGTGTACATCATGTGCTTGGGGGGAGCGTCTTTAGAAGCGATGTCTTTCGTCGGAGGCTTGGTGGTCGGGTCTTTGATCGTCGGTTCACGCTTGGGAATATCTTTGGCGATCCGAGTTTCTTTGATCGAGAGCGAACCCTCGGGACGCAGCCGGGCTTTGCCGAGCAGGACGTCCTTCGGCGGGATGACAATCGTCGCGCCGGCTCGCAGCGCGTTGTTCGTGCCGACTTTGCCTTTGTTGTATTCGCCGAGTTCTTGCCAGAGTGTCCCGTCGCCGTAACTCGCTTTGGCAATCCGGTAGAGCGAATCGTTCTCCTTCACCTGGTACGGCATCGCTTTTTTATCTGTGAAGGGCAGGTCGCCCGCGATGGCCTGCTCCGGCGGCAGCATCGATGGCCCTTCTTCGTCCTGCGGTGCATTGGGCTGATCGGGTGTCTGGTTCTTTTGCTTGTCGCCCTTCATCAGGATCTCGTCCGGCCTCGTGGGCGCCGCGGGCGGCCTCCCCGAGTCCGAACCACCCGCGCCGCTCGGTGCGTTCGCACCCGACTCCCGCACGAGGACGCCCTTGGTCTCGCCGATCGGCTCGGTGAGACCGGACGAATCCGCGCCGAAGTCCTTCGGCGTGCCTTGCGCTAAGGCGTTACCAATGCGGGCTTGTCGCGCGTGCGAAAAGTGATCGCTGATCAGTGCGGCTACCACCAGCACGACGGCGAATCCGAGAATAATCGCGACTTTGCTTTCGCGTGTCACGTTCGAGCTTCCTTGCTGAGCGAACCGACGCTCTCCAGACCATATGACCTGCCCAATCGGTCGAAACGATACGACCAACCGAGCACCGGACATCCTATCCGAATCCGCCGAGAAATCTTTCGACTACCCAGCCTTGCTTCTCTACACCGCACGCAGCACCAAGCCAAATCAGGTTCCGATTCGGCAGGCACGGAACTTAGCCGACCGTGACCTGGGGTTGTCCCGCACTTCGTCGTCCGCCGCCTCAGCCGGCTTCTTTGTAAGCACCGTCGCCAATCCTTCGTCACCCAGCCGCCCGAACATCTTCTTCACCGGTCGGTCTTCGAGTGAGTGAAACGCGATGATGCCAACCCGCGATCCTTCCTTCAACCATACTTCACGAGTGGGATGCGCGTCCCGCCTGCTCGTGTTCATTTTTTTTGCCGCCGTATACACCGCGTCGAGCAACGATCCGAGCCGACCGATCTCGTCATTCACTGCAATTCGCAAAGCCTGAAACGTCTTGGTCGCAGGATGGATCGAGGATTTCGTTCGGTAATCATGCGGCACGGCACTCCGAACGATCTCCGCCAACCTCCCTGTAGTTGTTATCGGCTGCGCAACTCTTTCGCGTCCGATTTTTTCGGCGATTGTGCGCGATCGTGCCTCTTCACCAAACTCTTTCAGAATCCGAGCGAGTTCGCGGGTGGACAACGTGTTGACAAGTTCCGCCGCTGTCAGCGGGCTGGTCGGGTCGAGGCGCATATCAAGCGGTCCGTCCTTAGAAAAAGCGAACCCACGCTGCGCCGAATCGATCTGGTTCGACGAAAAGCCCAAGTCGGCGAGTACGACATCCGCGCGCAGCCCCATGTCGGGCAGACGCCGGGGTGCTTCGTTAAAACTCGCATGTACCGCGATGACTTTCGGCCCGCCCGCGATCCCTTCGAGCCTTGATCGTGCCGAAGCGAGATTCCCGGGATCGAGGTCAAAGAGAACGACCGCGCCCGCAGTGCCGACCGCCCGCGCCAGCATCTCGGCGTGCCCGCCTAGCCCCGCCGTGCAGTCCACCACCGTCTCCCCGGGTCGCGGGTCGAGCACCTCGGCCACCTCTCGAATGAGAACGGGCACATGCCCAATCGGTTTGGATCCACGCTCGGTCATACGGCAAGCATAGTTCGCATGGGCGACATGCTTCCGCAGTGCTCGCAAGACCGGGCATCTCTTGCAATACAACCCGGTACCATGTTCGACCGATACCTCATGGCCAAGGAGCCGCATATGCATCCGCAACATATCGTTTCGCGCCGCGCCCACGCCTTGCTCGGGCTGGTGATATTACTCACGGCGTGTGGGCCGCTGACGGCCTCGCCGCAACCGGATGCGCAGCCCGGCTGGAAGGCCGTACCCGGGCACATCACAACGCGATGGGCCAAGGATGTCGACCCCGCCGGCCCCCTTCCCGAGTACCCCCGGCCCGCGATGGTGCGCGAGCGATGGCAGAATCTGAACGGCCTCTGGAACTACACCGTCACAGGCGACGAACCGGGCGCATCCGACATGTGGGACGGGCATATTCTCGTTCCGTTCCCGATCGAATCCGCCTTGTCCGGCGTCAAGAAAACCGTACAGCCCAATCAAGTCCTGCACTATCGCCGATCGTTCCAGGTACCCGCCGACTGGCTCACGTCAAGGCAGCGCGTGCGGCTCAACTTCGGTGCGGTGGATTGGCACTGCAAGGTCCGAGTGAACGGCAAGCCGATCGGCGAGCACACCGGCGGGTACGACCCGTTCTCATTCGACATCACGGATGCCCTCAACCCCATCGGCGATAACGAACTCATCGTTATCGTCGCCGACCCCACCAACGCGGGCGGCCAACCCCGCGGCAAACAATGGTCCAAGCCGCACGGCATCTGGTACACCCCCACCACCGGCATCTGGCAAACCGTTTGGCTCGAGCCTGTTCCGTACAAGAGCATCGCGTCGATCCGTATCGACGCCGACCGCGCTTCGGGTGCCGTTCGGATCCATATCACCGACGCGGGTCAGAAAGCCGACACGCACTTTGTGTACGAGGCCGAGATCTCGATCGATGGTAAGAGAGTAGCCGTGACCACATCGCCGACGTCGCCGCTGCAGCTCTTTGTCAATAACCCGCGGCCCTGGTCCACCGATTCCCCAACGTTGTACGACCTCACCGTCCGGACGTACATCGGCGCTCGCAAAACCGACGAAGTTAAGTCGTATTTCGCTTTCCGGGATATTAAACTCGCAAAGGACGCCGCGGGTATCAACCGGTTCATGCTCAACGGGAAGCCGATATTTATGTTCGGCCCGTTGGACCAGGGCTTCTGGCCCGACGGGCTGTACACCGCGCCCACGGATGAAGCACTCAGGTTTGATATCGAAGCCGTCATCAAGATGGGCGGCAATATGCTCCGCAAACATGTAAAGGTCGAGCCGCAGCGGTTCTATTACTGGTGCGATCGGCTCGGCGTGCTGGTGTGGCAAGATATGCCAAGCCCGTTCTTTGAAGAAATCAAGCCCGACGGCTCGAAAGGGTGGGACGAGGATTTCCCCGCCATTTCGGACGAATGGAAGGCCGCCTTCCATCGCGAGTGGAAGGCGATTATCGACGCGACCCGTCACCACCCTTCCATTGTTATGTGGGTACCGTTTAATGAAGGCTGGGGTCAGAACGACCTGGCGTGGGCCAAATCTATGGTCCTTGCAACCAAAGAGCGGGATCCGACTCGCCTCGTGAACAACGCCTCCGGCTGGACAGACATGAAAATCGGCGACACCATGGATGTGCATATCTACCCAGGGCCGGCGAAGCCCGCCAACGAAGAGACTCGTGCCGCGGTCTTGGGTGAATACGGCGGCCTTGGCCTGCCCATCGATGGTCACACATGGGTCAACAAAGATAACTGGGGTTATGTAACATATAAAACAAAGGAAGACTTGACCCAGGCTTATATCGACCAGGTCCGCCAACTCCCGCTCCTTGTGGCCGAAGGGTTGTGCGCGGCGGTGTATACCCAAACCACCGACGTCGAAATCGAGACGAACGGCTGGCTCACGTATGATCGTGAAATCTGGAAGATCAACCCCGACCGTGCGCGTGCCGCGACGGTCGCCGCGCTCTCGAATCTCCCCGCCGGTGTCCGCACCATCCTGCCGCACGCCGGGCAAACCGACGGTGCCGGTACCTGGCGATACACCCTGAACCCGCTCGACGGGTGGTTCCTGCCCGACCATCCCGACGCGGCCAACTGGACAACCGGTCGCGCGGGGTTCGGCACCAAAGGCACCCCCGGTGCGGCCATCGGGACCGAGTGGTCCGCCACCGATATCTACCTCCGCCGCGAGTTCGATGCCCCGCCGGCCATGCCCGCCGCGCCCAGTCACCTCTCGCTCTCGATCCATCACGACGAGGACGCCACGGTGTTCATCAACGGCGTCCTCGCCGCGGACCTGAAGGGGTATACCACGGCGTACAAATATGTCCCGGTCGCCGACGCCGCTCGGTTGGCGTTCAAGCCCGGGGCGAAGAACCTGATCGCTATTCACTGCAAGCAAACCACCGGTGGTCAGTACATCGACTGCGGTTTGATCGAAGTTCACTACGAGCCCAAACCGCCAACGCCGTCGACGCCGACCGCATCATCCAGCCAACTCGATGTGGCACCGGGCAAGACGACCGTGGCCCCGCGGGACGACGCGGTGCGCCCGCGCGAAATCATGAGCAACTATGAATCTCGCTCGCTGCTCGGGTTCAGTCTCAAAATTAATAACGACTTTCAGAAGAACGATCCTGCGCTGCTCGATCGGGTACTCATCCAACTCGGCGCGGACTTGGACGAGATCGCCCACTTCGTGCCGAAGGCCGCCCTCGATGCCCTCCGCGGCGTCACAATATGGATCGAACACCAAGGCTCCCAAGCCATGGGCCGAGGCGGGCGAGGCATGTGCTGCCACTGGTCCCCTGCATGGCTCGCCTCGCAAGGCCTGCTCACCGAGAAAGCGGGCGGCATCGAGATCATCAACCCAGCCGATTTCCTCTCTTGGCGCCGCGACCAACCCTACATGTGTTTCCATGAACTCGCCCACGCGTATCACTGGCGCCTGGCGAAACTCGATCCCGAGATCGAGGCCGTGTTCCAAGAGGCAAAGGCCGCGGGGCTGTACGATCAGGTCGCGCGCAACTCACTGCCCGCGGGCGCAACCGAGCGTGCCTACGCGATCACCAATAGTCACGAGTACTTCGCCGAACTCAGCGAGGCGTACTTCGCACTCAACGATTTTTACCCCTACTCGCGGCGTCAACTCGCCGCCCACGACCCCGACGGGCTGAAACTCATGGAACGGACGTGGAACCTCTCGGGAGCACAGATCACGGCCAACACGATGCCGCGCGAGCGGGCAAAGTAAGCACCCCGAGGTTGTCCGAACCTGTCCCTCGTGCCGGTGCCGCCGGAGCCACGGTGCTCTTGACGAGGGCTTCGTAGGCTTGGGAAGTCCGCACCAAACCAACTCAGCATCCCTCGAAACAATGGCCGAGAAACTCGGTGCAATCCGGTCGTGTCTGTCAAGTCGCGCACGTTTGAAACGAGGCTCTCCGCGGGAAGGTGTTCCCCAGCAGCGGGCTGGTCTGGTCAGGCCACGCCGGCCAGGCTTGCCTCGTCTTTCCTGATCGTGCTCACGCCCCCCCTCCCCCCCCCTCCCGACGCCAAGTTTCTCCACCACCTGTGCCTCCCGCCCGCGGCAACGGGCTCACGCCGCCGACG
>JBGSIF010000385.1:0-10219 GCA_041742635.1 Phycisphaerales bacterium
CCCGCGCCCGGCTGGTCCGCTCGGCACTCCCGCCCGCCTCCGGCGCGTTCCGCGCAGTTCGGAAACCCAGGTACCCACAGTAGAGCACGATCGCCACCCCGAGCAAGACCCGGAGCCGGTCGCCGTCTACCCGGTTGGAACCGATGACACCGACGATCATCCCGGCGGTCGCGGCGAGGAGGGCCGTCGGGAGCAGGTCCATCCGAACCGCGCGGGCCTTGGAGTGTTGATACGCCGCGGGGAGGGCGACCGCCACGTTCACCGTCATTGCCGACGCCATATATAAATGATGGACGCTGGCGGGGTCGTTGCCGAAGATGAAGTGCAGCCCGGGGATGATGACCAGTGAACCGCCGACGCCCGCCAGACCCCCGACGACCCCGGCGGCCAGCCCCAGTGCGCCGGTCAGCACGAGTTGGACAACGGTGGGTGTGGTCATGGTACAATTGCCTGGGTTGTGAGAGAATAGGAAAACAAGGCCGCGATCGGTCGAGATTGTGCGAGACCGACCGAGAAGTTGTGCAATCACATTACTCCGGCACGATTGGACGACTCCAAACGGCACAACCATCACGCGGAAAGGTCAAAAAGTTATAGGACTACGATTCTGCCGCCGAACGATGCCTCATCGGGTATAGTTGTACCCAAGCGGGGATCGTGATGGAGTTCAAAACGAATCGCTGCTTGGGCGATTGTCTTTGGGATACCGGGTTCGATCGTGGTGGATCGACCGGTTTCAATCGCGGGGATGTGTAAAGGGGAAAAGGACGGCGGCTGCGTGTGTTGCCCCGTGCCACTTGGTGTTGTGCCCTTTCCGACAGTATTCGCTGTGGTGGCGAAGTCGGGGAGCGGAAGTGAATGGTGGGAGCAAACCAGTGAGCGGATCAACTCCAGAGTCGAGTTGGGGGCTTGGGCTGCGTTGGCGAGCCGCACTACGCTCGGCGGTCCACATCGTGGGCGCGGCGGGGCTTATGGCCGGGGTGGCGTTCTCGGCGATCATTACAAAGGATGCACGATCACGCTCGGACTTGGCCCCCCTCGCGGCGGTCGAAACCCTGACAGGGACCGATCTCGCTCCCGCGGGTTCGCGGGCGACGACGTCGGAACCGCAGGTGTATCCGTCGCTCGTGTTCGCGGATCCGTTGGTGGAAGAGGCGGCCGCGGAAGAAGAAACGTCGGCGCCCGAAGACGCGGCGGAAACGTACTACCCGCCGGAAACAAAATGGTTCAATGGCCGCCCGGTCCGTCCAGCCAAGACGATCACCATGGTGGTCACGGCGTACACGCCCGATGAGATCTCGTGCGGGGACTCGGCCGACGGGATCACGTCGTCGAACCATTCGGTATACACGAACGCGATGCGGCTCGTGGCGGCGGACTCGCGGGTCTTGCCGCTCGGGTCGATGGTGAGCGTGCCGGGGTACGCCCAGGGGAGCATCGTGCCGGTGCTGGACCGCGGGGGAAAGATCAAGGGGAATCGGCTGGACGTGCTGTACGCGGACAACCCGACGGCTCGCAAATGGGGGAAGAAGACGTTGAAGGTGACGGTGTGGGAGTACGCGGACGGGAAGCCGGCCGAGGATTGGCGGGCGGTGCGAGATTCGCGGAAGAAGTAGGAGGCAAAGACGGGCTGTTGAAAGGCACCCGAGGTGTGGACGTTTAGTCTTCGCCTTGCCCGCGGATGGCGCGGATGATCCCGGTGGCGACGTAGACTTTGGCATATTTGTCGGTACCTGCCCGCTGCAAGATTTTTTCTTTGACGAGAAACTCGACGTGTCGCTGGGCGGCCGTGTATGAAATTTCCAGCGTTTTGGCGGCGATCGAAATCGTGACTGCTTGCGAACGGAAGAGGTGCTGGATTAGCTTCATGACGAGGGAACTCTTGCGTCTGCCAGAGACAAGGCTGGCGTAGCGGTCGTAGAGTTTTTTGACGCGCTCGACGCGTTTGAGATCGAGTTGTGCCTGTTCGGCCAAGGCCGTACAAAAGAAACGGAGCCAGGGTTCCCATTCGCCTTGGGTGCTCACTTGCCGCAACCGGTCGTAGTATTCCTGACGGTTGGCGTGGACCCATTCACTGGGGTTGCACACGGGGTGACGCAAGAATCCGGACTTGACGGGAGTGACGTTGACGATGGCGCGCCCGAGCGGGCCGTTGCCGTCGCTGAACGGATGGATCGCCTCGAACTGATAATGGTTCATGGCCAGTTCGATGAGGTCGGGCCAGCGTACCCGCGCTGGCACGCCCAGAGCATTGGGGTTACAAAACTGTTCCCACTGCGTCATGCACTGTTCGAGTTCGGCGGGCGGGGGCGGGACGAACCGGGCCTGATCGAATCCGAGGTGTTCGTCCCCGATGCAGACTTGCCTGTCGCGCAGATGACCGGGACGGTGGCGCGGGTCGATGATAAGCCGGCGGTGCATATCGCACACGAGCCGTGTGCTGACCGGCAACCTGGAGGTCAGACCGGCGTGGATGGCAAGGCGGTTGCGACGGACCTCTTGTGCTTCAGACTGTGCAAACTGGTCATACTCGGCGAGCGCGACATCTCGCAACGATGCGAAGGTGTTCTCGATCTTGGAAGATACCTGGGCTTCTCGGCTTTGCATCGCGGCGAGCAACAGAGTGGGATCGGGGAGCGAGTCCACGACTGCTTCGAGCCGGAGTAGATTCGTTTTAGCACGATCAAGCACGTCGTAGAGCCGACCGACGATGCGTTGATGGTCAAGGTCGGGCGGGAGGGGATTGGGAACGAAGGAATCGCCCGTCGTTGTTCGCACACGCCCATCTCGCGCCGCCTGGGTGAACAGAGTCGGAGCGAGGCGACCGGGAAAACCGGGCAGAAAATCGGCTGATTTCATACTTCAACTATAGTTGAAGTCGAACGAGTCGATTTCAACTTTTCGACCCAAAACGAAAAATCTACCGATCCGACTTTTCGGTATGTTGAAATGGGTTCGTGTGGCCCGTAACAAGAAAATATAAACGCGTGCCTATCTGTATGCCATGCTTTGGCTACCCACTATTCGTAGTGTTTTATAGGGACCAACTGCCACACTCCAGAGTCCTTTCATGTGCCGCCGTCGTGTGGGCAGATCCAAGATTTGAGGCGAACGGATTGACGATCGCGCGAGTGCTTGGTGGATGTCGCATCAGGCGGTGTGGTCGGCGCCCAGTCCATCGCAGTGATTTGGGCGAGGATCGTTCGGCGGAGGTGCCGGGTGTAAACTAGGCGATGGATGTACTTGGAATGATTGTTGTACTGGGTGCGGCGGCACACAACCTGCCGCTGCTGACGACGATCGCCGCGGGGTTCGCGGCGGCGTGGGTGCTGGGGCTTCTGACGCACCGGATGGGATTATCGCCGATCGTGGGGTATTTGCTGGCGGGGGTGGTGATCGGGCCGTATACCCCAGGGTTTGTGGGGGATGTGGACCTGGCACAGCAACTGGCCGAGATCGGGGTGATCCTGCTGATGTTCGGGGTGGGGCTGCACTTCAAACTCAAGGATTTACTCGCGGTGCGCCGCGTGGCGATACCGGGCGCGGTGGGGCAGAGCCTGATGGCCACGCTGGTGACCGTCGTGCTGTTTCACTTTCTGGGATGGGAACTCAGGTCCACGGTGGTGCTTGGGATGGCGATGGCGGTGGCGAGCACCGTGGTACTCCTGCGGGTGTTGATGGACAAAGGTATGCTCAGCACCTCGCACGGGCATGTGGCGGTGGGGTGGCTGATCGTCGAGGACATTTTCACGGTGCTCGCGCTGGTCATGGTGCCGATGATGGGGAGCGGGATTGCCTCGGCGGGCGAAGCGGCCGCGGGCGTGGCGGAGTCGTCGAAACTCGCCGACATCGGGCTGGCGGTACTGAAACTCGTTGCGCTGGTGGCGATCGTGCTACTCGCGGGGTCGAAGGTGGTGCCGTGGATCATGACGCGGGTCGCGCGGCTGCGATCGGCGGAACTGTTCACGCTCACGGTACTCGTACTCTCAATCGCCATTGCGGTGGGATCGGCGACACTCTTTGGGGCGTCGGTTGCGCTGGAGGCGTTCCTGGCGGGGATGGTGGTGGGGCAATCGCCCGCGAGCCATCAGGCTGCGGCCGATGCGCTCCCGATGCGGGACGCCTTCGCCGTCCTGTTTTTCGTGGCAGTCGGGATGTTGTTCGATCCCGGGTTTGTCGTCAGGCACCCGGAGTTGGTCGCGGCGGGGCTGGGCATTGTGCTTATCGTGAAGCCGCTCGCGGCGCTCGTGATCGTCGCCGTGCTTGGGTACCCGGCCCGAACGGCCCTGACCGTGGCGATCGGGCTGTCGCAGATCGGCGAGTTCTCGTTCATCCTCGCGCAGGTGGCGGGTCAGCATGGGCTGATGCCCGAAGACGGGATGCAGGTCCTCGTGGCGACAGCGATGATCTCAATCACGATCAACCCGCTGCTGTTCCGCTCGCTGGACCAGATCGAGCGGGCGGCACAGCGCTGGCCGATGCTGTGGCGACTGCTCAGCGCCAAGTCCGAGCGCCGAGCGGCGCAGATCAACCACGCGGCGACGGCCCAGATCACGTCGAGCGAGAAGCCGGTGGCGATCATCGTCGGGTACGGACCCGTCGGGCGTGTGGTGGACGCGATGCTCCGCGACGCGGGGGTCGAAACGGTGATCATCGACACGAATATCGACACGGTCGGCTCGCTGACGCAAGCCAAGCGAATGGCGATCTATGGAGATGCAACCCGACGTGAAGTGCTGGAGCACGCCGGCGTGGGGCGTGCGTCGCACCTGATCGTGACGCTGCCGCACTCCAGCGGGCGGAGCATGTTGGTGTTGCTGGCGCGAGAACTGAACCCGACGATCGAGGTGACGGTGCGGGCGAGGTACCTATCGGAGCGAGAAGGCTTAATGCAGGCGGGGGCGAGCCGGATCGTGTTTGAAGAGGGAGAAGCCGGGGTGGCACTCGCGCAGCATGTGCTGGAACGACGCGGTGTAGACGCCGCGACGATCAACCGCGTACTCACGGCGATCCGGCGGATGTGGCGCATGCAGGATTAGAGACGCATCGTGCCGGCTGGCCAGAACGGGAAGGCAGGGGGCCGTGCGACGATCAGTCGCAGGGGTGCCCCGGGGGGAGCGAGGCGTGGAAATCGGCGACGGCACGCCCGACCCCGGCGGTTTGTGCGACGTGGCTTTGGAGATACGTTCGCAGAGCACCGATCTCCATGCTCGCGGCGCAAGCATCGGGCCGGGACGCGCCGGCAACGACTTGGCGTTTGACGAGCCGCTCGACGAGTCCGGAGTTGAGAGCCTGCTGGCTGTAGCCCAAGCCCGCGAACGCTGCGCTGATGGTGGTGCGGTCGATCGCGCCGACGGGATTCGTGAGGGGGAGGCTGGTGGGGACGGAGCCAGCACGCTCGCTCGCGAGGCCGTGGGTCAGGCCTTGGGGGAGATTGCGGACTTCGGTCAGATGGGCGGCGCCGGCGATGGTGTCGTAACGAAGAAAGACAGATCGCCCGCCGGCGGTATCGGAGACGGCGGTGATGAGGATGCCGCCATCGACGGCGGCGAGGCCGGTGAGGGCTTGAAGGGACGCGAGTTCGATCACGGTGGAGTTGGAGGTGCCCGATGTTTCGGCAAGGGCGCCGTCAAGCCCGGTGTAAGCCGCGGCGAGGAAGTTGGAACGCGGGTCGAGTTCGACGATCGCGGAGCGGGAGAGGAGCGGGTAAGTAGGGGCGGCACCGGGGTCGTGAATGACGGCGAAGAGTGAGCCGCGGGAGTTGGCACCGCCGAGTGCGCCGTGGAAGGCGGTGCCTAGGTCCATGGAGGGGACGAGTTCGCCGCGTGCGAGGTCGACACGGTAGAGTGCGGAGCGGTCGCCGATGGAACCGGAGGCATAGAGGGTTGGCCCGATCGCGCCGAGGGCGGTGAGGGAGGGGACGAGGAGGGAATCGCCGATGAACTGGCCGATGACGCGGGGCTGGTCGGCGAGGCGATCAAGGCGTGACTCGGAGAAGCGGTTGCGGACGACGCCGGGGGAAGTGGTGCTGGATTCGAGGTAGATCAGGCGGCCGATGCCGGTGGCCGGGGTGAGGGATGACATCGGCGGATCGTGGATGATGGCCGCGCCGCCGGTGGCGGCGGTGGGATCGACTGGGAATCCCGGGCGGATGATGGCCGAAGAGAGCGCCGCGGGGCTTGTCTCGTACAGGTCGCCCAATGAAGCATCGAAGTGCAGGAGACTGCCGATGGAGGGAACAATGACGGGGGGCGGTGGTGGCGGCGTGGGCGGGATGAGCGTCGCGTCGGTCCCCGGGCCTTTGGTTTTGCCGACGGAGAGTTGCACGTCTTGTTTGCTGCTCGTCGTTCGCTTGAGGAGACGTTTTTCGTCCTTGTCGCGCGATTCGACCTTGGGGGTATCGACGCTGGTCAGTGCGTTCTGGTGCTGCGCCGGGTCTTGCGAGAGCGAGTCGGTGGATTCGGACCTGGTCATCACGGCAGTGATGCCCGAGTGCCAATCGACCTCGATGCGGCCCGTGTTTTCGACGTCGCCGAAGGCGCGGGTGCCGAACCCGGGGCGGACCTCGACAGCGCCGGAGGTGCCCTTGATGGCGAGCGTCATTTCGGGGGTTTCGATCCGGACATCGTTGGTGGACTTGGTGGAATCGACGTCGAAGGAGACCCGCCCGCTGGTCATGGAGAGGCGTGTGACGTTGGTGTCGCGGTCCTTGAGCGCGCGGCGGAGGTTGATCTTGCCCATCTGATCGAAGGTGAAGACCTGATGGTCAGCCACTCGGATGCGGATCGCGCTCTTAAGCCCGACGGAGAACTCGACGCCTTCGGGGAGTTGCTCGCCCCCTTTGAGAAGGGTGGATTTGGCGTCGGGGGAATCGGTGGGTCGGACACTGACACGTCCTTCGACGGCGACGACGTAGACCGTGACCGGCTTGGGGTCGGCACCCGTGGTGTGGGACGCGGGGGGGGACGTGGCGGCGGGGGTTGTGGACGCGGAAGCCGTGGGTTGGGGATTGGAGGGCGCGGGAGCGGCTGGGGCCGTCGGGGTCGTGTCCGCTGGTTTGGGGTCGGCGGGTTTGGAGGCGGGATCGCTTTGTGCCAGCGAAGGGATGGAAGCGGTGAATAGAACCAAGCACGCCGCGGTGCAGCCGGATCGCCGTGTGTTGTACTTCATCGTCGGTTCCCCTCGCGGTGGGCAAGGAGTATGGGTTCAAGACGAGGTGTTGTGGTCTTGTACTAGAACTGTATCACACAACCGGGCTTATGCCAGTGGGAGAGTGGAGATGACTTGCGTGTCTTTGACCACGGGAAGAGGGGAATGCAGAAGGATCCAGGCGTGTTCGGGTTCGGCCCGGCCGCGGAGGTGGAGGGTGCCGGCGGGCGCGAAGGCTGAAGTATCGGCGGAGGCTTCGCTGGCGCGGTCCTTCACGAGGCGGGAGACAAGCACGCCCACGCCCAGGGGCTTGCAGGCTTCTTCGAGTCTGGAAGCGAGGTTGGCGGGGTCGCCGATGACGGTGTAGGAACTGCGGGTTGGAGGGCTGCCGAAGTCGCCGACCATGAGGGGGCCGCAGGCGATGCCGACGCGGAGGTGGAGGTGGCCGGCGTCGGCCCATTCGCCGATGGTGTTGAGGTGGGCGAGGCGGTGCTTCATGGCGGACGCCGCGGCGCAGGCGGAGCGGGCTTGCTGGATCGGATCGATGGAGATGGGTGCGCCCCAGAAGGCCATAATCCCATCTCCGAGGTATTTGTCGATCGTCGCGCCGTGGTCCAGTAGGATGGCGGTCATTTCCGTGAGGTAGCGGTTGAGGAGCAGGCCGGTGCGTTCTTCGCCGAGTCGTTCGGCGAGGGAGGTGAACCCTTCGAGGTCGGCCATTAAGACGGTGAGGTCGCGCCGCTGCGGGGTCAGGGTGCGAAGGTGGGGGCTCTCGACGAGTACATCGACGACTTCAGGAGAGACGTACGCCCGGAACTGTTCCTCCGTGCGCCGGCGGATGCGCTGCTCGATGAGGGCGCGGTGAAGAGTCGCGGCGAGCCAGCCTGCACCGGCGGTGAAGAGTGGACTGGTGCAGGAAACGATGGTCTGGGCCAAGTCCCACACTCCCACGCCGCACAGCACGAACCACGCGACCAGAAGTAGAGCGAGGGCGATGGGCGAGGCCCACAGTGGGAACCGGACGGCGACGAGGGTGCCGAGCACACCCAGGAGCAGTGACAGAGCGAGGCTAACAAACCTTGGAGCGGGGTGGCGGAGGAAGCCGGTGAGCATGGAGTTGGCGACCGCGGCGTGGACGTATACGCCGGGAGTTCGGGGGTGGATGCTGGTGTGGACGGTGTCGGCAGCGGCGCCGGTGGCGGTGTAGCCGACGAAAACGAGTTTGCCCGCGATGAGTGCGCGGAGTTGCTCGCGCGAAGCGGCGGCGTGGGCCGGGGCTTTCTGGCAGGCGTCCAGCAGTTCGGGCAGCGTCGTCGCGGCGGACTTCAGATACGCAAGACGAGCGGCGGTTTCGGGGTCGTCGTCCGATGCGGGCGAGGGATTGGTCGGTCGCGGCGGCGCGGCGTCTTGCTCGACGAACTCCAGAAACTCGCGCGCCGATTCAGAAAGCGGCGTGCAGAGTGTGCGTAGTGCCGCGACGTCCGTGTCGTACCCCGGGCGCGCGAGGACGTCGGTGGCGCCGGCGAGTGCCAACGAGAGCGAGAGGGCGTGTGTACTCGATTCAAGGCCAAGGATGGGGGCTTGCTCGATGATCTGCGCGATGGCCAGAAGATTGGAACGGACGCCTCGCTCGATGAGGGCCGGGCGAAGGACGGCGGCGAGGCTGATTTCCTGTGGTGTGGCGGGGTCGGGCGTGAACTGTCCGGCGAACGAAGATCCGCCGCGGGGCCAGGTGAGAGGAGTCGTGGGGATGGCGCATGGGGGCAAATCGCCCGGGAACGTGACCGGGTAGCCGCGGCCGTTCCAATCGGGCAACGTCGGTTGCCCGCGGTGCAACAGGGCGGCGGCGACGGCGAAGTTGGGCCACAGCCGCGGTGCTGATTGATGAACCGGAACGGTTGCCAGGACAACCGGCGCGAAGGAGCGCACGACGCCGTCGGGGTCGGGGGCGTGGAGCGAGACGTCGCCGAGGCGTGCCGCGCTGCCGCCGACGCTCCAGAGCGGGAGTGCTGGGGGACCGGGGACGAAGACGCCGATGTGAGTTGTAAGGTCACACGGAGCCGATGAACTAAGGATGTGATGCGCCAGCACGCGAGCGGATTCATCGGCACGGCGGCGCTGAGAGGCACCCGGGAGTGATGCTTGGGTGGGCGGTTCGGCGTCACCTCGGTCGGGTGCAGAGTTGGTAGAGGGGGATGAAGCGAACCGGATGGGGGCGACGACGCGGCCGTGGGCAGCGATGGCGCCGGCGAGGTCATGGTCGGCGGATCGCGCGGGGAAGCGAGGTGCGAGTGGATCGTCCCCGGGGAGGAGTTCGGGGGAACGAGGTTCTTCGATGAGGATGTCGAGTGCGATGACGCTCGCGTCGGCGCGGGTCAGTTCGCGGACCGCCGAGGCGAGATAGGCGCGGTCCCATGGCCATGCCTGGACTTCGCGGATGGCGCGGTCGTCAATGCCCGCTATAAGAATGTCGGGCGAGGGCGGGGGGGAGAAGAAATCAAACGAGCGCGCACGCCAATCGATGGTGGCGCGTTCGGCGGCGTCGAATGCCCCGATAAGGCAGAGAACAGCGACGAAGATCGAGGCGGCCAGGCCGATGAGCAACTGCCGCGCCTGCATCGCCGCGGAGCGGCGGCGACGAGTGTCCCCACGCGAGTGTTCCCGGCGGTGGTGCGGTGTGCTCCGTCGCGGCATGTGGGATCATAGAAACGGCAGACCGAACGACGATGGACCCGGCGGTTAGTGTCCCACGACCCACAGCATGAGAAATGAGAAGCCGATCAGTCCAAGGACCGCACTGATGCCCAGGTGAAGAAGTAGGTCTGGCGCATCTCCACCCGCGGTGTGGTGCGGGTTGACGGGGTTGGTGCGAGGCGACGAGGCTGGGGAGTGTGTCCGCGCAGGGCCGACCATAGCGAGGCCGGACCGGCACGCGGGCGACAGCGGGTCGGAATCGTGAGCCGCGGCGTCCTGAACCACGGCGATGACAAGGTTGGCATCAAACGCGCGAAGCCCGAGCGAGGTGGCGAGTTCGTGCAGACGGCGGCGGCGTTCGGGGCGGAGGCGGGCA
>JBGSIF010000386.1:0-3259 GCA_041742635.1 Phycisphaerales bacterium
TGGCCCCCGTGGTGAACGCAGCCGATGCGAGAGAAGGCATCGGCGGGGCGTTCACATCGCTGCATCGATGGCCGGAAGCGGGGGCTCGAACTCGCCATCGAGATCCACGACGCGCCGAACCTTACTCCCCTGCTGCATCGCTTCCGCGATGCCTTCGATCAATCGCTCAAACTCCAAAACGTCGACTACACGACCAAACGCACCGACGACCTGGGCATGGCCCCGCCGACCATCTCGCCCCTGCCCTTGGGCGCATTCCACCGCTGGCTCGATTCCCGCGGCAAACTCGGCGGCCAGCACAAATGCCCCCGCTGCGCCAACCACCGTGAAGTCATCGATTCCCTCCTCGCCGTCGCGCTCCCCAACTCCCATCCCTAGCACCCACGCCCGCTCCGCTCCCATCCGCCGTCCTCGGCCAAAGTTGCGCATTCCTGACTGATTCTCGGACGCTCATCCGCCTCTCAAGCGCCATGCCGACCCTGGACGAATCTACCTACACTCATTGCCGCCTCTTTCTTCGGAGCGACGCACGCGTGTCTACTCGCCTGACGCCCCACAAACCCGTCGAAGTACAGATCCCCCACGCCGGGATTCCGTCGCACCCGTCCGGCGCACACGGCACCCCTGCCGCACTCGCGCCGCACACGGCGCACACGATCGCATCCAGCCCGGACGTGGGCACCACCACCGTCTGCGTCATCATCGTCACCTGGAACCGCAAAAAAGACGTGGACAACATCCTGCGCTCCCTCTCCAAGCAGGATTTCCCCCGTCATCACATGCACGTCATCGTCGTCGATAACTCTTCGACCGACGGCACCCTCAACCACCTCTCGGCGCTCTGGCACCCCGACGCGATCGTCGAGAACGCCACCGACAAGGCACACGAACCCCGCTTCGAGCCTCCGCTGTACCCCAACCTCGACCGCCCCAACGCCGCCGGGTTCGCTTCTCTCACCCTCGTCCGCAACCACTCCAACATGGGCGGTTGCGGCGGGTTCAACACCGGCCTCTCCTATATCTCCCACGCCTTCGCTTCCCGCGGCAATCCCCCCGACTTTGCCTGGCTCGTTGACGACGATGCCGACGTCCCGCCCAGCGCGCTCGCTGAACTCATACGCGCCGCCGCCACCGACCCCCACATCGGCATCGTCGGCTCCCGCACCGTCGATATCTCAAACAAACACACCACCATCGAATCGACCATCTACCTCAACCGCGAAGTCGGCGCGATGGGCGATGCTCCACCGCCGCAGCACCCCCGCTTCGAATCTCACAACGAGTGGATCAAACATGTCGGCGGCCCACGCGGCGAGGGCACCTACTCCGGCCTCCGCGATGTCGATGTCGTCTCCGCGTGTAGTATGCTCGCCCGATGGTCCGCCGTCGAGAAAATCGGCTTCTGGGACTGGCGCTACTTCATTTACTGCGACGACGCCGACTGGTGCCTCCGCTTCGCCAAGGCGGGCTACCGCGTCGTGCTCAACCTCGACGCCGTCGTCTACCACACCCCTTGGAACCTCAAACTCACCGTCGCACGCATCTACTACTCCCAACGCAACATGCTTTGGATGCTGCAAAAAGTGCTCCCGACCGCGACACTCCGAAAGGCCATGCGCCGCCGCATGGCCGCCATCCTCCGCGACAGCCTCCGCGCCAGCCTCCACCGTCGCCTGTTTCACGCCGAAGTCATCCGCCGCACCGCCGACGACATCGCCGTCAACCGTGCCGGCAAACTCGACAACGACGGCCCCTCCCCCGAAGCCACCATCGACTGTTTCCGCAACGCAAACCTGCTCCACGCTCACAAACGTATAGCGGTTGTCTGTTGCCACCCCGCCTCGATCGCTTGGGCCGATCAGTTGCGCGTCCTCGTTAGCCAGTCCATCAACCCCACCGCCGGCGAGGCGATGCCCCACTGGACCTATATCACACGCAACGACGTGCCCGATCACGCCGGGCTGAATGAACCCGCCGCGACTCGCCCCTACCGGCTCATCTACGCCGGCCACCGCCTCTCTCGCCTCCGCCGCCAGTTCCGTGTCATTACCCAGCGCCCCTCGCTCATCGTCGTCTTCGACCAGACCACCGACTTCCCCGCTGTCTGGGGTCGCTGGAACCTGCACCTCGATTCCCGAAAACTTATCACCGGCCAACTCGAACGCGACGGCCTCGGCCCCAAAGCCGCTTTCCTCTGGCGATGGTGCTGGTCCGCCCTCCGCTGCGCCCGCTTTGCGCTCACCGTCAAACCCTTCGCCTCGAACACGAAGTTTGGCTGATGCCCGCCTAAAACAGTTGCAGTACGCCCGCAACGACGCCGAAAACCATGACCAGTACGACCAGCCAGATCGCCGCCCGAGCGATCGTTCTCCGTCTGGACGGCAACACGACCAAACGCGACGGCGACTCTTCCGTCGATGCCCCGCACTCCGGGCACTGCGCTTTCCCTTTGAGCCCGCGTCGGTCATATCCGCACGCTGCACAATTCCCTTCAAGCCCCCGCGCCAGTTCCGCCGCCGTCACCGGTGATTCATCCTGCGTGTCCACCTTGGACCAATCGATCTCCATCGCATCCTTCCGGATCTGAGCCAATACCTCCGCCGCCCGCTCTCGATCCGCCCGACGCACCGACACCACAATCGCCGGCACCGGCGACACCTGCCCCTGCAGCATCGATGTCGCGCGCGCAAACACAGTTGCCGGTATCCCAGCGGCTTGCAATGCCCCCGCGATCACCTCCGCGTCGAAATCCGTCGCCGTCTTCGTCAGTTCAACAAGGATGTCCGGGTCGTGTCCCATCGCATCGCCTCACACTCCACCATGCCCCCAACTCCCTTCCCCCACTACCGATTCCTCCCGGGCACCCACAACACATCCTTCGCCCCATCATCATTCGCCACCCGACACAGCACAAACAGCAGGTCGCTCAACCGGTTCAGGTACCGCACCGTTTCGAGATTCATCGTGGGCGCTCGCTCGTCATGCAGCGCGACGGTCAGCCGCTCGGCACGCCGCGTGATCGTCCTCGCCAAGTGCAGCGAGGCCGCAAGCCCCGTTCCCCCCGGCAAGACAAACGAGTTCAGCGAGCGCAGCCGATCGTTATGCAAATCAATCGCTTCTTCAAGCCGCTTGGTCTGCGCCGCTGTGACCCGAAGCCGCGAGCCGGCCGCCTCACCCGTTGCCACGGGACAGCACAGGTCCGCCCCCACATCAAACAAGTCGTGTTGAATCGATTTCAGCAGCACGCCGAGTTCCGCCG
>JBGSIF010000387.1:0-5300 GCA_041742635.1 Phycisphaerales bacterium
AACGTATAGTAAAGGTCCACGGGGTCTTTCCGTCTTGCTGCGGGTAGACGGCATCTTCACCGCCACTACTATTTCACCGAGTCGGTCGTGGAGACAGGAGTCCAGTGATTACGCTATTCATGCGCGTCGGAACTTACCCGACAAGGAACTTCGCTACCTTAGGACCGTCATAGTTACGGCCGCTATTCACTGGTGCTTCGGTCGCGAGCTTCGCTTGCGCTAACCCACTTCCATGACATTCCAGCATTGAGCAAGCGTCACTCTGTATACATCCTCTTCCGAGTTAGCACAGAGCTGTGTTTTTGATAAACAGTTCCCAGACCCTTTTCTCTGCGGCCTCTCACTTGCGTGAGTAGGCCCCCCTTATTGCGAACGTACGGGGTTAACTTGCCTAGTTCCTTCACGACCGTTCTCTCGAGCGCCTGAGGCTATTCGCCTCACCCACCTGTGTCAGTTTTGGTACGGGCACGCCCGGCTTTTCTAGGAACCTCTTCCACCAACTTCGGCCATGCGGCCTGGACATCTGACAGTCCCGTTGATCTCGGAGATCCGAACCTTATTGGGCATTGGCTCAGGAATATTGACCTGATTTCCATCCACTACGCTTTTCAGCCTCGTGTTAGGTCCCGGCTAACCCTGGGCGGATTTACCTTCCCCAGGAAACCTTGGGTTTACGGCGAACGGGATTTTCACCCGTTTTATCGTTACTTAAGCCGGCATATGCACTACTTCACGCTCCACGGTCACTTCCGTTCCCGCTTCGACGCCGAGAAGTACGCTCTCCTACCACTTCTTTCGAAGTCCACAGCTTCGGTTCCATGCTTATTCCCGATCATTATCGGCGCCAGACTCCTCGACCAGTGAGCTATTACGCACTCTTTAAATGATGGCTGCTTCTAAGCCAACATCCTGGCTGTCATTGCAATCTGACTTCCTTTCGAACTGAGCATGGATTCGGGACCTTAGCTGGTGGTCTGGATTGTTCTCCTTTTGACGACGGATATTGTCACTCGCCGTCTATCTCCCATGCCTTGGGTGATGGTATTCGGAGTTTGGTTGAGACCGGTAGTCGGGTAGACCCCAAGTCTCATCCAGTAGCTCTACCCCCATCACTTGCCGCATGAGGCTAACCCTAAAGTTATTTCGGAGAGAACGAGCTATCTCCCAGTTTGATTACACTTTTAGTCCTCCCGTCAGTTCATCGCAGACCTTTTCAACGGTCACGCGTTCGAGCCTCCAGGCGAATTTACTCGCCCTTCACTCTGACCAACGGTAGATCACAAGGTTTCGCGTCTAGCCCGTGCGACTCAACGCCAGTTTCAGACTCGCTTTCGCTCCGCCTCCGGCCCGGTAGGCCTTAGGCTCGCCGCACAGACTAACTCGCCGGCTCATTATGCAAAAAGCACGCGGTCACCCCTTACGGGGCTCCCACCGCTTGTAAGCACACGATTTCAGGTACTCTTTCACTCCCCTTGTCGGGGTGCTTGTCATCGTTCAGTCGCCTTACTGATTCGCTATCGGTCGTCAAGTAGTATTTAGCCTTGGAGGGTGGACCCCCCATCTTCAGTCCGGGTTCCCCGAGCCCGAACCTACTCTATGGGCTCACCAGTTTTCGATTACAGGACTATCACCTTCTAAGGTGCGGCTTTCCATCCGCTTCATTCGTTCACTGGCTGATCCGCTTTCGCTCGCCGCTACTCACGGAATCGCGGTTGCTTTCTTTTCCTGCGGGTACTGAGATGTTTCAGTTCTCCGCGTTCGCTCTTTACGCCTATACATTCAACGTAAAGTACTCCAATTGGAGTGGGTTGCCCCATTCAGAAATCCCAGGATCAATGCTCGGTTACCAGCTCCTCTGGGCTTATCGCAGGTTCCTACGTCTTTCATCGCCTCTTGACGCCAAGACATCCATCGTGTGCTCTTGTTGGCTTGATCACTCCAACCAGCCGCCGTGTTCGTCTTACGACTTGCACTGTCCTTGGCTAGGACACGCCTGATCTTTGTTAATCATCCATTTCAACAATTCATTACTCGATCTTTAGTTCGCCACAACGCTCTTATCTTGTTACTTCATTTCGTTCAAATCGTCCGGCACGTGGAAGACCCCACGTACGAGCTGTCCTTCGACTCTCGCACGTGAAAACCAAGTGCCGGAGCAACCTGTCCGTATCCGGTTGTCAAAGATGCGTACTTTCCACGACTTCAAGTCGCTTCAAGCACCGAAAATGGCTGGCATTCTCGGGTTTGCCGGCTGTCGCCGACGCGAAGAGGAGTGTAGAAGGGTTCACGCCTGAGTCAAGCCTTTCACTTTCTTCACACACAGGTTTTTTGCTCCCCGTCTATCCACCGAGTGCTCCGCATTCGCGGCGCATGACCTCACAATGTTCATCACACACTCTATCATCAGTGTTTGTTATGGTATTGTACTGCAAATTTCGCCTCCCAGCCCTACTCATTTCCGAGCACAATCCGTATTTTCTCAATCAAATCCCGACCTTCGGCCGCCGCGCTCGACTGTGATTGCCGCCATGCTTTTCGCCATGCAATCGGACAAAATGGTACCGTTAGGGGTATGTACCACCACCACGTCGGTATCGTGTACCACGAAAAATACAACTTCAGCATTGAATCAGTCAGCAACACCCCCGGCCATACGCTGAAAATCAATATCGCCACAAAGATCACCGGCATCGTTGGCTTGATTCTCGATTTGATCCTGATCATCGACCGTACCTTCTTGGAGCCTCCATCCGACTCGGACTGGATTTCATCGATCACTCGGCCCTGCATGATCGACTCAAACGGCTTCCCATAGTCCGTCAGTGAAAACGTCCCCGCCACTCGATCGATCCGCAGCCCGGGCAGGTTCCCTTTGCGAGCCGCGCGATCTAGGGTTTCTATGATGTTTTTCGAGTTGCCAGCAACGACGAACTCGACGCTCAAACATGCCGGGTCCGCGTCGACCGGCGACTTCGCCGCACACAACTCGCTTGGCACATCCTGTTGAGATGTCTGTTCTGAACTCACCAGCCTGCTCCATGCACACCCTCAACCCAACCAATACGAGTAGTCTATCGGCTGAATGAGCCTCTTGGTCTGGCTCAACTGCGTCTTGCTCCGTCACCGCACGACTGACCTGCCCGCATCAACATGCGTGAGATTCCACCCCGTGTGCGAGAGAAACCGGTTCTGCAAATCCACAGCAATCTCCGCCGGTTTGGCTCCGCTGACTGAGTAGTCGATGGTGGGCAAAAATTCAATGACCGCATGACTCCGTCTGATCAGGCTTCCCCACGCCGATGGGGTACGCGGCGTGCCTTGGATAATCACCGGCAGCACCCGCGCGCGGCTGCGATGCACTAACAAGCCTACCCCTGGTAGAAATCGCATCAACTCCTCGGGCCGCCGCTGGATCGCGCCTTCTGGAAAAATCCCGACCACGCCGCTGCTGATCGTGCCATCGGGCAGCGGTTCACACACGGATTGAAGGTACCGAATAGCCTCCCGAGCGGCTTTGGTATCGCCGGCGTCACGATCGACCGCGATCACGCCGGTCCATCGCCACAGCGGGGCCAACAGTGATGGTTGCATATCCCGTGCCATCATGAATCGGATTTCAAACACGACTGCGGATTGGATCAGGATCGGATCGACGCCGGCCGTGTGGTTAGCGACCACGATCAGCGGACCCGGTTGGCGCGCGATGGGGATGTTCTCGCCCCCGATGATCCTGAGCCGATGGAACCATTTCGAGTACAGCCGGATGAAGTGCCAAACGAGTCCGGTTTCGGGGTTTTGACGAGGGTTTTCGAGCAGTTTGGGGCCGAAGATCGCAAGTGAAAGCCAGCCGACAACGAGCAGGATCAACCAAGGCGAACTCGCAACTGACTCCATCATTAGCACCGGTGCATGTTAGCAGACGCCAACTGCTCGGGTCGATTATTATGCGCACACCATCGAACACCGCCACGTCGTACACATCGACCACTCGATGAATCTGTACGTGGAATGCGGCGAATCGCATACCCTGTTACCTATGACAAAATGGATCACATTTTTTCTCTGCGCGGCGGGTTTGGCGATCGGTGTTTTTGTCGTTTCCACCTCGGGCGAGAAGCCCCCCAACGCACCACCAGCCGCCGCACCGTCGGTCAATCCATTTGTCAACGGCATCGCGGCGTCGGGTGCGATCGAAGCAAAGTCGCGGAATATTTCAGTATCGCCTCCGGTCGCGGGGCTGGTTGTGGAGATGATGGCCGATGTGAACGAAGCGATCAAGCCCGGACAGGAGTTGTTCCGGCTCGATTCGCGTGATTTGAAGGCCCAGTTGCTCCGTGAAGAAGCAGCGCTGGTGGTTGCAAACGCTCAACTCGCGCGTCTTCGGGCGCAGCCCAGAGCCGAGGACCTGCCCCCGCTGCGGGCCGAAGTCGCTCGATCGAAAGCACGGCTCGCCGACATGCAGTTCTGGTTCGACACGCTGACGAAAGCGACGTCGGACAACGCGGTGGGTGCGACGGAACTGACACGCAGCCGCTTCGCGCTCGAAGCGGCGCAGGCGGACCTGGCGACGGCAGAGACGACGCTTTCGCGGGCCGAGGCGGGGGCATGGTCGGAAGACATCGGGATCGCTGAGGCCCAGGTCGCGCAGGCGCAGGCGAACGTGGACGCGGTGAAGTTGCAGATCGAGCGCATGACGGTGCGGTCGCCGATCGAGGCGGTCGTCCTGAAGCGGAACATCGAAGCCGGGGCGTTCGCGCACTCGGACGCGAACTCGCCCGCACTCGTCATCGGCGATATCTCGTCGCTACATGTGCGGGCGTCGGTGGATGAAGAAGACACCCCGCGGCTGGTGATGGGTTCGCCGGCGGTGCTGCGCGTGCGCGGGGCGAGCGAGAACTCGGTCACGCTCAGGATGGTACGGATCGAACCGCTCGCAGCCGCGAAGTTGAGCCTGACCGGGTCGGTGACCGAGCGCGTAGACACGCGGGTGATCGAGGTGATCTTCGAGATCACGGGGACGACGAAGTTCCGGCTGTTCCCGGGGCAGGTGGTCGATGTGTACATCGACGCGGGCACGAGCCAATAGGCGTGATCGCCGCGCTAGCGGCGGAGCGAAGCGATTGAAGCGATTGAGGGGAGGGGGGCGGCACCGGACTCGCTCAGCGCCGCGGAGACCGCCCGCACGACCGCCCCTTCGCGGATGAGCAATCGCGCCGTGCGGATCATTGGCTCCAGGAGGGTGTCGCGGTGCATGGCATCGACGTGCTCGCGGACGGCGACGTAGGCGGCGCGGGTGCCGA
>JBGSIF010000388.1:0-1551 GCA_041742635.1 Phycisphaerales bacterium
GGCGTCAGGAAGAACAGCACCCGCTGCACCACCACCGCCACCAGTTGCTGAATGTCCCGCAGGAACACGCCGAGGGCCGAGAGAATCCACCCCACCCCAAGCCCCAGAAGCAGCACCGGCGCCAGCACCACCGGGAACAGCACGATCGTCCAGTGCACCTTGCCGCCCAGCAGCAGGTGCGCGGCCATCACAAACACCAGCCCCACCGCCGCGTACACCATCGCCGAAATCAGCGACGTCACCGGAAGAATCTCCAGCGGGAAAACCATCTTCTTCACAAAGTTCGGCTTGTGCACCACCAGCCCCGGCGCCTTGGCCAGGGGCTCGGCAAACATCTGAAAAACCATCATCCCCGCGAACAGCGTCGTCGCGTACACCAGCACGCTCTCCGACCCCGCCCGGTTGTCAAACCTCACCCGAAGAATCGTGCTGAACACCAACGTGTACACCGCCAGCAGCATCAGCGGCGTCAACACTGCCCACAGCACACCCAAGTGCGAGCCGCGGTTGCGCATGTGAATCTCGCGCACCGTGAACTGATGGATCAGGTCACGCCGCGACCAGAGATTGCGCACCATCGCCACCGGATCGAGCGACTCGAGCCAGCCCGCCGTTCGCGGCGAGATCACCCTGTCCATCATCTGCGCTGGCAACTGCGTCATGCCTGCTCCGTGGCTACCGAAACTCTCTTCACCCGTTCAGGTTGCGCTGCCCGCCTCGATGCCCGCATGGGCCGCCCCCAGCATCCACGAGTCGTCCGTCTCATACCCGAGGTTCACCAACTCCCGCCCCGCAACCTCCTTGAATACCCGAACGTTCTCCTCGGTGAAGTGATTCCGCCAGTCCCCCGCAATGCCCTTGCGGCTCGGATGCGTCGGATCACTCTCCCCGGGCTTGCGCCCCCCGGCCTGCTTTTCGAACGTGTTGCGCTCGATGCAGTCTTTGATCATCTTCTCATCCGTGCTGACCCCCAGGAACGCAAACACGTCGCGCACCTGTCCCGGGTTCGCAAGCAGATCCTCGTACCGCACTTCAATGTAGTTCTCGCCATACAACTCGCGGGCACGCTCCCCCCCGCGGATCGACTCCACCCAAGTCCCCGCCAGGTTCCGGATCGCCCCTTCGCTCAAGAGCGGCACCGCCTCGCCCTGCTTCTCCGCGTGGAACTTGTGCGCTCGTTCTGCCGCCGCCCGCGTTTCCTCGCCTTGTCCGGGAAACTTGAAGTCCTTGTACCGGAACTTCAGGAACATGTCGCTGACCACCACATCGCGCCCGTCCCGCACCATATGTATGAACTTCGCCTCCGGGAATAGCCGGTGCAACGTCTCGCTCTTCGTGCAGAAATACGTCGTCGTCTTGTCGCCGATCACCTTCAACTGCGACAACTTCTTCCAGGGCGTTCGCGCGGCGGCCTCCCGCATCAGCGCTTCCATCATCGCCCGCGTCGCGATCGTCCAGGCGTCCTCCACCGGAATTTCCCGCAGCCAGCCGCCTTGCGCCGCCGGCAGGTCCGCCCACTTGCGGAACATCCCCGCATCCAGCCACTGCTCC
>JBGSIF010000389.1:0-8444 GCA_041742635.1 Phycisphaerales bacterium
GGGCGATGACGAGGCGGTAGCCCTGCGGGTGAGAGACGGCGGCGGGGTCGAGGGTGCCGACGGTGTCGGGGTCGAGGCGAGCGTGGGCGCGGCCGCCGGTCAGGATGAGGGAGCGGGGCGAGGGGAGGAGCAGTGGGGGGAGTGAGGCGAGGCTCGCGTGTGCGGTCATTCGCAAGGATATCTGTGAATCGGGAGTCACGGATTAGGGTTAGGCGGCGACAGGGAGCGTGCGGGGGCGAGTGAGGGCGGCAAGACGGGCAATGAGTGCGGTGTGGGTGATGGGTTTGGTGATAAAATCATCGCAGCCGGCGGCGAAGCAGGCGTCGCGGTCATCGGTGCTCGCGTTGGCGGTGAAGGCGATGATGGGGAGCGTGAAGCCGAGTTCGCGGAGGCGTCTGGTCGCGTCGCAGCCGTTCATAACGGGCATCTGCATATCCATAAGAACAACATCGAAGGGAACCTCGCGTGATTGCATGACGGCGACAGCGGCCGCGCCATCAGAGACGACCTGAACTGCGGCGCCGGCTTTTCGAAGGATGAGGGAGATAAGTCGCTGGTTGTCGAGGCAGTCGTCGGCGAACAGGATCGACCGGTCTTGTAGGCCCGACCCGGTTGTGGAGGGACGGAGCGTGGTGTTTTTTTTGCTTGCAGCAGCAGCGTGAGCCAGAGCGCAGGGGAAGGCGACGTCGAAGGTACAGCCTTGGCCGGGCTTGCACTGGAGTGTGATGGAGCCACCAAGGCAGTGCACGAGCGAAGCGGCGATGGAAAGTCCGAGGCCGATACCGCCGTGCTGTCGAGTGGAGGAAGGGTCGAGTTGAGCAAACGGCTGGATGGCTTGGGCGAACTGGGATTGGGTCAGCCCAGGGCCGGTGTCAGAGACGGTGAAGTTGATACGGACGGAATCTTGTACCGAGGAATCAACGAAACCGATGAGAGTGACGGAGCCGGAGGGAGTGAACTCAATGGCGTTGGAGACGAGGTTGTGCAGGACACGGCGGATACGGGCAAGGTCGGAATGAACACAGAGGTTGGATTCGCCGCACCAACGGATGTTGAGGGAGAGGCCGCGGTGGGCGGCGGCGTTCTCGAAGAGAGGACGGATGGAGTTGAGCATGTTGGCGGGATTGAAGTCCTGAAAGTGGAGTTCGAGTGTGTCGGCGTCGAGGGAGGCGAACTCGATGATGGCTTCGGCGACGTCGGCGAGGTGATGGGTGTTGCGCGTGATCGCATCGACCGATTCGCGGACGTCCGAGCCGTTGGCAAGGCGCTGCGCAAGCAGTTCGGCGTGTCCTTGGATGACATTGAGTGGAGTACGGATTTCATGGGACATGTTCGCGGCGAAGAGGCGCTTGGTGTGCAGGGCGGCCGAGGCTCGGCGGGCATGAAGACGGGCGTCGATGGCTTCGCTGGCAAGTGCGGCGAGTTCAAAGAGCGACTGGGTGTTGGCCGGATCCCATGAACGCGGGACGGTATCGAGGACGCTGAAGGCACCAAGGGGTTCGCCGTTGGGTGCGTAGAGCGGTACGCCGGCGTAGAAACGGATGCCGAGTTCGCCGGTAACGAGAGGGTTGTCGCGCACCCTGGGATCGGTGAGGGCGTCGTTGACAAGCAGGAGGTCCGGCGAGAGGATGGTGTGAGCGCAGAAGGCATCACAGCGCGGGGTCTGGGTGATCGAAAGCCCTTGGATTGACTTGAACCACTGGCGATGCTCGTCGATCAGACTGATTGCGGCGATCGGAGTGCCGAACAAGCGGCAGGCGAGGCGCGTCAGACGATCAAAGGACGGATCGGGTGGAGTATCGAGAATATCCAGTGCGCGCAACGTCGCAAGTCGATGAAGTTCAGTGGGGTGGGTTTGAGCCGAGGGCATTCATGGGCCTCCGCTGAGATCAGTTATCGCCGGGCTGATAGTGGGATCGGCTGATTTGGTGTCGCACTTGTGCGAGGGGATATATTGAGGGGGGTGAGAGCGCGGAAGCGAGGAAGTAGAACGACGGGTGGTCCGATAGCCGCAGAGAACGATACTGAAGCATCGTTCGAGAAGGCAGAACAAGCAAGCATGGATGGCAAGAGAGGAGTATGAAGAGGCCGGCAGGATGCACGCTCTAGCAGTTCAGAGAGGTTTTCGTAGTATGTAGTTCAATGGAGAAGAAGGTGCTTGACTGGGCGACAACGCGGGTTGCGGTGACAGGTGGGGCGGGGTTTTTGGGCCGCGCGGTGGTTGAGGTGCTTCTGCGGCGTGGAGTGTTGGTGGATCGCGTCGAGGTCGTGCGTTCTGGAGCGTGTGATCTGCGAGAGCCTGGGGCGGCAAAGGAAATGATTGGGACCTTGGTGCAAAGGGCGAAGGCTTTCGGCGAGGCGCCGGTGGTGATCCACTGTGCCGGGAGGGTGGGCGGGCTTGGCGCGAACCGCGCGATGCCGGCTGATTTTTTTTATGACAACATGATGATGGCGCTCTCGCTCGCGGAAGCGGCCAGAACGAGCGGGTTCATCGAAGACGCTGGACGGCTGGTAATGGTGGGGTCGATGACGTCGTATCCGGCCGGGGCGTTGGTTCCGTTTCGGGAAGAGGACTTGTTCAATGGGTACCCGGACGCGGCGAGCGCGCCGTACGGGATCGCCAAACTCGCGGCGCTCGAGATGCTGCGGGCGTATCAGGCACAGCATGGACTAAAGTGCGTGTACGTGGTGCCGGTGAACTTGTATGGGCCGGGAGATAATCTGGACCCGGCAACGTCGCACTTTGTGGGCGCGCTCGTGGACCGGTGCGTGCGAGCGAAGTTGGAGCGATGGGAGAGGCTGGAGTGCTGGGGGACGGGCGCGCCGACGAGAGATTTTTTGTATGTGGACGACGCGGCCGAGGGGGTCGTGCGGGCGACGGAAGTGATGAGCGAGCCGGTGCCGATTAACTTGGGATCGGGGCGGGAGCACTCGATCCGCGAAGTGGTCGAGATGATTGTGCGACTTGTGGGGTACGAGGGGGAAGTCGTGTGGGACGCGAGCAAACCCGATGGCGTGGGGAGACGCTGCGTGGATGTGGAGCGAGCGAGGACGCTGCTTGGGTGGAGCGCGAAGGTTGGGCTGAAAGAAGGGCTGTCGCGGGCGGTAGCGTGGCGGCTGGGCTTGGGTTCACGCGGATGATGCCGATCGTTATAGCGAGGATCAAGAGTCCAATCGCACGGGCAGCGTGGCGAGGATGTTCTCGATCACGCTATCGGTCGTGAGGCCTTCGGCTTCTGCTTCGAAGTTCAGGATCAGGCGGTGCCGCATGGCCGGGAGGGTCCATCGGCGGAGGTCGTCGACGCTGGCGGCGGCGCGCCCTTCGAGCAGGGCCTGGCACTTCGCGGCGAGGACGAGTGATTGAGCCGCGCGGGGCGATGCACCGAGTCGGACGTACTTGTTGGCCATCGGGGTGGCGAACTGGCCGGCGGTCCCGGCGACGCCGGTGCCTTTGGCGTGCGTAGCCAGGACGAGGCGCACGGCGTAATCCTGAACGTGCGGCGCGATCGTGACGCGCTGCACGAGTTGCTGGTATTCGATGATGCGTTCGGCGGAGAGTACAGGCTCAATCACGCTGGTGGCACCGGCGGTGGTGCGGTTCAGGATCTCGCTGAGTTCAGTGCGTCCGGAGTAGCCCACGACGAGTTTGAAGAAGAAGCGGTCGAGTTGGGCCTCGGGGAGGGGGTAGGTGCCCTCTTGTTCCACGGGGTTCTGGGTCGCCATGACGAAGAAGGGGCGATCGAGGCGATGAGTGGTCCCGCCGACGGTGACGGACTTTTCCTGCATGGCTTCGAGGAGCGCGGACTGGGTCTTTGGGGTGGCGCGGTTGATCTCGTCGGCGAGGACCATTTGTGCAAAGATCGGTCCGCGCTGGAAGGAGAACTGGCGGGAGGCGCGACCGTCGGCACCGGCGACTTCGACGACGATGGTGGTGCCGACGATGTCGGCGGGCATGAGGTCCGGGGTGAACTGGATACGAGAGAACGAGAGGTTGAGGGCGGAGGCGAGGGAGCGGATGAGGAGTGTTTTTCCGAGGCCGGGCACGCCTTCGAGTAGAACATGCCCGCTGGTGAAGAGGCAGGTGAGGACGCCATCGACAACGCTGTCGTGACCGACAATGGTCTTACGGACCTGATCGCGGACGGCGGCGAAGTCGGCCTGAAAGCGCAGCATGGCAGCGCGGACATCGTCGGGGGTACGCGGGTCGGCGAGGGGCGTGGCATCGCTCATGAGAGCGGATGGTAGTCGTGGGGGGCGGCGGGGCGCGAGGGGCAACGGGGGATGGGCAACGGTGATAGCCCCAAGGACTATTCGATGTCGTCGTCGATGACATCGACGAGGTTCCCGCCGCGTTCGCGGGCGTGGAGCCAGGCGACCATGTCGCGTGGGGGCTTACCCATGCCGGGTGTGATGCCGCGTTTGGAGGCGGCGATGAACTCGGCGAGTTCCAAGACCGGTGGGCAGGTTGCGCCGCGCTCGCGGAGGATGGCGATTGCCTGATCGCGTGGCATGGGCCTTCGGAGGACGTCGCGGAAGGCACGGCGGAGTTCAGTGATGTGCTCGCGCGAGAAGCCGTTACGGCGGAGGCCGACCTGGTTCAGCCCGCCGATGCGGTTGCGTTCGTTGACCATGCAGAACGGTGGCACATCGAGGGAGACGGCGCAGTCGCCGGACATCATAACGAGCCGTCCGATACGGCAGAACTGGTGGATAACGGCGTTGCCGCCGAGGGTGACGTTGTCGCCGACTTCGCCGTGACCTGCGACGCCCGCGCCGTTGACGAAAACGACGTTGTTGCCGACCTTGGCGTCGTGGGCAACGTGCGAGTTGACCATGAGGAAGACCTTGTCGCCGACGCGGGTGGGGGTGTGGTCGTTGCTGGCGGCGTGGACGGTGGCGTGCTCGCGGATGAGGCAGTCTTTGCCGATGACGACGCCGGCGGTGGTGGCACCGGGGGCGAACTTGTAGTCCTGCGGCTCGAAGCCGATGCAGGCGAAGGGGTAGAGGATGGTGTTCTGGCCGATGGTGGTGGGGCCGTTGATGTAGTTGTTGCCGATGAGGCGGACACCTGTCTCAAGGCGGACGCGACCGATGAGGACGCAGTAGGGGCCTACTTGGACGCCTGGTGCGAGTTCGGCTTCGGGGGAAATAGTGGCGGTGGGGTGGATTGAACTCATGGGTGTGGATGGTAGGGGACGGTGGGTGGAGTGAGGGGGTATGCGATCAAAGTCCGTCTGAACTTGATGAAGATGTTCGTCGGAATGGGGCGTCGAGCGTGAGCCGGGCGGCATTGGCCGTCGGGTGGTTACTTGATCTTGTCCGCGAACTTCGCGGGGTCGTCGAGGAACTGGGCGAGGCAGTGCTTGCAGCAGAAGCCGATGACCTTGTTGTTGTGGACGATGGCGATCGCGGGGTCGAGGGGCTTGCCGGTGACTGGGCAGGCGGTGTTCGTAGGCGTGAGGGTCGGCGAGGAGGTGGCACTCGTGGTGGCAGCGGGTGCGGGCGCGGCGTTCGTAAGAACGACGGCAGGCTCGGTCTCGATGGCGGGGGTGGTTGACGAATCGCCGAAGTTGAAGGTGATGCGGGCGAGTTGTGCGCGGAGTGTGGCGGCATCATCGATACCGACCCCGGATTTCCACAGATAGACGCGCCGAAGCGAAGGAATGCTGGCGAGGCTGGGGTGGATCGCGGCAGTGACAGCGGTGCGGGTGAGGACGAGCTCTTCGATGGCGGGGTGAGCGGAGAGCGCGGCGATGCCGGCATCTGTGATGGTGGTCGCAGAGACATTCAAGCGGCTCAGGTTCGGCATCTGGGCGGCGAGGGAGAGGGTGCGGTCGGTGATGCGCGAGCGTGAGAGGTCCAGGTCGGCGATGAAGCCACGCAGTGGGCCGAACAGGCGTTCGGCGTGGTCGTCGTCGATCGTGGGGGCGACGGCCGCCGCGCTGATGATCAGCATCGGCGAGTCCGGCGAGGCCGGTTCGACGTGAAGAAACGCAGCGGTGAGTGCGGCGAGCGCGGCGGCGTCGGGGCGTGCAGGGGGTGGTGCGGGAACAGGCAGAGTCGGGATCGATTCACCCGATCGTGCAATGGTGCTGGGCGTGGCCGGGCTCGGCGTGATGAGGGCATCGGGGAGTAACGCGGTAGTACTCGCGCCGGCGTTGATCCAGTCTTCGATCGACTTGATCTCTTCGTCGGAGAGTTGCGGCTTGGACTTAGGGGGCATGTGCTCATCGTCGGTGTCGGGCAGGTGCAGACGGCGGACGAGTTCGCTGGCGGCGGCGTCGCCGGGGACGATGACGGGGCCGTAGTCGCCACCTGCCAAGAGGGCTTGGGCGGTGTGCATGGCGAGGCCGCCCTTCTGGCGTTCCGTACCGTGGCAGGACACGCATGAGCGGTCGAAGATGGGTTGGATGGTCCGCGCGAAAAGAGAGGTCGCGGGGGTGGGTGGGGCGGGTGGAGGAGTGAACGCGGGACGCGGGTTGAAGGGTTCGGTGAGGAAGGTCTCGCCGTGAGTGAGAGTGGCACCGAAATGGCCGGCGGGGATAAGTGAGGCGGTGAGGAGTACGAGAGCGGCGGCATAGGCGCGGGGCTTGCGGAGTTGGAGGAGTACGGCGGCGATCAGCGAGAGGACGCCGACGGCGATCGCCAGCCATTGGTGCAGGTCCGCGGCGGGTGATGGATACCCGCCCTCTTCGTGAAGGATCAGTCCGGACCCGACGCTGGCGGCGGCGGAGCCTGCGAGGAGCCATGCGAGCGGGGCACGCCATGCGGGAGTGGTGGATAGGCGGGCAGGCCGGATGAGCGCAAGGAGTTCGAGGCTTACCAGCGCGATGGCGATGCCGATCGGCGCGTGGAGGATCATCGGGTGGAGGCGGCCAAGGAACTGGAAGATGGGGTCCATGTCAAGAAGTGTAGATGCCAGCCCCCGCGCCCGAAACGTGATGCGAGCGGGCGTGGCATGTATGATTGTACAGGCGGTGTGCGAAGAGGTGCCGGCGAAGGCCGTCGGACCGCACGCCGCGGCGTTCTTGCAAGGGTCCGATGATGAATACAGAATCAACACAGACTGGCACGTCGGTCAAATCAGGGGTTGTGCTGGCCGCGGGGATCGTCGCGGTGGCCATGATGGTACTCGCAGGGTGCAACACGACCGAAGGGATCGGCAAAGATCTCAAGTCAGTCGGGAAGGGGATCGAAGAGACGGCGCAGGACGCGAAGGATTGACTGTGGGCCGTTTGGTCGCAGTGCTGGCGATGGCATATATGATGCTGCCGCTCAGCGCCGAATGGCGTTGTAACAGTTCATGTGGGCTAAGGTGGTGATCGCTCGCGCTCAAGGCGGTGTGATGTGGCATGGCTCCACTGCAAAGTGCATACACTAAAAATGGTGGTACGCAACAAGGCCTAGACGTGACCAAGATGCGTCCAACGGTGCACGATGAGCGACGGTGTATAAATTATATAATGAGGTAACCAAATGAAGCGAAGCATACTCGCATCGTCATATTCAACGGTGGTCGTGGCTGGTGCTCTAACGGGTGCCGTCTTGTGCGGTTGTAGCAAGGAGTCAGGAGAAACGGCAGAACTCGACGAAGAATCGCAACTTCTGGGTTACAACGAAGTCGGGCGATACCAGGTGTATCCAAACCCAAGGCACGAAGGGATGCGGATGCACTTTCTGGTCGATTCGGCACTCGGCCGGGCTTGGGTCGGCTTCATCCCGGCGTCGGATACGGAAATGTTCCCACGAGTTCAAGGGTGGGTACCCGTTCGGTTGCAACCCGAACCGAAAATCGAGTTTCCGGAGTTGGGTCGGTTTGTTATCTCGTCGAGCATGACGTATGGGATGGACCAGTTCCTGGTGGATACCGCCCTTGGGCATGTGTACTGCGCGGTGACCGACGATCGTGGTAGCATCATTTTCGAACAACTACCGGTCGAGGGGCTCGAAGTCGTCCCTTCTGCTGAACCAACCAAGTAACCTCGTCACGGAGAAACGCGTTGAACCGTACACGCTCTGTTTGTTCAATCGCCAGCGTGATGATGCTATCGGCATTGTTGGTGATTTCGCCGATTGCTGGCGCAATAGCGCAGCCACGGCGATCCGGCCCGCCGCCGAGTCCGCCACGGGTCATCACTCCTCATCGAGCCCCATCATCTCGCCCCGTCACGACGACTGTGACACCCCGCCCTCGATCAACGTCAACCTCGATGGGCAGGCCTGGTAGCACGATGCCAAAGGTTCCAGTTTCCCGCGCGAGCGGCTCGACTCGATCGAACAACAGCACATCTGGCTCCAAGCCCAGCGTTCGCTCGCGATCAATCGTTGCTCGATTCAACTACCCGAGTTCGTCTCACGTCAGCGAGTCAAAGCGACTGACGAGGCTGGTACTCAAGCCCTACGGCATCAAGCGTTCGGACATCGCCAAGCACCACGTCATTCCA
>JBGSIF010000390.1:0-15232 GCA_041742635.1 Phycisphaerales bacterium
CCCCGTCCGCCGGATCATGCTTGGTGACAACACCGAGTACGCAACAAAGGAGTGGGGTGGCGGCGCGGCCCCAAACCGACGAGTCGAGCATTCGTTGCACGCCCGTCACCTTGTCGCCGGAGTGATGCGGGCGGTGCAGGCGCAGTGGGTGTTTGTGCCGTACTTTGAAGATGCGCACCCGGATCATCTTGCTGTCACCCGGATAGTAGAGGACGCGAGATTCGACGCGAAACTCACGAAGACCACGATGCCCGGGGATAATGGGTTGCCGCCGCTGTATCCGAGCCGGCTGGTGTATTACTACGCGACTCACCTGCGGATCGTGCCTCAACCATCATTTATCTTCGATACGAGCGGGTTCGAGGAACAGAAGCGGCGTGCGATCCTTGCGTATCACTCACAGTTTGTCGTGAACGAAAAAAATCGCGGCGTGATAGACTGGGTCGAGGCGTCGGCGCGGTTCTTCGGCTCTCGCATCGGCGCTCGGTCGGGCGAGCCGTTTTTTCTTCGTGAACCGGCGGGGCTGAGGTCACTTGATGGCGTGATCTGAATCAGTCCCTGCTAGAATGCTCTTGATAGCGGGCGGGGACACTACGAAAGCACCTCACATGACCGATCCGACGACTCCGAAGATTATTGTGGACGACGATTGGAAGTCTCAGGCCCGCGCCGAGAAGGAAAAACTCGCGGCCGCCGAGAAGCAGCGAGCGGCGGAGAAGCAGACGGCACCGGCGTCAGGCGGTGCGATGTCAAGTTCGCCAACTGGTCCCGCCGAGCCTGGACATTCAAACGAACGGCTCCCTCCCGCCGACTTCGGCACACTTCTGGGTTCGATGATCACACAGGCTCTGATGTACATGGGCGCGTTTCCCGACCCAGAAACAGGGCAGGCCGTGGTGTCGCTCGAGCACGCCAAGTTTCATATCGACCTGCTCGGCGTGCTCGAAACCAAAACCAAAGGGAACCTCAACGAATCCGAAGCGAAGGATCTCAGTCAATCACTGAACCAACTCCGACTTCAGTTCGTGGAAGTGACCAAGGCCGTGGCCCAGTACGCCGAGAAACGCCGGGCGGCGAATCCTGGTATGGGGGGGGTGGGAGGCATGGGTGGGATGGCAGGACCGGCCGGGTTCTGAAACTATGTGATGTAGGATTTGTCGTGCCGACTCGTCGGGGTGGCTTTCGATCAACTTGATATGGCTCTTCGCCGCACCAAACCGAAATACCCCCACCCGCGCGACCACGGCCCCGCGCCCGACCAGGCACGCCTGCTCTCGGCGTCGAAGCGAGTGACGGATGTGACGGACTCACCGATCATCGGCGGCGTCGCTGTAATTCTCCACGGCGGCGGCCGGCACACCTATGACATCGATATCTACAGCGCCGACTTCTGGGCGACCCACATCAAGTTGGAAGCCGCAGGCATCATGTGGAACGCCGAGCGGCGCGAGCACATGATCGATGGATTAGCCGTTCATATGGTCGACGAAGCATCCCTCGGGGGACCGCCGAAACGCATCAGCACGATCAAGGGCATCAAGGTAATTAGCCTCGCGGATTTAGTGCGAGCCAAACTTACGGTCGGACTGACAGAAGTCAAACGGTCCAAGGACATCGCGCATGTGGTGGACCTGATCGAGCGAGTGCCGCTCTACAAGGACTTTGCGGCGAAGTTACCCAAGCAACTGCGAGCGCCGTTCAAAGCGTTGGTCGAACAGGTTCACGAGCCGCGGCGCACGACGCTTACCCCGATGCGTTTCCGAAGCATGTACCGGGGATCTTGATCGTTCGAGTTACGGGGGTGTGGCCATATTTATTCCGCGGCGAACGATCGCGGCGTCGTTCTGTGCCGCCCGGCGCGAGCCGGTGGTGGTGGGGCAGGCAAGAACCGAAACCCGTGCGTGCCCGCCCCGAAGACCGACCGCTCGCGCGGTTCGGCTCAGATGGAACAAATCCTGGTCACACCCAGTTACGGCGCGAGTACCACATCCGTCACCGCGGCGTTCCACGTCAGGTTGTCCAGAAAGAAACTGAAGAGCACGACCGTGCGGGCACTGGATTGCCCCCCGGTGGCGATGAGCAGGCGGTTGCCGTTTGCCGACGACGCGAGCGGGAGCGACGCGAGGGTGCCGCCGGTCAGTTCCGTTGCATCGTAAGAGCGCCAGATATCGTTGGGCTTCCATCGCATGAGTTGCAGATGGTTCTGGCTGTCTAGGCCCATGATGTTGATCCCGCCGTCGAAGGGCGAAATGCCGACCTCGACCCCAGAGACGACGGGCGAGCCGCCGGAGACCTCGGTGATGTTCGTGACGCGCCAGCGGTTCGGTTCGTCGGTCAGCCCCGGCGCCCACCAGTAAGTGTAAACATTGCCTGATGAATCGGTGCCCGCGACGTTCAGCCCGCCCCAAGGCGTCACATACGCGTCGAGTTGTCCGTAGATCTTCGGGCCTGCGAAATCGGTGGTCATGTTCTGCGTAAGCCAGCGTCCCGGGTCGCCGCCGTTGATGTTCTCGATGCCCGGTGCCCACCAGTAGACCACGACGTTGTTGTCGGCGTCAAGCCCTGCGAGGTTCAGCCCATCCCACCCTGAGACATACCCGGTCAGACCGCCGGCGAGCAGCGGGCCGCCGAATGCCTGGGTCAGATTCGTGAAGTGCCAGTACGGCTCGGCCGGTGCCCACCAGTAGTTGATCGCCTGCCCCAGCGCGTTCAGACCGGCGATATGGATCGTTCCCCACGATGGGGAATAGAACGTCATGTCCCCGGACATCCCAGGCTGCCCGTTGCCGGCCGTCAGGTTCTCTGACCACCACTGGCCCGTTCCCAGGTTGCCGTGGAGGATCCAGACGTGATGGTACGTGTCGGTGAGCGCGAGGTGAACATCGACATCGCTCGTCTTGTACGGCGTCATGTCGATCACTCGGCCGCGGAACCCCGCGAGGGCGGCGACGTCGATCGTGCTCCCTTCGCCGGTGAACGCGTTGACCACGCGCGCCGTGGGCTGCTGGTCGCCGCCGAGTGCGAAGGTGATGATCGACGTGCCGACATCGAGGTTGACGAGTTTCTGAGTACTGATCGTCGAAGCGCGGGCCTTGAACTTCAGGACGACGTCCTGCGAGAAGGCCGGCAGGTTGACCTCGAAGTCGTTGCCCGTGCCGATGAACTCGCCGGAGATCGTTGAGAGCGGCGCGGTCGTCCCGGCGGCGGTGGACCAGACCTCGATATCGACAATCTGATCCGCTCGCAGGCCCGCGATGCGCAGCACCCCGTCGGTCACGGAGCCGCTGGAGTTATTCGTGTTGTGCAGGATATAGACGATGCCCTGCGAACCGTCTGAGATGCCCCAGGAGAGCAGCGACTTGCCCACGGTACTCGTCGCGTCAACACGCCCGGCGAGGTTCTGGAAGTTGAAGTTGCCGTAGTCGATCCCCAGCGACGACGAGTTGACGAACGCGCCGAACGTTTTCTGGAGGTCTCGCATCCCGTCGGTCAGCAGCATCCCACGCGACATGAGTTCGTCCGCGGCGATGCGCAGGCCCGTGCCGACCTGCCCGCTCGCAAAGCCCGACCAGATCACCGTGCGGAAGACTGCTTCGTCTTCGGCCTGTGTGAACGCCGATGAATACTGAGGCACGCCCCCCGGCCAGTCGGTGCGGGTCATGCCCCATTCGCCATTGAGGATCGGCGCGCGGTCCTCGCGGCTCGTCACCCAGTACGACGTGAAGTACCCCATCTCACGCGCCGGCAGGATCGATGTGTTCGATTCAGGGTTGTTGATCCCCTCTTCGTTGCCGTTCGTGTACAAGTGCGGCGTGAGGACGTCGAAGTTCCGTGAGAGGAAGTCGAGCCGAGCGAGCGGGCCGCGCGGGTCGCGTGCGATCGTGGAGTTCATCACGAGGTGGTTCGCGGCCTCGGATTTCACATACGCCGCGAGTTGGTTCATGTACACGGCGCGGGTGCGGAACTCGCTCTCGCGCCCGGCTTCGCTGCCCCCGCTCGGGTGCAGCGTCCATTCATACGAATCCCATTCGCTCAGGAACTCGTAACCCAGCACATTCTGCTTGAATGGGCTTTCGGCAACCCAGTCGATCACGGTCTTCATCCGTCGCTTGGCGATATCGAGTGTCGAGGTGTTGACAGTCCCGATGGTTGATTGAAAGAAATGATCGATGTTCGTCAGCGGCCCGCCCCGGCTCGCGGCCCACGGGCCTTCCACGCCGAATGCCTCGTCATAACTGAACGTGTCGAACGGCGAGAGGATAACGTGGATGCCGCGCGATGCCGCTTGCTCCAACAGTTCCAGCACGTACAGGCGCATGTTCGGATTGAATGAGTTGGACGTGTTCTCGATCCAGTACGTGCCGCTCGGCAGCGGTCCGGGATTGCCTAGTGTGTGGACGTTTTCCAGTTCGAGGTATGTGCGCATCGTGTTGACGCCGTGCGCTTGGAGTTCGTCGAGGTAGTCGCCGACGTCTTCAACCGCGCGGTGGGCGTCGTCGGCGAAGTTGAGGAACTGCGTGTTCTGGTTGTCCCAGATCAGCCCCGGGAACAGGGTGCGGGTGTACTGCCAGGAGATTCCCAGGTGATCCCCAACAGGTATGAAGGGCGTTCCGTTTTCGTGCTGCAGCGTGCGCCCATTGGGCGACGGGATGACGTACCCGGCGTACCCGCCGCCGGGGCTGGCGAGGGTGGTGAACGTCACATCGTTCGAGAGCCCGCCGAGATTTCCATCCGCGCCTACTGCACGGATCGCAACGTGGTATGTCGTCGCGGGCGTGAGTTCCGAGATCCGCAGCGACTCGCTCAAACCGCGCAGACGCGGCACGAAACTGCTCTCGAACTCACTCGCGTTGATCCATTTCGCTTCGCTGTCGATCGCACTGGATGAATAGCGAATCTCGTACCCGACGACGTGCCCCAGCCCGCTCGTCGTGCCCGCCGGTGCGGTGAAGTTGAGTTTCGCGCCGAAGGTCGTCGCGTTGGATGCCGAGGCACCGGTGATCGCCGCGGGTCGTGTACCCGCGCGAGCATCGACGAACATCCCTTCCGCGTAGTTCACCGGCCCGCGGATCCCCGCCTGCGTCGCGTTGTAACTGCTGTGCACACCCTGCACATGGTCATCAACAAAGTGCGGCGCAGTGAATCGATCCGACGCCTCTCGATGATCCGTCAGGTCGCGGGTGCCGCCCGCGTTGTCCTGGATCATGTCGAAGTTCATCCCGAACGTCTGCCCGTGCGTCGGCGCGCCGCTCATGTTCAGCGCGGCCCAAGGCATGAAGATCTCGGTTGTCCATCCCGTGTCCCGGTCGGCGTTGTTGTTGACGGTGCCGCTCACCACGGTCGCGTACAGCATCCCGTCGGCGAGTGCGCCGCCGGGGTTCACATCGGGCGCGCCACCACTGCCCGTGCCGTTGACAAACTTGTATCGCCGGACCGCGCCGCCGTCATTGCGGGTGAGAGGGTCGGTCACGTTCCCGAGATTCACCCCGAACGCACGGTCTGACGATTGAAAATACTCGTCGCGCGAGTTGTTCGGGTCGAAGTAGAACGTGATCGAATCGTCGGTCTCGACTTCCCATCGGTTCCCGGTGCCGCTCCCCAGCCCATCCGCCCAGAGCGTAAAATCCTGAACCTGCGCGAGCAAGTACACCCCGGCGTCGTCGTGCATCATCTTGATGGTGACGGCCCGATCGTCCCGAGTTGCTTGGGTCCGAAACACGCTCCCCGCGTTCACCCAGTCGGCGTCGTTACCGATGCCGTCGATGACCGCCGCCCCTCGCGGGACGACCCACAGCGGATGGTCGGGCGAGATGGGGTCCGCCGCGAGCAGCACGCGGGCTTCGAGAGCCTCGGGTACAAACGAGTCGAGATGTGTGACCAGTCGTCGTGATCTCATGGTGCTAAGTCCTGAAACACGGGCGAGGCTGCACTCACCTCGCTCTGTGTCTCCCGTCGAGATCGGACGTTCACAGTCGCCAGTTCACCGACGCGACGCTACCCGCGGGTGTGAGACGGTGCGTGGCATGTTGTGGATCAGTTTTGCGGGCTATCACCCGCGGCCGATGCGTCCGAAAAAACCTGTCGTGTGTGGGCAGCAGATTATTGCCCCCAAAGCGGCATCGAACTTATCAGAATCGTGACGGTTGCGCCCGCTCGCCTGTTGACCGGAACAAGCGAGGCGGGCACACCTCCGTCCATCTTTATGCGACATCCGCCAGCGACATGGCTAACGCGACTATGGCACGCCGACAGTTTCGTCGTTGCCAATGACACGTTGCGGCCACGAAAAAGGCCTGTCAAGTGTGTATGCGCTTGCAAGCCACCTTCACCCTGCAACAATACACCGATCCCTCGACGACACAAGCCATCGATCGGGCCGACCGTTTCCCGAATGGAACGTATCATCCCTGAGCGGTTGCATTGTGCCCGCGTAGACATGACTTCTTGATACAAAGCCGCGTCGGCTTTGTTTGTTCGGAGTAACTGGAGACCGCCATGAGCATGAACAACGCTCGCTCGAATGCTGTGACTGCCGCGACCGCCTGGAACCTCAAGCCGTACACCAACGGCACCCTCTCCGGCACGCAGCAGCAACAGCAGCCCGCGGGCGGTGCGGCGGCCCGAATCAGTTCCATCTTCGGGGCCGACGTCTTCAGCGCACGCGTCATGCGCGAGCGACTCCCCAAAGACGTCTACAAACGGTTGCTCCCCACCATCACGCACGGGTCCAAACTCGACCCGGACGTCGCCGATGTCGTCGCCGCCGCGATGAAAGAGTGGGCGATGGAGCATGGCGCGACGCACTACACCCACTGGTTCCAGCCGCTGACCGGGCAAACCGCCGAGAAGCACGACGCGCTCGCCGTCGGCGACTCCGGCTCGGCCCTCTCGGACTTCTCCGGCTCCGCGCTCGTGCAGGGTGAGCCCGACGCATCCAGTTTCCCCTCCGGCGGCCTCCGTGCCACCTTCGAGGCCCGCGGCTACACCGCTTGGGACGCCACCAGCCCCGCCTTCCTTGTCCGTTCCGGCAACACCGTCACCCTCTGCATCCCCACCGCGTTCGTCTCATGGACTGGCGAGGCGCTCGATAAGAAAACCCCCCTCCTGCGTTCCATGGACGCACTTTCTAAGCAGGCTCTGCGTGTGCTCGCTCTCTTTGGTACCGACGCTGGCGTCACCCGCGTGCAGACCACCGTTGGCGTCGAGCAGGAATACTTCCTCATCGACCGTAACCTCTTCTACGCTCGCCCCGACCTGCTCACCTGCGACCGCACCCTCTTCGGCGCCAAACCTCCCAAGGGGCAGCAACTCGAAGACCACTACTTCGGTTCCATCCCTCCTCGCGTGCTCTCCTTCATGGCCGACGTCGAGACCGAGATGTACCGCATGGGCGTGCCGCTCAAGACCCGGCACAACGAAGTCGCGCCGGCGCAGTACGAGTTCGCCCCGATCTTCGAGACCTCCAACATCGCCTGCGACCACCAGATGCTGCTGATGGAAAGCCTCAAGCGAGTCGCCGCCAAGTACGGCCTCCAGGCCATCCTCCATGAAAAACCCTTCGCCGGTGTCAACGGTTCGGGTAAGCACAACAACTGGTCCATGGCGACCGACACCGGCGTGAACCTGCTCGACCCTCAGGACGAGACGCATACGAACATGCAGTTCCTGGTCTTCCTCTCCGCTGTGATCCGCGCCGTTGACCTGCACGCCGACCTCCTGCGAGCGTCAATCGCCTCGGCGAGCAACGACCACCGGCTCGGCGCGAACGAAGCCCCGCCCGCCATCATCTCCATCTTCCTGGGCGACATGCTCACCGACCTCATCGAGCAACTCGAAACCGGCACGCCGAAGCGCACGCTCAAGCGCAACGACCTGGACCTTGGCGCGCACTCACTCCCCCAACTCCCGCGCCACGCTGGGGATCGCAACCGCACCTCGCCTTTTGCGTTCACCGGGAACAAGTTTGAGTTCCGCGCCGTCGGCTCCTCTCAGGCGTCGGCGTGGCCCAACACGATCCTCAACACGATCGTCGCCGAGTCCCTCGAGTTCATCGCGGATCAACTCGAAAAAGCCGTTGAGAAAAACAAAGGCGACCTCCAGTCCGCCGTTCGCGCGGTCCTCAAGGCCATCGTTAAGGACCACAAACGCATCATCTTCAACGGCGACAACTACTCCGCCGAGTGGCATGAACTCGCGGCGAAACGCGGCCTGCCCAACTTCCGCGACTCCGTCGAAGCACTCCCCGCGCTGCGATCCAAGAAAGCCGCCGACCTCTTCAAGAAGTACAAGGTTCTCAGCAAGTCCGAACTGGACAGCCGTGCGCACATCTTCTTGGAGAAGTTCAACAAGCAGGTCTCCATCGAGGCCGAGACGATGATCTCGATGGCCCGCACGATGATCATCCCCGCCGCGATGCAGTACCAGACTCGTTTCGCCGAGGCGGTCTCCGCCACCGAATCCGTCGGCATCGACTGTTCGGTCCAGCGTGCTGAACTCGAAGCCTACGTCGAACTTGTCGAGCGGGTCCGTGCCGCCGCTCAGGTACTCGACCACGAAGCCTCCCACGAAGATGCCGACGTGCTTGCTCATGCCAAGCACATCAAGGCCAAAGTACGCCCCGCGATGGCCGACCTGCGCGTCGTCGCCGACGAACTCGAACTCATCACCGCCGCAGACCTTTGGCCCTTGCCCACCTACCGAGAAATCCTCTTCATCAAGTAAGTCCTCTCTCCAACGGCTGCCGGCCATCCATTGAACATCCCACCGGGCCTTGGCCCGGTTTTTTTATTGCCTTTCGGACTTACGCCGATTCAGTGCGACCCACGCCTTTGCTTTTCCGGACCTTCAATCAGCCCAGATGACGCGATCGCGCGGATTCTCCGGCACATTCAGTCACCTGACTTGTCGCCGCTTATCGATTCGTCGTCATCGCCTGCCGATGCTGACCTTGCTCGCCGACGCACGAGTACCCCCAGTGTCCCCGGAGGCAACCACGATGAAACGCACGCTTCGGCTCGCAGGCATTCACGATGATGGCGCACGCTTCCGTGATTCCTACCCATTCCCGTCCGCGGCGGCGTCGGCACTCACCCCATCCACGCGGTCTGGATCGGCGTCCCGCTCCCTCCCCTTCCCCTTCTCGCACCCCGAAAATGCCGCTTCCCGCGGCACCTTCGCTCCCGCCCCCGCCGCCACATCACCGCTCGTCCCCCGCTCCAGCCGGCCCATCGACCCGGCTCACCCCGCGAACCTGATGGGTGTCCTTCCTACAAGCGACCTGATCCGACAGATCGATCAGACCCTCGACCGCATCAAGGCCAAGGCCAACGACCTGCGTGATCAGATCGACACCAACTTCTCGTTCCCCGATGGTGACAACCACCCGCGTGCCGCTTGATCATGCACGCTTGCCGTGCCGAGGATCAATCGAGCGACAGATCCCGCTTCGTCAGCCCGTGATCGGCGAGGTTGATCGACTCGCCGCACTCCGGGCAACGCACGAGCCGGTAATCCGTGACGGGCAGCCCGCGCAGGTCGAAGCCGCAGTACGGGCACGACGCCTTGCGGATGATGTGCCGCATCGAGCGGATGATGAGCCAGCGCCGCACCCAGACCCATACCACGACCGACAGGCCGATCCCGATCGCGCACACCAGCCCGATCGCCAGCACGCCCGCGAGCGAAGTTGGATCGAACCCGCCGCTCGTCCCCCCGGCCCCCCCGCCGCCCGTTGCCGTCATGCTCCCCAGCAGCATCCATACCAGCGACAGCACCGGCCCCATGACAAGCACCCACGCACCGATCACCGCCAGCAGCGGCAGGATCCACACCGCGTCATCACGCCGGTCCTTGGCTTGAAAGACCAGGTGCTCGAGTTCGAGATCATCCAGATCATCGAACTCTTGCGAGACGCGGTAATGAGCGGGTGAGCCGGGAAGGAGCATGGGATTCAATCTGAGCCGAGGAGCGCAACCCCCCGGTACGTGATAGTTGATACGCACACAAAACCGACGCAGCGTTCGCGGCGAGTACCGATTCGGATCACGCCGGCGCAGGCTCCGCCGGATCGATCCGCATGAACAGCGCATCGCCGATCTCTAACTTCGTGCCGGGCTTGAGGCCGTAGGTCGAATGCCCGAACTGCGCAAGTTCGGCGAGCGGGACGCCCGCGGGCGGCGCACAGTCCCACCGCCGCCAGAACTCGGCGATCTTCGTCGGCATCGCGGGGTAGAGGAGGAGGCTGGCGATCCGCAACGCCTCGGCGCATACAAACAAGATGTTATCGAGCATCTTTTGCTCTCGATCATTCGGATTCGACGCAAGGGATTTTGCGATCGAGAACGGGCGAGTTTCTGCGATGTACAAATCGACCCTTCGGATCAGTTGCATCCCGATATTGACCATTCCGAGTAGGTCGAATCGATTCTCGCAGGTACGAAAGTACTCGATGCTCTTGGACAAATGGCTTGCCCATGCTTCCACAGTCGCACGATATGGCGAGGACTCCGAATCCAGAGCGTGCGATAACGGCAGCCGACCTTCGTAGTACTTCCCCACCATATTGCTCACCCGGCTCACGCAGTTCCCGAACCCGTTGGCCAGGTCCGAGTTGTACACCTCCACGAACTTCCCGTGCGAGAAGTCCGCGTCGGTGGCGTGCAGCGGGCCTTGCGTGAGCAGGTACCAGCGCAGCGCGTCCACGCCGTACTTGTTCGTATAGGCCTTGATCGTTTCCAGATCGATGAAGTTGCCGAGGCTCTTGGACATCTTCACGCCGTCGCGTGTGTAGTGCGAGTGCGCGTAGATCAGTCGCGGCATCTCGCGTCCCAGCGCTTTCAAAATCGCCGGCCAGATCACCGCGTGGAACCACAGGATTTCCTTCCCCATCAGGTGAACCGTGGGGGGCCAGAACCGCTCCCGCCCCGGCGTGTCCACCGCCGACAGATAGTTGAAGAGCGCATCGATCCACACATACACACGGTGCTCATCATGCCCCGGCAGCCGGATGCCGAACTGCGTCGCGGGGTCGTCCGTCACCGGCCGCGTGATCGGCACATTCTGCAGCCCCTCGCGCAGCCGGCCGAGCACTTCGTTCTTCCGCGCCTCGGGCTCGATATGGATCTCGCCCGATTGAATCGCGGCCTCGAGCCACGATTGATAGGTACTCAACTTGAAGTAGAAGTTCTTCTCCTTCCGGCGCACGAGCGGCTTGCCGTTCGACGCGAGAAAGTTCTGCTCCTTCGCCTTGGTCTCCGTCACGTACGCCTCGTCGTTGACGTCGTACCACCCCTCGTACTCCCCCTCGGCGACATCGCCCGTCGCAAGCAATTGCTTAAGATACCGCGCGACCGCGTCCTTATGCCGCGGCTGCGTGGTGCGGATGAAATCATCGAACTCGATACCCATCCCGCGGAACGCCTCTTGGAACGCCGCCGAGTTCTGGTCCGCCCATTCGATCGGCGTGAGGTTGTGGCTCGCGGCCGTCGTCACGACCTTCTCGGCGTGCTCATCGGTCCCGGTCAGAAAAAACACCGATGGGCCCGCGTGCGTATCGCCGCGCGGAACTTCGATTGCCGATTGCCGATTGCTGATTTCCTTCGGCACCATCTCACCCCGGATCAACCGCTGGAACCGTGTCGCCACATCCGCGAGCAGTGTGGAATAACAGTGCCCGATGTGCGGCCGATCGTTGACGTAGTAGATCGGCGTGGTGATGTAGTACGGCGAAGTCGTCATGCCCGATTATAGAAGCCTTGCCTTGGGATGCAGGATGCAGGGGTAGCGTGAGTGTCGTCCAAAGTTCCGGACAGTCTGCCACGTCTGGACCCGTGAAACGGGTCGGCGATGGTTGCCAGACGCGAAGCGTCTGGACGGGAGCCTCACTCGGCACTTCTTCGCCCATGAAATGGGCGGGCGGTATCGTCGCGGATCATTGATGGACTCTTGGAATCTTCGATTCACTCGCCCGTCTCACGGGCGAAGAGAAGTTATCAGCGCGCCGGCCAGACGCTCCGCGTCTGGCAACCATCGCCCGCCCGCTCCGCGGGCGAAGACGGGATGCACTCGTCGCCGGAGTCATGGACACATCTCTAGGTCCATTTTCGCCGTGACATCCGTTTCGCAGGCCCGCTTGCTCGACATCGATGAATCAACCACATCCGGAAACTTGGACTACACCCGGGCGTCGTGGTTGTCGCTTTGGGACAACCACGTCTTGGTGAATGACTATTTCGTAATCACGCCGACCTCCGCCGCCGATGCCCAGGGCTGGCCGTTCACTTCTGATAATGCCACAAAGAGAAGATACCTCGCCGCTCGGGGCGAGGTGAACATCACCCGCTGCTCGACCGGGTTGTTTTTGATGTTGGCGAACTCGCCGGATGCCGCGGGCGAAGTCCCCCAGTCAGCGCCGTCGTCGCTGACGTGTACCTCGTACTTCACCACCGTTCCGTTCGGCCCGTTCCGCCTCGGCGTATACGTAAACCCCTTGAGCGTCAGCGACTCGCCCAGATCAATCACGATCGCGTGCGGATGCTTGGGCGTCTCCGGCGAGTACTGGGTGTGCCAGATCGTCTCGGGGTTGTCGTCGATCGCGTTCTCTTTCCGCTCTCCCGCCCCCGCTTGCTCGCTGCTGGCGCGCACAACCGTCCACTTCGCCTTGCACACGTCCAACGACGCCGACGCCACCTCGCCTGCAACCACGCTCTTCGCACCTTCCTTTGCCAGCGACCGCGCCCGCACCTGGCCCCCAGCGGGCAGCGCAAACGCCTTCGCGTACACCAGCGTCCCCTTCGCCCCCTCCATCGGCTCCGAGCCATCCAGCGTGTATATGACTTTTCCCGCCTCAGCCTCGCGCGCCGTGATCGTCACCATCCCCATCCGATCCCGTGCAATCACCGGCGGCGACAGCATCACCGGCTCATCAAACAACCCGAACTCCGCCAGCGTCGGCCTCACCCGCGACTCGATGAACCGCACCCGCACCCGGTCCGTCTGCATCCGCGGGAACCGCGAGAGTTTCTTATACCCAATCGTCGTCCCCGACGCGATCTCGACCCACCCCGACCCCGCCGTTGCCCACCGGTTCGCGTCCCACGCCTCAACGACGAACTTCTCCACGCGCTGCCCGCTGCGCAGGTGTTCCTGAAGCATCACGACGCTCACGGTCCGTCGCTCCGGCAGCGTGATTACCGCGCTCGGCTCGTTCTCCCAATCGGCGCACGTCCAGTACGTTTCCGGATCTCCGTCGAGTACCATCGCCGCCCCGTGCCCGCTTGTTTCGTACTCCGCGCTCGCCTTCGCCCCGCTCTTCCTTGCCCCGAGATTCGCCGCAAACGTCGCCCCCAGCACCTTGCCCATCTCGCGCAGCCGCACCACGTCATTCTCATGCAACCGCCCGCGCGAATCCGGCGGCACGTTCAGCAGCAGCACGCAGTTGTTCCCCACCGAGTTGTAATACACGTTCATCAGATCTGCCAAGGAGCGCACGCGTCCGTCTTCGCTGGGCCGCCAGAACCAGCCCGGGCGGATCGACGTGTCCGTCTCCGCCGGGTACCAGTGCAACACCTTCCCGTCTTTCAACTTTCCCAGCGAACCGATGTCCTCCGCCGTCATGTCCGGCCACTTGCATTCCTCGATCGGCCCGCCCAGCGGCACGACGCTCCACTCACTCGCTCGACCGTGCCCGCCTTCGTTGCCGACCCAACGCAGGTCCGGCCCGCGCCCGAAGATCACCGCGCCTGGCTGCAACTCCCGAATCAGCGCGTACCACGCCTGATAGTCGTACACCTGCCCCTTGTCCTTCGGCGTCGCCCCGTCAAACCACACCTCGTGGATCTCGCCGTAGTTCGTCAGCAACTCGCGCAACTGGTTCATGAAGTAAGCGTTGTACTTCGGCGAGTCGCCGTAACTCGCCTCGTGGCTGTCCGCGGGCGACAGGTACACCCCGAACTTCAGCCCGTGCTTCTTGCACGCCTCGCTCGCCTCGCGCACCACGTCGCCTTTGCCTCCCCTCCAGGGCGACTTCTTCACCGAGTGCTCCGTGAACGCACTCGGCCACAGGCAGAACCCGTCGTGATGCTTCGCGACGAGCACCATCGCCTTCATTCCCGCGTCTTTGGCCGCGAGTACCCACTGCTCGGCGTCCAGGTCCGTCGGGCTAAAGATCGCGGGCGATTCGTCCCCCTCGCCCCACTCGCGCCCAGTGAAGGTGTTAACCCCGAAGTGAACGAAGCACTGGAACTCCAGCCGCTGCCACGCCACCTGCCGCTCGCTCGGCACCACCGCCGCGGCCCGCTGCATGAGTTCACGCGTAGCGGCATCTTCCGGCGGCGCACACGCCCCGGCTGCACGAACTGCGAAAATCAACCAAGTGGCGATGACCTGAGTCTTGCTGATGATGGGCATACGCACCAGTGTAACCGAACGTAGATCGCAAAGCAGAACGCTCACGCGAGTTGGAAACTCGCACTACGCGTATCGCCCAACAATCAGCGTCACATTGTGCCCGCCGAACCCGAACGTGTTATTCATCGCGTATCGAATCGCTCGTTCTCGCGCCGAATGCGGCACGAGGTCAATATCGAACGACTTCACATCTCCAGTCTGCTCATTCTTTGTCCCCGGTCGTTCCAGGTTGATCGTCGGCGCGACGACGCCCTCCTTCACCGCGTGAACACACGCGATCAACTCCACCGCGCCCGACGCCCCCAGGCAGTGCCCGTGCATCGACTTCGTCGAACTCATCAGCAGTTTCCCGCCCGTCGATTTCCGCGCGTGATCCCCGAACACGCCTAGGCACGCCGCCACTTCCGCGTCATCACCCAGCGGTGTCGACGTCCCGTGCGCGTTCACGTAATCGATATCACCCGTGTTCAGCCCCGCGTCTTCCAGTGCCCACAGCATCGAACGCCGCGCCCCGCGCCCCTCGGCGTCCGGTGCCGTGATGTGTGATGCGTCGGAACTATTCCCGTACCCCACCAACTCCGCAAGGATCGTCGCCCCGCGCCGCTTCGCATGCTCTTCCGTTTCCAGGATGCACATCCCCGCTCCTTCCGCGAGCACGAACCCATCCCGGTCGATATCAAACGGCCGGCTCGCCTTCGTCGGCTCGTCGTTCCGCGTCGAGAGCGCCCGCATCGTCATGAACGCCCCCAGACACAGCGGCGACACCGCCGCCTCCGCACCCCCCACGACCATCACGTCCGCTCGCCCGCGCCGCATGTACTGCAAG
>JBGSIF010000391.1:0-11991 GCA_041742635.1 Phycisphaerales bacterium
GCGCGAACGGGACGCTCATAGCGCTCCGTGCTTTCTGAACGTGTGTCGTCATAACGCGGCGCCTTTTGCGCGGCTTGCAGACCGGTCACATCAGCGCCGGGCGCGATGCGCTCGCCGGTGCGCCGTTCAATGGCGCGCAGGAAGCCGCGCTCATCAGAATCGCAGAACGAGATGGCGATGCCGGTCGCGCCGGCGCGGCCGGTGCGTCCGATGCGATGGACGTAGGCCTCGGGCTCGACGGGGAGATCGAAGTTGAAGACGTGGGTGATGTTGTCGATATCGAGTCCGCGGGCGGCGACATCGGTGGCGACGAGGACTTTGGTCCCGCCGGCGCGGAAACTTTCGATGGCGCGGGTGCGCTGGTTCTGGGCTTTGTTGCCGTGGATGGCGAGCGCGGAGAACCCGGCGATCTCGAGTTTGCGGCAGAGTTTGTCCGCGCCGTGCTTGGTGCGGGTGAAGACGACGGCTCGCTTCGTCGCCTTGTCACGCAGCAGGTGCTGGAGGAGAGGGACTTTCTTGGTGCGCGGAACGGCGTACATGCGCTGCTCGATGAGCGGTGCGGCGGAAGCAACCGGTGTCACGGTGATCCGCACCGGGTTCTTCAGCAGCGACTCGGCAAGGTGCGTGATCTCTTTCGGCATCGTCGCGGAAAACAGCAGCGTCTGGCGTGGCGCGGGGGGTGGCGAGAGGGCCGAGACGATCCGGCGGATGGGTTGGATGAAGCCCATGTCGAGCATCCGGTCGGCTTCGTCGAGCACGAAGATGGAGACCGCCGAGAGGATCACGAGGCGCTGCTCCATGAGGTCCATGAGCCGGCCGGGCGTGGCGACGAGGATATCGACCCCGCGGTGCAGGGCGCGGACCTGGTGGAACTGGCTGACGCCGCCGAAGACGACGGTGTGCGAGAGGCCGGCGTGGCGGCCGTAGGTGGCGAAGCTGTCGCCGATCTGCGTGGCGAGTTCGCGGGTGGGCGAGAGGATGAGCGCGCGGGGGATCACCGGCCCGCGGCGGGTCTTATCGGCGGGCATCTCCGCGAGGCGGTGCAGGATCGGGAGTGCGAACGCGGCGGTTTTGCCCGTGCCGGTTTGCGCACAGCCGAGGATGTCGCGCCCCTGGATCCCCGGCGGGATGCACTGGGCCTGGATCGGCGTGGGTTTGGTGTACCCCTCTTCTTCGACCGCACGCAGGAGATGGGCGGCCAGAACGGGGGGGGGAAGCGTTGAAAATGATAGCAAGAGAGGGAAAACTCCGGGGAAAGAACCAGCGGCCCGCGTCGGTACCAAGAATCGCCATCGACACCCAAAACGACGCCGGGAACGGATGACCACTCGGGTGCCGCGATGCGGGCGTCGGATGATCCGGCGGCCCGATAATCGGAGACCGTGTGGCTGTTCCCGTGACTGGTGAATCGAAGAGCGAGACGCACGGCCCAACCCAATCATTGATCGGAGGAGGTTCTCGCTTCGCACTACTATAGGCGCGGACGGCGGTCGTTGCCGGAGATGGTTCTAGAGTCGGGGAGTCAAGGTGTCCGAAGCCGTAGCACGAGTGTCTCAACTCGCACTCCGGCGTAGTCTGGATGCCTGGATGTCTGGATGGCTGGATGCCTCGTCCCTCGATTCCTTCCCTAGCAGCCTTGGAAGAAGGCTTCGAGGAAGTCGAAGAAGTCTTGGGAGTTGAAGAGGGCGTCGCGGTTGAAGTCCCCGCCGGGCCAGGACTGGAAGAAGGCGCTGAGGAAGTCGAAGAAGTCCTGGGAGTTGTGGATGCCGTCGTAGTTGAAGTCCGCGGCGCAGGAGTGGAAGAGGTAGATGCGACCAAGTTGGGAGAACGGGCACATAGAGGCGCAGTCAAACGAACCGATTAGGAGGTCGAGCCTGCCATCGTGGCTGGCATCAGGCGCGAGTTCGACGCGCACGCCGAAGGAACCGGCACCGACCGTCATAGAGGGAGATAGCAACGTACGGATACGACTTCCTGTACGTCCTGATATGACGTAAGCGGCTCCCGAGTATTGCGGCATGCCTGGGTAACTATCTCGTGCTGATCCGATAATGAGTTCGCCGCGTCCATCGCCGTCAAGGTCGGGGGAGCCGGACATGTGGTACCCGAACTGATAGGTGGGGATGCTGTAGGGGCGGATGGTGAACAAGATGTCGCCGGTGGCGCCGGAATACACAAAGACCACGCCGCGGCGGTCTGCACCTTGATCGAGTTGCATCGTCGAAGAGACGGCGTAGTCACCCGCCCCGTCGCCGTTTATATCGGGGATACCCGCAACTCCCTGTCCAAAGTCGAACGGTGGCCATATAGGAGCCTGTATGGACCGCAACAGTGAGCCATCCGCGCCGGAAAAGAGATACGCCCGACCGCGGTGCCCGTACAGATGGTAGTTGTAGTACCAGTTGGGTACGCCGACGAGTACTTCCCCGATGCCGTCGTTGTTCAGGTCGGGCACGCCCGCTACGCAGTTGCCGTTACCGAACTGCGCCCCGTCGCGCTGATCGGGCAACTCGATCGTGTAGACCAGTTCGGCGGTGAAGGGGTCGAAGACGAAGACACGCCCGTCCTGTGAACCAGCATACGGCGAGCCGGCGGCGATGTACCGCATCGACCCCGGCGTCGCTCCCGGGATGATGCAGATGTTGTTCCCAAGCCCGAACCGGTCAATATCCCCCTCGAAGGCATAGTGCGGCTCGCCGGTCGCGCCGCTGAAGCAGTGGATCTTCGGCGGGTTGAATGAGCCGACCATGTAATCACCGATCCCGTCGCCGGTCACGTCGTCGATCCCCAGGACCGATCGACCAAACTCCCCACCGATCCGACCGTCGGGCGAGGTGATGGTGCGGATGAGTTCGCCGGTTGCTCCGGAGAAGACGAATGCGGCGCCGGTCTCGATCGAGGGCGTGCCGAAGCGCTGCTGCGGGGATCCAACGAGTACATCGCCGCGGCCGTCGCCGTTGATGTCGTGGATGCCAACGGCCTTACTGCCGAAGATCGCATTTGTTGCTTGGCCGATGGGGTCGCAGAAGATGACCTGTGCCTGCGTGAGCGAGGCCCCCGCTAGCAGTGTGCAGAGGAGCAACGCGTATGTGAAGCACTTCATGGGGGGCACCCGAAGGTGCTCTGCACATGTTTGGTCAAGCGGTACTTGTTGCCGGTGTTGGTGACGATGCCGTACATAAAGACATCGCCGTCGAGATCGATCTGGCCCCCGGAGAGGCTGACTCGGATTCCCGCCGCGTAGTCGGTGCTATTCTGCGGGCCGTTATAGAGGACGAAGTCGTTGGCGGTGGGGACGCCGCCGACGCACTCGACCCAGTTGCGAGTGCCGCCCGAATCGTACCGGATCGCAACGTAGTCGAGGGACGTGCCGTTGTACGACCGACCCGCGACATACACGTTCGACGCTTTGTCCACCACCATGTCGGACGGGCGGTCCTCGGCGTTTCCAGTTGGATTGTTGAACAAATCCACACCACCGGGCAATGTTGTCCACAGGATCGAACCGCCAAACGCGTCATACCCAAGGGTGGCGATGTCGTACCCTTGGTTACCGACTCTCCATGACTCTCCGGTGACGAAGACCGCGAACGACGTCGCCACGACGCATACAGCCTGGTCGGACCCGACGGTCCAGATCTCGTCCTCGCCGTCGAAGACCGAGGTCCAGATCGGCGGCGTGCTCGGCGAGATCGTCGGCGAGTAGGCGCGCGTGACGAAGTCGTTGGTATCGGTCCCCATCCCGCTGGAGAAGCCGGTGACGGCGACGACGCCGACGAGTTGGCACCCCTCCGAACCAACGACGGCGGAAACGCTACTGGAGAGGGAGTTGAGCGTGTCGGCGGCGTGTCCCGGCGAATCGTCCGACCGGGCCTGAAAGACCGCGGGATCGAGCGGATCGACTTGCACGACCGTGAAATCGTTCTTATTCGTGACGGATTCGAGGGACGTTCCCCCGGCGTAGAGCACGCTGTAAAACGATGACGGGCTGGGGGTGCCCTCACCCTCGCCTTGACTCTGGATGCAGTTGCCGTGGCGGAAGGCCATCTCGGCGAGCGTGTCGTTCCCGCTTAGCAGCCCGTTGTACCGGAACGGCTGGGTCCACGCGCTATTCCACACGGCACCGTTGGACGCTTTGTACTTAAGTATGACAAAGTCGCGCCCGGTTGAAGAGGACGACCCTTGATTGAACCCATCGGAGTTGCCGGCGACATAAATCGCGGGTTCCGAGCCGTCCAACGTGAACCGGTCCCACTCGATCTGAACAGGGAAATCGTCGCCGTTGGCGAGTGGGTTGTTGTACACCACCGGCGCGGCTCACTCTGGGGCACCGGTCGTACCGTTGAACGCCATGGTGACGATGTCGGGGCCGTTCGTCCCCTGCACCCACCCGGTGACGAAGACTTTGGTGGCGTTCTCATCGGTGGTTACGGCGATACCGTCGGCGTCGGTAATGTTCGGGAGGAAGGGGAAACTAGCACTCCATCCCAGCGTGCCGGACGCTTCGACACGCTGTACCTTGATGCGTGGCGCGCTGCCGGTGAAATCGAAGTCGCGTGCGACTACGAACGCCGGCCCGCCTGTGCCTGAGGCGGTGAGTGCGAACCGCCCGACAGCATACTTTGGGGTTCCCGCTACTTGTGCGGCGAAGGAACTGGCAATAAACCCCGGCTGCGCGACGGCAACACCGGCCAGCACCAACGAAATAGACAGCACCGACCCCATGACGTACCTCGACAACATGAATCACCTCCCAGTATGCCCGAAAAGACGGGACGAATCAACCGGAATGCAGTATGCCGCACAGAAAAAAAAAAAAACAAGTGAATTCCCGACGGAATTGCAGATTGTTTCGCACCTCGGGCACCTCGGGCATCTCTGACTCGATGACAGAATGCGTGCGAGTTGGAAAACTCGCACGAGCGAACATGACTTTCTGACTCCTTAACATCCGCGTACACTTGGCTTGCATGGCAGAAGAACCTCAACGCAGCGTCGTCATTACGGGCCTGGGGGCGGTTTCGGGTCTGGGGCTAGGGCTTCCCGCGCTGTGGGACGGCCTGGTCGCGGGGCGGTCCGCGCTGGGGCGTATCACCCGGTTTGATCCGAGCGGGTTCCCGTGCGCGTTGGGGGCGGAGGTACCCGAGTTCGCGGCCAAGGACCACGTCCCGAAGTACTACCGCAAGGCGGTGAAGGTGATGGCGCGGGATACGGAACTGGCGGTGGCGGCGAGCCGGTTGGCCGCCGCCGACGCGGGGCTGTTCACCCGCGCTCACGTCGCGGACCCCGATGCGATCACGCCGGAGGAAGCGGCGCAGTTCACGTATGAGCCGCGGCGGCTGGGGTGCCAGATCGGGGCGGGGCTAATCGCGGCGGAGACCGAAGAACTGTCATACGCCCTGGCGAGCGCGAAAGCGGACGGAGGCGGATCAGTACTGGGTGGGGTTGACCTGCACATATGGGGGCGAGCGGGGATGGAGAACCTCACGCCGCTGTGGCTGCTGAAGTACCTGCCCAACATGCTCGCGTGCCATGTGACGATCATCCACGGAGCGGAAGGCCCGAGCAACACGATTACCTGCGGCGAAGCGAGCGGGCTGCTGTCGATCGGCGAGTCGGTGCGCGTGATCCAGCGCGGCGCGGCGGACGTGTGCTTCGCGGGGGGCGCGGAGTCCAAGATTAACCTGATGGGCTTGCTACGGCTGGACCTCTCGGGGCGCGTGGCGCACACGGGTGCGTCGAACGATCCTGCCGAGTTCGTCCGTCCGTACCAGCCGCCCGACGAGGAGGATCGTGCCGCGCGCGAATCGATAGGCTCGGTAGCGCTGAGCGCGGCGCGGGGCGGGGGCAAGGGTGGGCTGATCGGCGAAGGGGGCGGGATCCTGATACTGGAAGAGGCGGGCACGGCGGCGGCCCGGGGCGCACGGATCTATGCGCGTGTGCTGGGGTTCGGGGCGGCGCACTCGTCGCCGGGGTACGAAGACGCGGAGGACGACGAGGGGCTGCGGTTTGCCATCGAGGCCGCGATGGACGATGCCGGCGTGCGTCCGGACGAGATCGATGCGATCGTGCCGATGGGGCTGGGCGTGCAGACGATGGACCGGGCGGAGTTCGGCGCGCTGCGTGCGGTGTTTGCCGGTCGTCTGGCGGACATCCCTCTCGTGACGCTGGTGGCGCATATCGGCAACTGCTGCGCGGGCGCGGGTGGGTTGCAGGCGGTGGTCGCGTCGAAGTGCCTGGCCGAGCAGCGTCTTCCCGCACGGCTGCACACGGGGATGCCGCGAGTGGGGATCGCTGCGCACGCTGCGCCGTCGGTCGTGGCGCGGCTACGACGGGTGCTGGTCTGTTCCGGGTCGGTGGGGGGGCAGAACGCCGCGCTCGTGCTGGGGACTCCACCTACTATGTAAGCGTTCCGGGGCAGGCCCGGGTCCGGGTCGGCGACTCTCGCCGGTGCCACGCTACGACTCTCCTGTCCCTCTTCTTCATCAGCGAGGACTTATCGTGCTGAATCTCTACAGCATCCAGTTTGACACGGGCGAACGATCCGGCGGCGGTAGAAACGACGGCGGCCGTGGCGACGGCGCGGGGAGCGGCGGTGGCGGGGGGGGCGGACGCGGTCGCGGCACACCGCTCGCCGATTTAGATCCCGCCCTCACTGAAGTCAGCCGCAAACTCATCGGCTGCGCGATCGAAGTCCACAAGGCGCTCGGCCCGGGCTTCCCGCGAGATGTGTACACGAAAGCATTGCAGGTGGAACTCGACGCGATCGGTGTCTCGTACAAGGTCCGCTACCCCGTGCCGGTCAACTACCGCGGGCAGGTGATCGGCGAGCGCGTCGCGGACATGTTGATCGACGATCGTTTTATAGTGGAACTGCTGGCCGAGCACCGCGAGATCGGCGGGTTCGAGCGGTCCAGCCTGCGGGCGTTGCTGCGGGCTGCGGACCTGACGCTGGGGCTGATCATCAACTTCGGCGAACGCCGGCTGAAGGATGGGCTGGTGCGAGTGCTGAATCCCGACAAACTCAACCTGTCCAAGGGCGGCGCGAACCACGATGATGAAGACTTGTACGATTCCGGACACTAAGCCGCTCGCTTTCTCATGAACCATAACCGCGTCGTCATTACCGGGATGGGTTGGATCACTCCGCTGGGGCACGAGGTCGAGTCGGTCTGGTCGCGGCTGCTTGCCGGGCACTCCGGCATCGGGCCAGTCACGCACTACGACGCTTCGACGTTCAAGACGACCTTCGCCGCAGAGGTCCGCGGATTCCGGCTTGATGCTTTCCTTCCTGATTCCGCGGCCCGGCACGCCGGAGCGGGCATCAGTACGCAGTTCGCCCTTGCCGCGGCGGCGCAGGCGTGGAAGCAGGCCGGGCTACCCCGGTTGACGACCGCGGAGCAGCGTCGTCGCAGCGGGGTGTACCTCGGTGCGGGCGAAGGCTCGCTCGATCACGAGAATTTTTTCGCTACCAACCTCGCTGGGTGGGACTCGGATGCACGCCGAGTGGACGCGGTGAAGTGGGCGACGGCGGCGTATGAACGCATGAGCGCGGTCAAGGAGATCGAGCAGGAGCCGAACATGGCGCTCTCGCATCTTGCGGCCGAGTTCGGCCTGCGAGGGCCGGCGAGCAACTGCATGACCGCGTGCGCCGCCAGCACGCAGGCGATCGGGGAGGCGTATGAAATTATCAAGCATTCGCACGCGGACCTGATGCTCGCGGGCGGGGCACACTCGATGATCCACCCGCTGGGAATGACGGGGTTTATCCGGCTGACCGCGATGAGCCGACGGAACGATTCACCCCAGTCTGCCTCGCGTCCGTTCGACCGCACGCGCGATGGGTTCGTGATGGGTGAAGGTGCCGGGGTGCTTGTGCTGGAATCGCTAGACCACGCAATGACTCGCGGCGCGACGCCGTTGGTTGAACTCGTCGGGTACGGATCGACAGCCGACGCGTTCCGCATCACCGATATCCAGCCCGACGGGCTTGGCGCGGTGGGCGCGATGTCTGAGGCGCTTCGGCAAGCGGGGATCAACCCGCGGGAGCCTGATTCGGTGGGCCGACCGCCGGTGCAGTACATCTCGGCCCACGGCACTGGGACGAGCGAGAACGACGCGATCGAGACGACCGCCGTGAAAGCCGTCTTCGGCCCGCAGGCACCGCGGGTGCCGTTCACTTCAGTGAAGTCCATGTTCGGGCACCTGATCCAAGCGGCGGGGGCGGTCGAACTGATGACCTGCGTCAAGGCCATCCAATCCGGCTTCGTTCCGCCCACCCAGAACCTCTACGAGCCAGATCCTGAGTGCGACTTGGACTACGTGCCCAATCACGCGCGCGACCTGCGTGCGTCCGGCGGGATCGATGCCTGCCTGAGCAACTCGTTCGGCTTCGGCGGGCAGAACGACACCGTCGCCGTGCGGCGATTTGTCAAGTAGGCCGATTGGTGAGCGTTTCGGCGGGGTCAGGCCCGGAGCATCGTCCAGATCGGCTTCAGGTCCAGCACAAACACGGGCCAGGCTTTGGATTTCAGAGTGTCACCGGCGATCTTCTGCTTCAGGAGTTTTTTTCCGGCTCGCCGGTAGCCTATCGCAAGGCTTTTGCGTCACTTCGGCGCGGAGTCCACGGTGATGTATTCTTTCACGCCGTAGCGCTCGTAATCGTGTTTCTTGGTCGTCAGGTCAAACGCCTTCGTACCCGGGTAGAGAATCTCGATCACCAGGTCGGCGGCAACAGACGGATAAGCCGTTGTGGAGTCGATTCGACCGGGTGCATAGCACGACAAGTCCGGAGCGTGCACAGTATTGGGCGACATGCGAATATCAATGTCGGGGTAATACGTGTACTCGGCGTGCCCATTGTCGATGTACGCTTCGAGTTGTTTCTGAATCAACCGAAGTATGCGTTGATGCGGCCCAGTGGCAGACGGCGACTTGACAACGACACCATCCACGAGGTGATAGTGCTCGCGGGTTTCTTCCACCGCGAGAAACTGCTCCGAGTTCATGCGCAGACCCGAATACCCCATCCACGAGCGTGCTGTTTGATCCACGTTCGCCGACGGTGTGATCGAAGCCATCGGTTGCGAGCGGTCGTCATGCATATTCAATTGTATTATCTATAGATTGACCCGAAGTCGCGATTTGTACGCACCGCGCCGACACCCATATTCGGTACACCCATCACCAAACTCCACCGATGAACCCACACCACCCCAACCCGTCACTGCACGCTCCCTGGAGGCTGGACTATCTCGAAGCGATCTCCGCGAGTGAAAAAGATGCCTCGGTACACGCCGGGTCACACGCGATGCCGCCGTCACAATCAGCACAGCCCGCGGTTGGTGCGGCATCAACATTCCTGTCTGATTACTGGGTCCATCCTGAACTTGACGGTGGGCACAACGTCGTCGTCCGTACCCAAGCGGGCATGATCCTGCTCAATGCTTTTCCATATGCCAACGGCCACCTCTTGGTCGCCCTCGGGGAGCCTCGTGGCACATTGCTGGATTACAGCCCGGATCAGCGAGCCGCGCTGTGGCGATTGACCGACCTTGCCGCGGCGCTTATGCAGGAAGCACTGGAACCGCAGGGGATCAACATCGGCGTGAACCAGGGTCGCGCCGCGGGCGCGGGTGTCCCATCGCACCTGCATGTCCACCTTGTGCCCCGCTGGAGTGGCGACGTGAACTTCATGTCCGTCGTCGGCAACGTGCGTGTGATCGGCGCTTCGCACGAAGCGATGTTCGCTCGATACCGTTCGGCGTGGGGCGTGCTCCGGGCGGCGTGGTCAATCTGATCGCGCCCGCTCGGGCCTGATCATCCGATGACCCGCGCTGCTTCATCAAGGATCTCATTGGACACGCCCGCTGTTGGTGCTTCGGCGATGAGGCGCATGATCGGTTCGGTGTTGCTGGCCCGCACATGCAGCCAAGCACGGCGCGAGTCGAAGCCGACCCACACCCCGTCCTGCCGATCGACGCGCACGCCGTCGCGTCCGGTGTATGCGTGTGCGATCGCTTCTACCGCGCGCGCGGCGTCGTCCTTGGCCTTCAGTTCGACCTTGCGTTTCACGATCGCGTACGACGGCACTTCACGCACGAGTTCACTGACCGACTTGCCCGTGCGCGCCATGAGCGCGAGCACCAGCCCCATGGAACTGAGTGAATCGCGTATGTATGTCACCCGCGGCCAGATCACCCCGCCGTTCCCCTCTCCCCCGATCACTGACTTGTGGTGCTTCATCGCCGCGACGACATTCGCTTCTCCGACCGCCGTTCGCACGACCCGTGCCCCGTACCGTGCGGCAACATCTTCGATCATCCGGCTCGTCGAAAGATTCACGCACACCACTTGTCCGCGCGTCGAATCCTGATCCGCGGCGTGCATCGCGCGGAGTACGGCGTCTGCCGCGAGTACGAGTGTGTATTCCTCGCCGATGTACTCGCCACGCTCGTCCACGATTGCCAGCCGATCGGCGTCGGGATCCTGCGCGAATCCAACGGCGGCTTTTTTTTCCCGTGTGACGCGTGCGAGTTCAACAAGGTTCTCTTTCGTTGGTTCCGGCGAGTGCGGGAACAGCCCGCTCGTCCCGGCTCCGAGATGATGCCGCAGCCTCGTCCCGAGGAGTGCGGCCCCCGCCTCGACACCGGACGCATTCACGCTGTCCAGCACGCAGGAAATCCCCATCGACGCGCGGTCGTCGTGCGCCCCGATTCCTTTGAGTGCCTCACGCACCACGAACAGGTGCGTATTCGACGACTCTGACGGAATCCCGAGCGGCTGCTGGCCCCCTCCGCCCGCCGATTCGACCGCCTCGCCCACTTCGGTCGGCCCGACCCACATCGCAGCGTTGCTCACCGCGCCAACTTCCGACGCACGCTTGAACCGCGCGATAATTTCGTCCGCGATGTCCTTCCCGGGTGCCGAGGCGTCAACCACCCCCGCCCCCACCGCGTCCCCCGCTCCCCCGACACGGCGCACGACGGGCTTGATCCCGTTCCATTCCTGCGGGTTGTGGCTCGCCGTCACGATGAGTCCTGCGCTGGCACCGCGGGTATCGACCATGACACCGACGGTCGGTGTCATTGCCACGCCGATGTTCACGACGTCGCACCCGGCCCCTTGCAGCCCCGCCATCGCCGCCGACAGCAGGCACCCGCCCCCTGCGCGGCCGTCCCGACCGACGATGACCACCGGCTTGTGCCTGCGTGTTCCCTCGAAGGCACGCTCGCGTACGTACGCCCCGAAGACGGCGCCTAACCGCGCCGCCACCTCCGGGGTCATGGTCTTGCCGAAAATCCCCCGGCACCCGCTCACGCTCAGCATCAACGGCGCATCGCTCGACATCGCTCGCTCCATTCAAGCCCCACCCGGGACCGCTCATCCTTCAAGCCTCGATTATTCGCCACTTCCTACTGACACGATGCCGGATGTGAAGGCCGGGCGCGGCCACGGCGATTGGCGTACCGGTAAACTGGGTGTACGCGTCTACAAAGTCAACCATGCGCGCGATTGTTTCTGCGTGCCTTGACAACCCGCCGGGCACCCGTGTACGGTTGCGTTCGCGCCGCGGTGTGAGTGTGTCCATCGGTAAGCGCGATGCGTTGTTTTTCATCCCGACATCCTTCCGGGTCCGGCCGACCGGCCCGCTTCGTCTTGGCTGTTCCACATGACACCTGCTGATCGACAGATCTGGTCGGGGATGCTCTCGCACCTGCGCGGGAACGCGCCGGCCTTGTGCCGCCAGTGGTTCGAGGAGATCGAGCCTGCGGGCATGAACGGGGGCGTGCTGCGATTGCGTGCGCATTCGCAGGTCCACCGCGACTACCTCCAGCGCTCCTGCCTCAACCCGTTTAACGACGCGGCACAGTCCGTCTCGCAGCGGCTCATTACCGTGGAGTTTGTCGGCCCCGACGACGACCTCGCGGCCTCCGCTGGGGGTTCTCCTCCGCCCGCACCATCGGCCAACGGGCGCGACGTGACCGGCGA
>JBGSIF010000392.1:0-5967 GCA_041742635.1 Phycisphaerales bacterium
CTGCCGGCGCGCCACCCACCGCCGCCGCCGGTACGTGATGCACCATCGCCGGCGGCGCGATGATCGTCCCCGACCCCCGCTTGATCGTCACCGTCTCCTGTTGATCCTTCAGATCGAGTTCCGACAAGTCGTTCTCGACCATCAGCCGCACGAGTTCTTTGAGTTTGCGAATATCAATCATGTGGAAAGTCCACGAGGGGATGTTGAAATACCAGACCGAACACCGAAACGACTCATCCACCCTCCCACCGCCGCCACACCCTCCCACACATCTGCACACGCATCGCTTGGCTTCGTTTATCGACACCGACGCCGTGCGTAGGGGCACATGATACCGCCATCCGCTCTGCCGTGCGCGAGGTACTCTCTTCTCTCTGTTCCATACCCGCTCATGCCCGACCGCACACGCATTTCCGACACCGCCGATGAACCGCGCCCTTCGCTCGCGTGGTTCGCTCGCCCAGCGGTCGCCCTCGCCGACGACCTGCTGGGCTGCCGGCTTGTCCGAACCCCCGACACCGGTGCCACGCTCGCCGGGCTGATCGTCGAGACCGAGGCCTACATCGGTGTACAAGACCGTGCCTCGCACGCCTTCGCCGGCCGACGAACCCCTCGCAACGACGCTATGTACGCCCGCGCGGGCACTGCGTACGTCTACTTCATCTACGGCACGCACTGCTGCTTCAACGTCGTCTGCGCCAGCGTCGGCGAACCCGCCGCCGTACTCGTTCGTGCCCTCCAACCACTCACCGGACTCCAGCACATGCACCGCGCGCGTGCAGCAGGTCGTCGCCGCTCTACCCGCTCTCTCTTCGATACCGACTTGTGCAGCGGCCAGGGAAAACTGTGCCGAGCACTCTCCATTGATCGCTCGCTCAACGGCATCGATCTACTCGCCGACCACCGCCTCTACATCCTTCCCCGCCAACACCCCATCGACTCACAATCCATCGCCCAGTCCGCCCGTATCGGCATCCCCTCTGCGGGCGAATGGACCTCTCAACCACTCCGACGCTACCTCAATGCCAATCCCCACGTCAGTCGTTTCCGCTCATCACATCAGATTACTCCGAATCCAGCAGATCCAAACTGATCAAATATCGCACATACTCTGAGAACGCTTTCGTTCGTTAATTTGGGATGCCGATCAGGTTTCCGCACATTCACATTGGCAGTTTCGGCTCTATGTTGTACACTTGTACGAACAGACCGATAACCGATCAGCCCGATTAAACCCCCTATTTTATAGGTTCATTTACGTATCTTCACTCTGAAACATGGAAAACTTGGGTATTTGGGGGTACATATTACTCAACGCGGCTACTACCCCATTCGCACAGATTGCCCAAATTCACGATTCTGACCATAATGTATTGAAAAGACTCTACGCTTTACTTGCGTCATTCTGTCCTGATCGACGCCGATTCAGGACTTGCGCCGTAGCATCAAAGCGAGCCTGAAACCCAGTTGCCCAGGACACCCAGGAGCCAGCATGACACAATCGCTCGCGGAACTTGGATCGAGCGTGCATCGAGCACTATTTGAATCCGTCGCGACGATGACCGAGGCGGTTGCTGTTCTCCCCGCCGTCCCAACCCAGAACTGGTGTGATTTGGCCGGTGCATCGCTCCTTCCCGTTGGCCGCTGGACCTACGTCGCGGTCCTCCTCGGCGAGGTCGATGCTCACGGGCGTGTGCTGCGGCAAGACGCCACTGGTGTCGCCGGCGGCCGAACCGCTTCCGTCACCACCACGCTCGGCCGTACTCTCGAAACCCAGTCCATGGTCTCGCTGGATCCCAACGACCTCGCTCTCGCCGGCCTGCGAGCCTCGCTCGCTCAGGGCAAAGACCTCGGCTGGGCACCGGGCACGCTCGCCGTCAATCACCCCGTGGTCGGTACCCCCGAAGAACTCGGCGGCACGAACTGGCGACAGTCTCCCCTCGGGAGACGCTGGAGCCGCGCCGTCGGCGGTACCGAACCCGGCGCCATCGCCCTCTGGCTCGGCGCCACCATCATCACGGGCGCGATCCCGCGCACCCTCATCCTCGAAGTCGGCATCAAAGAACAATCGATCCTCCCCGAATCCGTCGGGCTCGTGATCGAATCCGTCCTTCGCCCCCTCGCACGGCGTGCCCACGCCGCTGTGGGTGCAGGCCCATCCGACAGCACCATGTGGCTGACCACCAAAGAGCAGGTCATCCTCAACCACCTCCTCGCCGGCGAGTCCGTCCGCGAGATCGCCGGGTACGTCGGGCGCAGCATGCACACCGTGCATGATCACGTCAAGTCACTGCACCGTAAACTCGGCGCGAAGACCCGGGGCGAACTCATCGCCCGCGCTCTCGGGCACATCCAACCCGGCCCGACTCAGCCCGCATCCTCCGAAGCCGATCGCAACCCTCCACGCACCACCTGACCCCCGCCATGACCATGCGGCCACGTCGTTCGCTCGTGCGCATCGAAGAACGATCGAACGATCCCGACGAACAATCGCTATAAAAAAACCCCGGCTCGCCGGGGTTTGGTTCGTTGATTGGCACCGTGTGATCGAGTGCCTGTCAGTTCTTCGATTTTTCTTCCAGGTGCTTGGTGATGACTTCTTCGAGTTTCTTTTCGCCCTTGGGGTCGAATCCGATGGCGTGGTGGATGATCTTGCCGTCGATGCCGACGACAAAGAACTGCGGGATCGGGCCGACACCGTACGCCTGGGCGACCTCATCGCCGCCGTACACACCGAGGTAAGTGTACTTCTTGTTCGTCATGAACTTCTTGGCGGCCTCGGCGTCGTCGGCCATGTTCACGCCCACGACCACGACGCCCTTGTCCTTCATGCTCTCGTGCAGTTTCTGGAGGCCCGGCATCGCCATCTTGCACGGCCCGCACCATGTCGCCCAGAAGTCCATCACCACGACCTTGCCCTTAAACTCCGAGAGTTTGCGGTCTTTCCCGTCGGCGTCCTTGAGGGTCCATTCCGGCGCGACGTCCCCGACCTTAAACTTCGCCTCGGGCATCCCGCCGCCCTCTTCCATTTTTTTCTCTCAAACCGTGTACCCATCCGGCGTGACGATCGTGAACGCCGTCGCTTCGATCGACGGATCACCCTTCACTTCCGTCATCGTGATGCTCACCGAGTACTCATCCTTGTTCGGATCGGCGTACTCGACCCGGCGCAACAGGTGGTCCGCCTCGCCCACATGCAGCCGGGATTTCATCGTCATCTTCTTCGGTGCGGCTTCTTCTTCGCCCATCTCGCCCATGTCGGGCATCTCGAACGTGCGTTCCACCACGAGGATGTCGCACTTCACGCCGTCCAACTCCGCCTGACCAGCGTGCTTGATCGCCGTCGGTTCCTGCATCTCGTCTTCATCGTGCCAGTACGAGAACGCCAGCAGCATCATCGGTTCCTCGAAGAACTGCGCGGGCTCATCGGCGGACACCTTGAGTTCTTCCACCACCTTCTCGGCGTGGAGTACGTTTCGGATAACCTTACCGTCAAATCCAATCTCAAACTTCGTCGCTGGCGCGGTCGCAACCGGGCCCGGCCGCTCGCCGGTGATGATGAACTTCCCCCGGAAGTCCATGCGGTCCTTCAGTTCGGTCGTCAGCACGACCTTGCCGGAGATTTCCGGGAGCGACGGGCCGCCGGTCCCGCTCGGCTTGATCGCCGCGGTGTACGAGACGGCCTTGACCTTTGCCGTCGCTTCTTTGTAGGCGTCGTAGAGTTTCTGCGCGTCCTGGGCCGAAGCACACAGGACAAACTGGGACGTTGCCATAGCCGCGATACCCGCGGAAACCAAGAGAGACCGCATACGGAAATTCCTTCAAAGGGGTGTTCGGACGTTCCTCTATGATACGACGGGCACGGGGGGTGGATAACTCAAAATTTGTTGCAACTCAGCCACGGCGCGGTATGCTGAACGTACTGGTGGGAAGCCTCATTTCCCCCTCGTGTAGCCGTGGATGGGTCGTTGTCTCAATAGGAGTACCGCCATGCGAAGGGTGAACCTGACAGGGTGCCGGCGATCGGTCGTTCGCACACTTACCGCTCGGGCCTTGATTGTCGGCGCGTGCGCCGGCTTCGGTATAGGCGATGCCTGCTTCGCCCAACCAGAGGTTCCGTTCACCAACGAATCCGTCGTCCGCGGGATCGACTACCTCCCCGAAGACCTCCGCTCCTTCGGCTGCGGCTTCGCCTGTGTGGACCTCAACAACGACCATGCCCCCGACCTGGTCATCCTCGGCAAACAAACCGTCTCGTCACAAAGCCCCTACACCGTCGGCGTCTATCAGAACAACGGCGCCGGCCAGTTCACCAACCGTTCTCGCATGAACGGCATCCCCAGCGGCCGCGCCGCCACTGGCGTCACCGCCGCCGACTTCGACAACGACGGCGACCTGGACCTATTCATCACCTGCTGGCTCCAGCCCAATCTGTTGCTCCGCAACGAGGGGAACTTTCAGTTCACCGACATCACCGCCCAGTTCGGCCTGGGCGTCGAAGCCGCCGGACAGAGTTCCTGCTGGGGCGACTTCAACGGCGACGGCTGGCTCGACCTCTACCTCGCCAACCGCACCACCACCAACTACCCCACGCCCCCCTTCGCGCAGAACCTCGTCCGCAACCTCCTCTACATCAACAACCAGGGGCAATCCTTCACCGAAGTGGGCGTCGCCATGGGCGTGGACGCCGACATCGACCCGAGTTTCCAGGCCTCCTTCTTCGACTACGACCGCGACGGCGACCCCGACCTCTACCTCTCCAACGACAAGGGTGCCAGCCGCGGGTGCCAGATCCGCAACCGCATGTGGCGCAACGACAACGGGCAGTTCGTCAACATCTCCGCCTCTTCCGGCACCGACGGGTGCATCGACGCGATGTGCCTGGCCATCGGCGACTTCGACCGCAACCGCTACCCGGATATGTACATCTCCAACATCGGCGGATCCACCGCCCCCAACTACCTCTACATGAACCAGGGCAACGGCACCTTCATCGATCGCGCCGCGGAGACCGGCACCCGCGATGAACAACTCGCCTGGGGCAGCGTCTTCCTCGACTACAACAACGACGGGTTCGAGGATATCTACGTCTGCCACAGCCAGAACGCCAACAAACTCTTCCGCAGTGTCGGCGGCGTCACCACTCAGGAAGTCGCCGCCGCGATGAGCGTTGCGGACATCCGCGCGTCGTTCACCTGCGCCGTCGCCGATGTGGACAACGACGGGGACGTGGACCTGATGGTCTCCAACCGCACCGGCGAAGGGGGGATCCCCTCGTCCTTCCGGCTCTACATCAACCACGAGGGCCAGCGCCGCAACTGGATGAAGTTCCGCGTCGTCGGGCGCGGGCCGAACCGCTTCGCCGTCGGCACGCAGATCGACCTCCGCACCGGCAGCGACTGGCAACTCCGCGAGGTGATCGCCGGCTCCAACTTCAAGAACCAGAACGACCACATCCAGCACTTCGGCATGGCGGACTCCACCCACGCCGACGAGGTCATCGTCCGCTGGCCCAAGATGAACGGGCAGGTCGTCTCGCGCACGCTGCGGAACTACGCCGCCAACCGCACCTGGGTCATCTACCCGCCCGAGAAACTCGGCGACGCCAACCAGGACGGCATCATGTACAGCACCGACTTCTTCGCCTGCCTCACCTGCATCGTCGGGTCCGATGGCGTCATCGGCCCATCCTGCGAAGTCTTCGACATGGACGGGAGCGGCGCGTTCGACAGCACCGACTTCTTCGCGTTTCTGAACCGGCTGTTCGAGTAGCCCGCCTACGCCAGCCACGCCTCATCGAACCGCATCCCCTCGGGGATCGTCGCCGCGTCGCCGCGCTCGATCATCCCCGCCACCGGGTACGCGCAGTAATCCAGCGCGAACGCTCCCGCGGGGCGGTGGTTGCCCGAGAGCCCCAGCCCGCCGAAGGGCAACTTGCTGCTCGCCCCGGCGGTGCCGGTGTTGACG
>JBGSIF010000393.1:0-2294 GCA_041742635.1 Phycisphaerales bacterium
GGGAGGGGCGGTTACGGGGCGACTTCGGGGGCGCTGAAGTCGCGCCCTTCGAGGCCGCGCTGCGTCCAGCGGATGCGGCCGAGGTAGACGACGGACGACGCGCCGCTCTCGGTCGGCGTCTCCCAAAGGGTGTCTGGCGCGTACACAACAGTTGTCGGTGACGCGGTGCCGTTTGCCGGATTCCAACCGTCATTGGCTTGGGCCATCGAGCGGACGCTCCCACCGCCGTCGGCAAAGAGAACCGGGATTCGAGCGACCGTGCTCATGAAGAATGCCTCGTACTGCCCAAAGAAGCGCTGGTTCTGCTCATAGAGCACCGCTTTGTGAGATGGGAACGCGACTTCGCTGAGCCGCCGCCGCCCCAGCGGGGTATTCCCGGGAATGTTGTATGTACTGTGTCCGCTGGCTTGGCTGATTGTGCCGATGGCACCGACGCTCCGATCGGGGGAAAAGAACGACGGCCCCATCTCATACGAACTGGAGTACGGCCAGCGGGTCAACGCGGCACCCGACGTCCCGCTGCCGGGCCGACACGCGAGGCTGAAGAAGGGCCCGTTCGGATCGCCCGGGACGCTGGTAACCGCCCGCTGCCATTCGAGGCGAAACCGATCACCCGGCGAGACGAGCAGCTTGCTCGGCAACGGCTCATCCATATACACCATCAGCGGCAACAAGTTATAGAACGTGTGCGGAAGCCAGTTCGGAAACGCGGTCGGGGTAATGTCCGTTCGGCCACCCTGCTCGCGCAGGATGCAGATGGCCTGGTTCGCGGCCGCAATCAAGTCAGAGGACGCAACCGGAAACGTGATGTCGCCGCAGGTTCGTGATTCGCCCGTTCGCCAAGTGAACGACACCACGGAGTCCTCATTCTCTAGCCCATAATCCGCAATCCCAGCCCCCAGCCGCTGCTGGTTGGTGAGCGAGCCGGCGAGTTGGCTGCGCCGGCGCGAGTCGGGCATCATCGTGGCGAGGATCGCGGCGAGGATCGCGACGATCACGATGACGGTGAGGAGTTCGCAGGCCGCGAAGGCGCGGGGCGTTCGTGTGGCGGGGCGAGTTGCGCCTGAATCGATCTGAACCATACCGGGCCTCCTATGGCGGTTGAAAAGGAAACGAATGAATGAAGCGTGCGCGGGGGGCGGTGCGAGGGAGTCAAACGGGGCAAGTCGGAGTATCTAGGATTCGGGCTGGAAGGGAGCGAGCGATGATGCTAATAGAAGGTATCGGGTAGCGGCGGAACGGCCGTACGTGATATGGTCGCGGTGAGCGGGAAGAGCCGATGAAGAAATAAGTTTGTGAAAGTGGCGCAATCGCTCTTGCAGCAATACGTAGATTATGGTACAGTCTGTTGGTCCGATGTGCAAGAGAACTTGTAGGTTCTGAGAAAATATGATCGCGGAGCCGATGCTCCGCCGGGGCACTCGCCCTTGATCGTTGCTTGCTGATGCCGCTGCCACGTCCGACTTCCTAAAGGGGTACACGATGAAGCCAATGACGCCCGTAGTGCGCGCACGCTCGGTAGTTGCAATGTTGCTGGCGTGCGGGGTGATGACCGGCGTGGCCGGGCAGGCGGCGGGGCAGGTGGGGTACGAGGTGCTCGCATTCACCGGCCAGCCGGTGGACCTCCTTCGCGAGATGCGTGACGTCCAGTTCCCTCGGCTGAACGACGCCGGGCATGTGCTCTTTTTAGGTTCGACTGCGATCAACTCACCCATCAACGGCACCTGCGAGCAGGCGATCGAAATCCCCTTTGGATTTGTGACGCTGGGCAACTCCTTTGTCGAGGTCGATGCGTCGCAGCCTCTCTGCTGGACCAACGACGCGTGGTTCCGGTTCACCGCTCCGCGGACGGAGTCAATCCGGATCTCGCGGGAATGCCGCGGTGTCGATCTGCCGCGGCACCAGTTCTTTGTTTATACAACAAGCTGCGCCGCCATTCCGCCGGGAGCCAGCGCATGCCAGGAGGAATGGACTGGGAGCGTCGTCGCGGGGCAAACCTATTTCCTTCGGATCGGCGGAAGGAACCTAAACGGAACACCGGCAATCGGTGCCTCGACGTTTGTTCTTTCGTCGACGACCAACGCAGCCTCGCAGCTGCGGCATTTGCCGCGGCACGGCAACATACTATTTATTAATAGAAACAGTACGGGGAACGAGCCCGTGCTGCGCGAAGGGGACGTGACGGCGTTCGACCCAGCGCTCTCATACCGAGGGCTGACGCACGCCGCGCTGGGGAACGACGACCGCGTCGCGCTCCCGGCGGTGACATGGCAGCCGAGCGAGGTGACGTTCTC
>JBGSIF010000394.1:0-4318 GCA_041742635.1 Phycisphaerales bacterium
AACGGGCTTGTCGGCGCGGTCGGCGTTTCGTACGCGCCCTCGCCCTCTTCCTTCGGGGTTTCAAAGCGAAGCGCGGCGAGGTTGGCTTCCGCGGGCACGTCGGTCGCCTGCACCGCGACCCAGTGCGGCGGCTTCCCCTCGGCCTTCTCAAGCCGGAAGTATTCTGGGAGTCGAACCCGCGGGCCGCCTGCATCATTGACGCGCCGAACGAGCGTGTCGTTCCACCGATAGCCAAAGGTCATCGGGTCGTGTGCGATGGGCGTCCCGAACCTGTCCCAGCGGATATCGCGGCGGTGATCGTCGTTCGTGCCTTCGGCGAAGATGCGCCAGGTTGACCCACCGCCCTTGCCGAAGTGCTGCACATGCGACGCGGCGGAGTCGATCACGCCGCTGGCCGCGTCGCCCCCGGCGAACCAGCGCCGTACGGGTTCGGTGAGCGCTTCGGGTGTGTACGAGGTCAGCCGATGCAGGATCACGGTGCGCCCCTCGGCGTCGATCGGGAACGACATCGGCGCCGCTCGGGCGTATTCACGCAGGCCCGTCTCGCCTTCTCGGGCGGTGAGCGAACTGAGCGTGGCGGGCACCCACTGCGTTTCCATCTGGAACGCCTTGTTCGGATCGGACGGGCGCGAGTCCAGCAGGTTGCCCGCGAGTTCGGGCTTCTCGACCGCCGACGCCGACCAGAAGTACGGCGTGAAGAAGCACAGCGGCCCCTTGAAGTTCGCGGTGTTCAGGAACAGCGTCCAGCATTGGTCCCCGGTGGGGACCGCCGCCCCCGCAGTGGTGGGCTTGGCGTCGATGAGTGGGAGCGGGAGGTAGCCGTAGCCGAAGAGTTCGCCGCAGGTGCCCGGTGCGAGGTTGAGTCCGTCGGGCGGCCAGAGAACCCACGGGCTGAGTTGCGCGACGGCGTACTTGCCCAGTGGGTTGTCCCAGTCGCGTCCCTTGCCCGCGCCCGGCCCGTTGGCCCAGGACGAGAAGTCGGGCGCGACGCCGCCCATGATGAACTTGGGCGTCGCGGTGGCGAAGCGCGTGTCGCGCCACCACCCGAGTCCTCCCTCGATGTCCGAGTACGGCTGCTTGGGCGTGTTCTCTTCTTGCTGCGCGAACATCCAGGTGCCGAAGAGCCCGGTCTGGAAGCGGCTGCCCGGGTACTTTTCGACGATCGGCCACGCCGCGGCGTAGAGCGAGAAACCCGCGTTGAACTCCTTCGGTACCTTCTCGAGCGGGACGAGCATGTACCCCGAAAGTTCGCCCTCTTTCTTGATTGCCGGGGCCCACGGCAGCGTCGGCACAAACGGCGGCGCGTCCTTCACCACCAGCGAGCGCATCGCCTTGCCCAGTGCATCACCGACGAGGACGTATGTCTCCGCGTTCCCGAACTCGTGATGCCCGTGGGTGGGGTTGGGCGACTGCTCCGGCTCACGGACAAACGCCGCGGTTGGCACGAAGAGAACGCGACCCTGCCAGTCGGGGCGCGACGCCGCCTCCGCCTGCGCCCGGCGCAGCGCGCCCCACTCACCCGGTGCCTCGATCCACGGCCCGGTGATCTCCCCGACAACCACCGGCAGGTCCGCGACGCCCAGGTCGTGCCGTACGTCTTGGATCAGGTTGACCAGATTCTGCCGGTACTCGGGTACCGCGGTGTCCGGTTCGCACCCATCGTTCCAGCCGTGGTACCAGACCAGCCCGGCGATCTCAACCCCCCGCCCTTTCGCTGCGGGGATCTCCTCCGCGGCCCTCGCCATGGCAGTGCGCACGTCCTCGATCATCCGCGTGTAGTACGGCCCGACCTGGCCACCCGAGGACGGCGGGCGGAAGTCCTTGTATAAACTCTTGCCCCCCCATGCGGTCTTCACGAGCAGCACCGGCTCATCGATCGCGTCGCCCAGCACATGCCCGATCTGCAGTTCCGGCCCGAAGTGGTGCCCGTCACGGTGTGGCGTGAACCCTAGTGCCAGCGGGCCGACCGCCACCGCCTCGTCTTCGGGCGTGTATCGCACGAAGACATCGTCGCGCTTCTGCCACGAGCCGTCGGCACCGCGGACGTGCGCGACCAGCGACACCTTCGAGGGATCCTCAAGCAGCCACGCGAGCGTCCCACGCCCGCCGTTGTAGTCCTTGCCCGAAAGGTCCGCGACGCCCTGCCCCGCCATGTTCGACTGCCCGGCAAGCACAAACACCTTCACCGGCCCTCCTCCATCGTCCGCGCTCGCACGACAGACGAATGTAGTGTGCATGGAAGCGAAGAGTGCCGAACTGGAGAGCGCAAGCGATGCAATGAGTCTCATCTACCACTATAGATGCCGCTGGCTGATCAACGATCGAAGAAGTAGATCAGGAACTCGAAGAAATCCTGACTATTCGTGAGATGATCGCCGGTGAGGTCCGCGCGCTCATCAAACAAATCGCCGAGGAACGAGAAGAAGTCCTGGCTGTTCACGACGCCGTTGAGATCCCAGTCGGCCGCGTCGTGTTCGGGAACGATCTTGATGATGCGGCCACTGAGTTCCAGCACATACATCTCGCCTTGCCCGTCGGTGCCGATCGTCACGCCCATGCTCAAACTCTGACCCGACGGCAGTCCCTCATTGAGCGCGGCGGCGTGCTCCTGCACATCGCTCGCGGCACCGTTGACCGTTCGCAGCGACCACAGCCGGTTGGTGAACGGGTCCATATAGAAATAGCGCCCTCGCCAACGCGGGATCGCATCCCCGCGGTACACCGGGCCGCCGATGATCGAAAACCCTTGCTGGTGGTTGTATGTATGGATGGGAAACGTGAGAAAGGGGTCGTTGCAGTCGCACGTCGGGAACGGCAGCGGTGTGCGGCAGATCGTCCCCTCGTAACACCCCCAGCCGAAGTTCCGCCCCAGCAGCGTGCCCGCCGGCACATAGTTCACTTCCTCCACATCCAGCACCCCGACGTCCGCGATGTACAGATCGCCCGTGAGTTTGTCGAAACAGTTGCGCCACGGGTTGCGCAGCCCGATCGCGGCGATCTCGTCGAAGCCCGGCTTGCCGACATACGGATTGTCCGGCGGGCAAACATACCCAGCCGCCGGTGAGACATCGATGCGGAGCATCTTCCCGCCCAGATGGCTCACCGGATCCTGCGGGTTGGCGAAACTGTCCCCCTTGGCGATGTACAGATACCCGTCCGGCCCGAAATCCATCCACCCCGAGTTGTGATCTCCCTGCCCCGGCCCGGTCTCGAGCAGCACTTCCTCGTTGTCATTGGACACGTTCGGGTTCGCCGAGGTCGTGAAGCGAGAGATCCGCGGGCCGTTCAGTTCCGGCGGCGTGTAGTTCACATAGAACCGCCGGCTGACCGCGTAATCCGGCGCGAACGCGATCCCGATCAGCCCGTGGACAAGGCGCACCCGATCGCTGATATCAAGGAACGGCGTCGGCAGCAGCACGCCGTCCTCGACCACGAAGATCAACCCCCGCAGCGTCCCGATCATCACGCGGTTTGGCTCCCCCGGCGGACTCCCGAGGAACACCGGAGCCTCGAACCCGGCCTGATACGGCTGGAAGTTGGCGACATCCTGCGCCGATGCCGGAGCCGGAACGAGTGAGCACGACGCCGCCACGAAAGCGCACGCCGCTGCGTGTGAGAGCCACGAACATGGACGCATAAGGTACCTTTCCCGAACAGGAATCAAGCCTGTGCATTGACACGATCCACCCGCCGAATTCTACACGCAACCCGGCCGCTTGCCATGAATCTTGCTTCAAACCCGCCACATGTGATCCCACCCCCGTGCCTTCCTCCTTTGCATCATGTTTCCCCGGTGTTATGCACCTCAACGTGCCGGCAGGTGTAGGGATCATTCAGGCCACGCCCTTCTCACCGATGACTCCGCGAAGTTCTGCGCCCCCCCGCCCCCCCGCCCCCCGCACGCCTGGGTGATGTTCGACTTCGTATCGCCCCAGGACAGTGGACCGGGCGCCCCGCCCGGAGAATCGGCCTCCTCACCCGCTCCATTGTGATCGAAACCGCTCTAATCAAACATCCACACCCATACCTTGATGGGGTCCCACCGCATGAGCGCGAACCCCGCCGCCCAGAGGCACACCGCCGTGGCCACGAACCAGCCTGTCTTTGATGGCAGCCGCTTCGCCGCGTGCACGCACACCAGCACCGCCGTAACCAGAAGCGCGGGTATTGACATGACCATGAGCAGCATCGCGGCAATATACAGCAGCGGCGAGGTGCAGTCCTTCGGGTCATCCATGCCGTAGCGGTGGGGCCAGCGACCCAGCGAGAGCCGCGCGGAGACGAGCGCCGCGCACGCCAGCACGTTCGCCGCGAGCGG
>JBGSIF010000395.1:0-6935 GCA_041742635.1 Phycisphaerales bacterium
ATCGCTCGGAGGACATCGCGGTCGGCGAGTGGGACGCGGGACTGGTGCTCTGCGAAGAACTGGCCAACCGCTTCGGGTACCGGGCCGACGCCGAGGCTTTCCGCGCCAGGATCGACAACGCCCGTTCAGCGGAGATGGAACACAATGTCGCCGACGCGATTGCACGCTTGGACGGCTTGATCGTTCAGCGACGCTGGGATCCGGCGATCCGTGAAGCCGCGAGCATCCGCCGCCGTTTCCCCGACTCCCCGCGCGTCGAGAACCTCCGACAGCGCGTCGAGCACGCGCGGGCGGTGTACAAGGCTGACCTGGAGCGACGGTTCCTCGACGCGGCGGAACGCGACCGCATCGACGAAGCCATGGAACTGCTCAAAGAACTTGACGGGTACCTCACCGAGAACGACGCCGAGCCGTACCGTGAAGTCGCTCGCGGCGTCATCGGCAAAGCCCGCGAGAACCTCGGCGCGCAGTTCAAGATCGCCGTGCGTGACCGCGAGTGGGCTGTCGCCGCTGCCATCGGAAAACGCATCATTGCTGAGTTCCCCAATACCCGTATGGCCCACGAGGTGCGGGGGCTGCTCGACGGCATCCTCCAGCGCGCCAACAACGTCAACGGGCAAGCGGTAAGTTGACCGCGCCCACACTACACGGCCCACCCGACAATGTCGAACACTTCGTTACTACCCGCGACGCTTGAAGCGGAGGCGCGGCTGCCTCGTGCTCGCACACGCCTGTGGATCACCGTTGGCTCCCACAGCGTCATCGATTTCTTCTCCTTCACGGCCCCTCCCCTTCTCACCGTCCTCGAGGGGCACCTGACCTTGACCCCGGAACAGGGGGCCTTGCTGCTCGGCGTGGGTGCGCTGTGCAACGGGTTGGTGCAGCCGCTGGTGGCTTGGTTGTCCGATCGGTTCAACACTCGAGTCTTCGGGTGGCTCGGGCTGGCACTCGCGGTGCTGGGGGTCGGGCTGATCGGGTTCGCCCGCACTTACTCAGAACTCATGTTTATCCAGATCGTGTCGGGGATCGGGATTGGAGCCTTTCACCCCATCGCGGCGGCGGCGGTGGGGCAACTCTCCGGCTCACGCCGATCGTTCGGTGTCGCCGTGTTCTATTCCGCGGGAATGATCGGCGGGATCGCGGGCAACGTCGGCGCGCCGTATTGGGTCGGGCACTTTGATGCCGAGTCGTCGCGCGCGGGGCTGCGCGCGCTGGCGTGGTTCATCCCCCCGGGGCTAGCGGTCTGCGTCTTGTTGTTCTGGGCCATACGCCACATCCCGCACCGGCGTGCCGGAGCGCACGCGGCCCATGCCACCTTGACGCCCGCGGAGCGCCGGGAGCGCTGGCGCGCCGTCTGGCTGCTTTATGTCGGGAACCTGCTTCGGTTCAGTGTTGACGCTGCGATCATTGTCCTGATCACCCGATGGTGCGAGCAACTCGTGCTCGATCGAGCGGGTGCCGCCGCGGGCGGTGCGCACATCGCCACGCTCAGCGAGGCGATGCGCCAACAGGCGTCGGAACTCAGCGGCCCGCTTCAGGGCGCCAAGCAACTGGGCATGGGGGCGTGCGGGTTGATCGCAGGGTGGTACGTTTCATCCCGGCATGAAAAAGGGGCGCTGGCGCTGTCTCCCTTGCTGGCGGCGGGGGCGATTGTGCTCATGCCGCACGCCGCCGGGTCCATGGTCCTCGTCTTGTCGCTGCTCGCGGGGGTTGGGTATGGTGGGCTTGTGCCGCTCACCATTTCGCTCGCGCAGCGGCTGTTGCCGCACCGGACAAGTTTGGCTTCGGGACTCATGATGGGCGGAGCCTGGTCGCTCTCCGCATTCGGGGCCGTGGGGGCGCAGGCGCTGGTCGACCGCTACGGCCTCGCCCCGGCGTTCTACGCCACGGCCTGCGTGAGCCTGCTCGGTGCTGGCGCATCAACTCTCCTCCCCGGCGGCTTGCTCCGCCGCGTCGGTTCACGCTGACGTGCATCCGACGTTCGTCGGCCTGCAAGGCTTGCGCGATAGGGCCTATTCAACTTGCACCCGCCCAAGTGACGAACCAGTTACAGTCAGCGACCGATACGGGTGTAGAGTGATATCGTTGTCAGTCGTGTTCTGGGATCGTCCAAACACCGAACGTCACGAAGGGTTGGTTTCTTCCTCTTATGCAGATCGGGCATGTCCATCTCGCCACCCCGCTCCTCCTGGCACCCATCGCCGGGTACTGCGATTTGGCCTTCCGGACGATCTGCCGCGAGCAAGGCGGGCTGGGGCTGGCGTGTACGGATTTGCTCTCTCCGCAGGGCTTGTTGCGCGGTACCGCGACTTCGCTCGATCTCGCGCAAACCAACGCCTTTGACAAACCGGTCGGGATGCAGTTGTACGGCGCAGACCCCGGCATCATGGCCGACGGGGCACGCTGGGCACGCGACCACGGCGCGACGATCATCGATATCAACATGGGTTGCCCGGTCGATAAGGTCACGAAAAAAGATGGCGGCTCCAAACTCCTGTGCGACCCGGATCGGGCGGTGCGGATCGTGGAGGCTGTGGTACAGGCGGTGGGCAGCGGAACGAACCCCACGCCGGTGACCGCGAAGATGCGACTGGGCTGGTCCAACCTCCCGGTGCCGCCGGTCGCAGAATGGCTCGCCCCGCGATTGGTCGACGCCGGCGCCTGTGCTATCACGATCCATGGTCGAACGACCGAACAGAAGTTCGGCGGTGAAGTTTCGCACGCCGGGATCGCCGGGGTCGTCGCGGCGATTCGGGCGAAATCATCGCGCCGCGTACCGGTGATCGGGAATGGGGACGTCGTTGAGCCTGAAGATGTACTCAAGATGCTGGGCCTCACAGGGTGCGACGGCGTGATGATCGGACGCGGCGCACTCTCAACGCCTTGGATCTTTCGAGATGCCTGGTCACTGCTGACGACCGGTATCAAGCCCGCGGAGCCGACCCTGAAAGAAAAAATTGGGATGATGCACCGTTACTTCGGGCTGATGATCGAGTACCGCGGCGAGCATTACGCCATGGTGAACATGCGTCGCCGCGTGAGTTGGTTCGCCAAGCGGCTCGGCCCTTGCAAGCCCCTGCGAGAAGCCATCCGGCTGGCTAAGTCCCCCGCCGAGATCTCGGGACCACTCGATGAGTTTGTGATGGGCGGGCTTCGGCGGTATCAGGATGCCGCCGACGACGAAGACAATGCAGGAATACTGGCGACCTCCAGCGTCGCAGATTAAAGCAGTTCACTGGCCCCGGCGCCGGGCCCAGAGTTCGTTACCAAAGACAGTCGAAATCCACCACTATCAGAGGAGTTTCTCGTCATGCAAACCAAGTTGACTCGGATGATGCTGCTCACCGCCGCGGGCCTGTGCCTGAGCGCGAGCGTTGCGGGGGCGCAGGGGATCGGGAGCAAACCCACGGACCTCAAGCCCGTCGCACAGCCCCCCGCACCCGGCGCGGTACAACCCCTCCCAGGCGGGAAGCCCAACATCGATCAGCACTCCGGCCTGAACCCGTCGGATCCGTCTCAGTCCCCACTGACCTGGGAGAAAATGGCCCACGATTTCGGGAACATCCCCGATACCACCCCAGTCACATATGTTTTCAAGTTTAAGAACAACACCGACAAGAACATCACCATCCTCCGCGCGCACGGCTCGTGCGGCTGCACGGTGCCGGACCTTCCCAAGAAAAGTTTCAAGCCCGGTGAGAGCGGCGAAATGCCCGTTACCTTCAACCCCCAGAGCCGCAAGGGGCCGAACCCCAAGGCGATCACGATCGAGTATTCCGAGCCTGCCGGTACCCCCCAGACCGTCGTCACCATCAACGCGAACGTCCAGCCCCTCGTCATGATCGAGCCGCAGAAGATGTACCTGCAAGAGATCGACTCGAAGATGGGCACGACGGCGGTGATCACCGTCTCCGGACGCAAGTCGGACTTCGCCGTCACCAGCGTCGAGAAGCAGACCGAAGCGCTCAACGTCCAGATCGGGCAGAGTTCGGAAGTCGAGATCGACGGCGAAAAATTCCAGCAGATCCCCGTCACCATTACCGTCAAGCCCGGCACGCCGATCGGTGATATCCAGAGCGAACTGGTCATCAAGACCAACGAAGAGAAGGCGCCGAGCCACAACTACCAGTTCTTCGCGCAGGTGGTCGGCGATGTGAAAGCGACTCCGACGAAACTCACGCTCCGCGCCTTCACCCCCAAGGTTCCGTTCAGCAACGTGGTGACACTGGAAAGTCGAACGACCGAAAAGTTCGCCATCAAGAGCATCGATGTCGAGGGCCGCGAAGACATGATGCTCGTGGCGGACTTCGAGGAATCCAGCATGAACGGGCGGCAGACCTACACGATCAAACTCAACGGCGTGACGCCCGACGTGCTCGGGCTGATCACCGGTGAGATCGTCATCAACACCGACCTGAAGGAAAACGGCACACTCCGCATCCCCTTCAACGCCACGATCCGTGGCGGGCAGCCGGGCACCGCGGCCACGACCGGCAAGGCCGTTCCGACCACCAACTGATTCTGTACCTCAAACATTCGGAATCTGCGCGCGGACACGCACGTAGATTCCTTTGAACGAGCCATGCAACACGGAGACACTTCCATGAAATGTACTTTTATCCCCCAGTTTATTATCTTGGTTGCACTCGGCCTCAGTGCGGGGTTCGTGCATTCCAAACTCGCTCCGGTGAAGACCACGGTGGACGCGCCGGGGAACATGTTGGACGCGGTGAAAAACGCGCCCAAGCGTGAACCATCACCGGGATCGAAACCGACGGGTGCCCCGACCAAGCCCGACGTGAAAACCCCCGAACCAGTCGTACCCGACCAAGCCGTTCCACCCCCCGCGGCCATCACCCCGTCGGCACCGTCTAACACCGGCACCCCAAGCCCCGGTGCGGCACCCGCAGCCGGCGATGAGACCCTCACCCCGGCCCAGCGAAGCAAGGGGCACATCACCCTCGCCGAGGCGTACACCCTCTTCAAGTCCGACACCGCCTACTTCATCGACACCCGAAAGAAATCCGATTACGAAGAAGGGCACGTCAAGGACGCCTTCGGCATTCCCCTCTCCGCCTTCCTCGGCAAGTCCCCCAAACTCGTTGATGCGATCGATCGTTCTTCACCGATCGTGTGCTACTGCATCGGCGGCAACTGCGATGAATCCGACGAGGTCGCTAAGAACCTCAATCTGATGGGATACAAGAACGTCTACATCATGCACGCGGGATTCCCAGGTTGGAAAGCCGCCGGGTATCCGATCCAGACCGGGCCGGGCATCCAGGAGGCTGAGTGAATGGATACCCCACTCAAGATTGCGTGCCAATCGGGTACGTCATGCTGCGGCGGGTCATGCGCGAGCAAGACCTGCGTGCTTTCCTACCTCGCCGTGCCCTTTCGCTTCGCGCTCGGTGGGTTGTTTTTGCTTGCGGCGTTCAATAAGTTGTTTGTTGAGCGCGGGCCGCAGCACTTCGCGGCGTCCGTCAAGGCATTCAAGGCAATCGACCCCGATCAGGCACCGATGCTCTTCCAACTCGCCGTCTTCGGCACGCCTTGGGTCGAGATCTTCGCTGGAGTGGCACTGATACTCGGGCTGTGGACGCGCGCGGCGGCGGGCGTCATCGCTGGTTTGCTCGTCGTCTTCATCGCACTGATCGTCTCCGTCATCCTCCGAGACCTCAACACCGAATGCGGGTGTTTCGGGAAACTCTCCCCGTTCTGCGGCGACAAGGTCGGCGTCTGCAATATCGTCCAGAACATCGTCCTGCTCGCTATGGCCCTTGCAATCGCCAACGCTCGAACCCAGTTCTTCGCGCTCGATTCAATACTGGCCCCTATCAAGAACCACCGCCCAGCCGTTCGGGGTTGAGCGTTCGGCCTCGCCCCTGCGGTTCGTCCGTCCTGAGCCGCCGACACTCGTGCCCGCGGGCGGAAACTCACGCCAAATGTGCGTGTCCCATCGGCACCACGCCGATAGGGATGTCGTATGTCTACGACTACGATCTGTCATTCATCGATGAACCTTTCATCGCGTCCATTTCACGCTCCCGCGATCCAATCGCCCGACCCCTTCCGGGGACGTCATATCTACATGATCGGAGTGGGCGGGTGCGGGATGTCAGGGCTGGCTCGCCTGCTGCGCGCCAAGGGGGGGATCATCTCCGGATCGGACATGGCCCGTTCGAGCAGTACCGAGTCGCTCGCAGCCGAAGGGATCGAGGTCGGTTTCGACCAAGCCTCGGGCGTATTGCCCGAGGCGTGTGACCTGATCGTCGCGTCCGCCGCGATCAAACCCGACCATCCCCAGATGCTCCAAGCCGATCGGCGCGGGGTGAAGCACCTGACGTATGCCGAGGCACTGGGGGCTTGCATGGCTGGGTACACCGGGGTGGCGGTCGCAGGCACCCACGGGAAATCCACCACCACGGCGATGCTCGGCTGCGTGCTTGGCAGCGCGGGGTTGGACCCGTCGGTCATCGTCGGGGCGACCTGTTCGCAGTTGGGGCCGGGCGGCGGGTACCGCATCGGCGCGGAGATGATCCCGATCGGAGCGATGGCGGGGCAGCCGGGGATCCTCGTCGCCGAGGCGTGCGAGTTCAACCGCTCCTTCCACAACTACCGTCCACGCCTCGCCGCGATTACCTCGATCGAGGCCGATCACCTGGATATTTACGGCTCTCTCGACGCCGTCGTCGAGTCCTTCCACGAGTTCGCCAAGTTGATCCCCTCGGACGACGATGGCGGTTCGCTGCTGATCGCCCACCAAGGGGCGCACCGACGCGAAGTGACTGCGGGGCTGAAATGCGAGGTGAAAACCATCGGCTTCTCCCCCGAAGCCGACTGGTTCGTGCAGTACGACCCGGCGACGCGGCACACCGCGGTGCGCATCCGCGGTGACGGCCTGCTGAACGAATGGATCACCCCGCTGCCGGGCG
>JBGSIF010000396.1:0-26016 GCA_041742635.1 Phycisphaerales bacterium
GGCGGCGGCTCGTCGAAGCGTGCGCGGATATTCTCGGCGACGAGCCGGAGGCGGTGTTGCGGGTCGCCGCGGCAAGGCTCGCGGCATATGAGGACGAAGCCGGGCTGGGCGCGCTGGCGGACGGATTCAAGTTGATGGTGACGCGCGGGGAACGAGCGAGCGCGGATCCTCTGGCGTTTATCCACGCAGAGATCGAGTTCGGGACGCCGGGGGTGCTGACGCTGGGGCGTGCGGCGGCGGGGCTGTGCCTGCTGTGGGCGACGAGCAACCAGCAGAGCCTTGACTACCTGCGCGACGACCTGCTGGAAGACCTGCGGTATGCATCGAGGTTCATCGGACGCGATCAGGATCAGTTGCTGCTGCGAGAGGTGATACGGCACATGGATCACCTGCGGTCGGAGTTGCTGCCGATGGCGGAAGCGGCGGCGTAGTACGTGTGCGGGTGCATGGCACTCTACACTGGGGAGTGCTGATACTCACGGTTATTCAGGGTCCGGACAAGGGCAAGTCGTTCCAGTTGCCGGCAAACGAGCCGCAACTGGTCGGGCGGTCGAGCGAGGCGCTGCCGCTGCGAGACGGGACAGTGTCGCGGCGGCACGCGGAGTTGACGCCGGACGAAGGGGTGTGGTGGATCCGAGATCTTGGTTCACAGAACGGGACCTATGTCAACGGGACGCGGCTGACGGAACGCACCCGTCTGCGTGTGGGTGATCAGGTCCGCACGGGGGCGACGTTATTCGTGTTCGGGCGGTCGGACGCGGGGGACGAGCGGGAGATGGTAAGGATCGTCAAAGCAAAGGAGATGGACACGTCGTTCGAGCGGACGCTCGCGAGCAACGAGGACTCGATCATTCTGGCGGAACCCGAGCCGCGTTCTGCGGCGATGCACCATCTGCAGGTGATCTATCGGTTAACGGCGCTGACGTCGCGGCTGACGGATCGGGAGGAACTGCTGCGCGGGGTGATGGAACTGGTGTTCGGTGAGTTCCGGCCGGAGCGGGGGTGCATATTGATCTCGGAGGGGAGCGGACGCGAGTCGCTGCCCAAGCCGGTGGTGGTGAAGCACGCCGCTGCGGTGCTGGACAAGCAGGAATCGCAGATCCATGTGAGCAAGACAATTTTGCAGCACACACTGCGGAAGGGTGAAGGGGTGCTGTCGAGCAACGCGATGAACGATCCGCGGTTCGCGTCGGGGGACAGCATCCAACGGTTCACGATCCGGTCGGCGATCTGCAGCCCGATCAAGTTTCAGGACCGGACGTTCGGTGCGATTTACGTGGATTCGTCGATCGTGAACTACACGTTTATGTCGGAACAGTTGGCGCTACTGAATGCGATCGGGCGGCACACGGGGCTGGCCATGGCGAACGCCGAGGCGTATGCATCGAAACTCCAGAGCGAACGGCTGGCGGCGATCGGAGAGACGGTGGCGAGTTTGTCGCACTCGATCAAGAACATTTTGCAGGGCCTGCGCGGCGGGGCGGACGTCGTCGAGATGGGGCTGCGGAAGGACGACCTGAAGGTTGCGCGCGGCGGGTGGGGGATCCTGAAGCGGAACCTGGATCGGATCATGAGCCTGTCGATGAACATGCTCGCGTTCTCGAGGCAGCGCACGATGGAAGTCGAACTGGTGAAGATCGGGCCGCTGCTGGAAGAGTGCGCGGAGTTGCTGCACGACCTGTGCGAAGCGAGGCAAGTGGCGCTGATCCTGGACTGCGACGCGGACATGCCGCCCGTGCCGCTGGACGCGGGGTTGCTGCATCAGGCGCTGATGAACCTGATGACCAATGCGGTCGAGGCGGTGGAGCCGAAGCGAGGCGCGGTGACGGTGCGGGCGAGTTATGTACCAGCAAACCCGAAACGGCTGAGCGCGGCGGGGGGTAATCGAGCCGAACTGATCGTCACGGTACTCGACAACGGGCCGGGGATCCCAAGCGAGCGGCACGAGGAGATCTTCGAGGCGTTCTATACAACCAAGGGGCTGCGAGGGACAGGGCTGGGGCTGGCGGTGACGAAACGTATCGCGGAGCAGCACGGGGGGACGATCGAGTTGCGGTCGGAAGCGGGGAAGGGCGCGTCGTTTACATTGCGGTTGCCGGCGGACCGATCGGGGATGATCGACCCATCGGCGACAGCGACTAGCCGGGGCGGGGGGCCGGGAGCGATCAATAGCGAGCCGATGCCGTGAATGGGGATCGGTGGAGCGGGAAGAGAGGGGATGAAGGGCTTGGGAGAGTTAGCGGACGCCGAGGAGTTCGATCTCGAAGAGGAGGTCGGCCTTGGGCGGGATGGTGGGCGGGGAGCCGCGTTCGCCGTAGGCCTGCTGCCAGGGGATGGTGAGGGTTCGCTTGCCGCCGACTTTCATGCCTGGGATGCCGGTTTGCCAGCCTTGGATCAGGTCGGCGAGGCGGAACTCGATGGGCTGGCCGCGTTTGTAACTGGAGTCGAACTCGGTGCCTGAGAGAAGGGTGCCGCGGTAGTGGACCTTGACGGTCTGGCGGACGGAGGTGCATTCGGCGCCGGTGCCGACGATGGTGTCTTGGATGGAGACGGTGGGAGAGTTGCTCACGTGTGCTCCTGCGTGAAGAGGAAAGGAATGCCGAGGGTAGGCGTGGAAGGAGGGTGATGAACGGGAGGGGTCGTATGAAGCGTGGGGAATAGGAGGGAGGGAGCAGGCAGATCGTGGGGCGAAGACGAGAAGAAGAGTTGACGAGGGAGGGAGTTGGGCCGATGAAACTGAGTGGTACATCAGGCGAGGCGATAGCGACTCGGTTCGACGAAGCATGCCGGTCAAATTCACGCTTGGGAGGCAAAACGATGAGTAGACGAACAACGCGCGTGATGATCGGGTGTGGTCTGGTGGCGAGTGCAGGAACACTGTTCGGGTTCGCGTATGCGGGATCGCCGCCGGAGGACGACCATAAGAAACACACGGCGACGGCGAAGGTTGTGTCGTCGGTGAAGAGTGGGAAGAGCGACAAAGGCGAGAAAGAAGCGACAGACGACGTTCACGGTGCGGCATCGAAGCAGGCCACGGAAAAGCCGGGGCACGAAGACAAGCCGGAGCCGAAGCATCAAGCCGCTGCAGACGACGAATCGCCTGAAGCCGGCGCGAAGGCATCGCTGACACGACTTCGGGAGGGGAATCAGCGGTGGATGAAGGAAAAGGAATCGAACCCGAATAACGATGCGTCGCGTCGGGCATCGACGGCGGAGAACGGGCAGCAGCCGTTCGCCGCGATTTTGACGTGCGCCGACTCTCGCATCCCGGTGGAGCGTGTGTTCGACTGCGGGGTCGGCGACGTTTTTGTGATCCGTGTAGCGGGGAACGTCGTGGGTGGGGACGCGTCGGGGACGATCGAGTATGGGGCCGAGCACCTGCATGTGCCGCTGCTCGTAGTAATGGGGCATACCAAGTGCGGCGCGGTGGCGGCGGCGGCGAGCGGTGGGGATCCGGGCGGGAACATCACGCAGTTGGTGGAGAAGATCACGCCGGCCGTGTCGCGGGCCAAGCAGTTGCACCCGGAGATGGACGAGAAAGAGATCGTCGTCGAAGCGGTGAAAGAGAACGTCATGCAGAGCATCTTCGACCTGCTTCGATCGAGCAGCGTGGTGCGAGAGATGGTGCATCAGAACAAGATCCAGATCGTCGGCGCGGTATACGACATCGGGAGCGGCAAGGTCGAATGGATCGGCGAGCACCCATGGCAGGACGCACTGGTGGAAGCGTTCGACGCCAAGCACGCGAAACAAGTCAAACAGTCAACCGCGACGGCCACGGCGACGGAATCGCCGCACGGGCACTGATGCACATACTGCACGAGGAGGAAGAGTGAGAATATAAACGGCCTTCGGGCCGTTTTTTATTGACGTCGACGCGACGGGCGCGGACGCGGATCCCGAGTCGGATCGTCCGGGGACTCTGGAGCCGTCGCGGACAGGCCGAACGCACGCTGGATGAACTCGCGGAAGAGTCGGCGGTGGTGGTTGCCGCCGATGCCGTGGCGCGAGCCTGGGTAGAGCATGAACTCGAACTGTTTGTTAGCACTTTGAAGGGCGCGGACGAGTTTGAGGGAGTTGAGCATATGGACGTTGTCGTCCATGGTGCCGTGGAGGATGAGGAGTTTACCGTGGAGGTCTTTGGCGGCGGCGACGACGGAAGTTTTCTCGTAGCCGTCGATGTTGTCCTGGGGCATGAGCATGTAGCGTTCGGTGTAGATGGAGTCGTAATCACGCCAATCGGTGACGGACGCAGATGCGACGCCGGCGGAGAAGACTTTGGAGTGCGTGAGAGCGAAAGCGGTCATGAAGCCGCCGTAACTGCCGCCGGAGATACCGACGCGTTCGGGATCGATGTAAGGGCGCTGAGCGAGCCACTTGACGGCATCTTCGAGGTCGGCGAGTTCCTGGATGCCGAGTTGCTTGTAGGCAGACCACGCGGACTTCGCGCCCTTGCCCGATGCGCTGCGTGGATCGACTCGGAAGACAATGACGCCGCTACCCATGGAGGCCATGGCTTCGTCGCCGGTCCGGCCGCCGGCCCAGGAATCGGAGACGGTCGGCGCGTGCGGGCCGGCGTAGGTCATCAGCCACACGGGGTACTTCAGGTCAGGATCAAACTCGGGCGGGAGGAGGACGGAGGCTTCCAAGAGAAAGCCGTCGCGGGTGGGGACTTTGAAGAGGCCGAACTGACCACGCTTGTATTCCTGCATCGTATAAACAGGATTGGTATCCAGAGCACGGACGAAGGTGCCGTCCGCGGAAAACAGCCCGACCTGCGGCGGGGTGCGGTGGTCGGACCATGTGTCGATGTAGTATCGGCCGGAGGGTGAAAATGAGACGGTGTGGGAGCCGCCGTGGTCCGGGGCGGGGGCTTCGCGCTCGATCGTTCGTCGGTCTTCGTCGGACAGATCATCGAGGTCGGTGCCGATGGTGTCGTAGGTGACAAATGGGCGAGTGAGGCGTTGGAAATCGGAGCCGTCGAGTTTCACGCGATAGAGATTCTGCCCGATGGAACCGTCGGCGGTGCCCATGATGTAGACGAAGCCGGTGGCTTCGTCGATGTGCTCGATGGAACGGGCTTCCCACTCGCCGCGTGTGATAGCGGTCTTGAGTGCGCCGGCCTTGTCGAAGTGATAGAGGTGGCGGTAGCCGGTGCGTTCGCTGGCGAGGATGAAGGAGCCGTCTTTGAGGAAGCGCGGCTCACCCTGCGGCTCGACCCACGCTTCGGTGGTTTCACGCATCATGCGTTTGGGCTTAGCGCCGCTGACGGGGATCGTGAGCACATCGAGCCAGGATTGCACACGGTTTTGAACGTAGCACCAGACGGCGGTGGAATCAGGGGGCTTGGTGTCGGGGGATGTGGAGGGCACGGCCGGCCAGAGGACGCCGGTGATGAGGTAATGGCCGGGGTTATAGTCCGAGAGGTCGGCCCAGCGCACGTTGCCGCCGGCCGCGGTGACGATGCCGAGTTTGACGAGCGGATTGGGGTCGCCCGGCTCGGGGTAAGGGACCTCTTCGATAATGCGCGGCTCGGCGTGGTCGGCTTGAAGTTTGAAGCGTGGTACCGGCGTGCTATCGACCTGGAGAAACGCGAGGCGTTTGGAATCAGGGCTCCACCAGAAGGCCTTCCAGTTGCGGTTGTAGAGTTCCTCGAAGTAGACCCAGTCGTGCTTACCGTTGCGGATCAGGTCGGTGCCGCCGGTGGTCAAGGCTCGCTCGCGCTGCGTGCGGACATCGACGACCCAGAGATCATTCGATCGGACGAACGCGACGAACTGGCCGTCGGGGCTGAAGGTGGGGTGTTCTTCGGGCTCGGGTGTTGACGTGAGTCGAACGGCGGAGCCGCTGAGCGTCGCGTAGTACAGGTCGTTTTCGTGGATGAACATCGCCGCGGTGCGGGCGGGGTTGGTGTTCATGAATGGACCGACGAGTGATTTGGCAGCGGCTTCGCCGATCGTGGGGAGGGCGGCGAGCGCACTGGTCATTGGCGTCAAGTCCCAGGCCGGCGTGGAGCGTCCCGTGAGGGCATTGACACGGTGCAGCACGCCGCCTTGGACCTGGGTGTAGAACTCGTCGGCGGGGGGTGTGGATACGGATTCGGGAGCATCGGCGGCGTTCTCGGCGGGCGGAGCGGGCGGCTTGACCTCGCTCGGTTCGGCCCACCGTGGGCGTCCGAGGGGACTCCCGCTGAAGTTGGGCGTGTCGCCGGATTCCATCATCGCATTGGTGATGCGCTTGTTGAACTGGCGATACTCGTCAAGCGGGCGTGCGGGCGCGGTAAGGAGATGAACAGGGTCAAGCACGCGAGCGATCGGAAACTCGGCACCGAGGGTGAGCGATTCGTCAAAGAAGTTCCAGGTAGTGAGGCCGTCGGCGCTGGAGGGTTCGAGGAGCAGCGCGGCAAGATTCCCGAGCGGCTGGGCCGTCCTCACGATGAACATGCCGGCGGTTGCCTTCGTTGTGCGTACGTGCAGCGAGGTCTTGACATCGAGCAGGTCGTGCCCCTGGAACGGGCGCATGGCTTTGGTGACGGCTTCGATGACGAGGGCTTCGGTGTCGATCTCGATGTCTTCGCGGAGTTCTTCGACGCGGACGCCGTGACGCTGGAGATGCGGCACGATCGAACCGCGGCCCAGGTCGCGGGGGATGAGGTACGCGAACGCGCGCCGCGTGGTGAGCGTCGGCTGGAAATCGTTGACAAGGTCGAGTTCGTAGTCCTTCGGGCGGTCGGTCGCTCGCGCTTTGCCATCGACGAGCTCTTCTTCAAAGCCGAGCGCCGTGACTTTATCAGGGAACGCCTTGGCTTCGGATCGAAGGGCGATCAGGTCGTCGGTCGCGGGTGCTTTGCCGGCAGCGGTGGCGCGGTCGTCGGCTTTGCGGATCAGATCCTTGATTTCGGCGTGTTTCTCGATCGCAAACGTCACGACCTCTCGGCAGAAGTCGCGTGTGACTAAGACGCGGTCCTTGAAAGGGATGTAGGCGTAGGCCTCGCTGAGGATACCGATGCGGTTGCGTAGACCGAGATAGGGGGTTCCGTAGCGTGGGAAGTCGGGAAAGGTGGTCCAGCGGGTGTGGTTGGCCTCGAAGTTGCCGTAGAAGAAGGTGTCGAGGGCGTATTTTTCCTTGGAGCGTTTGCCGAGTTCGGGGAGCATGGTGCTGCGGACGTACGAGAGAATGTCGGGGTCGCCCGCGGGGTTGGTGGGGCCGGCGTACGTGAGGGGATAACGGTGGTGCGAGCCGTTGGTGGTGTGAGTGTCTACAACGATCGCGGGATCCCACTCGACAAGGAAACGGACCATGGCGCGGGTCTCGGCGGCTTCGAGTTTGACGTAGTCGCGGTTCAGGTCCAGGCCGTTTGAGTTCTCGCGGGTGCCTACGCCATCGCCGCCGTCCGGGCCGACTTGGCCCGCACGCTTGGTGGCGACAGGGCCGAGGTTCTCGTTCCCGTCGGCGTTGTAGATGGGGACGATTGCGATGATGATGTCTTTGAAAGGATTAGGCTTGGAACCAACGGGCGCGTCGGATGCTGGGGGGGCGGAGGCGACGGCGACGGCGGGGGCATCAAGCCCGAGCCATTCGCGGGCGAGCATAGGGAGGGCTTCTTTGCCGCAGACTTCGCCGGCGTGGATGTTGCCGAAGAGCAGGACGATGAGTTTGCCGCTGCGGCGCGCGGCTTGTGCGGAATCGATGGGCGGGTCGGCGAGAACGAGCAACGGGATATCGCGTCCCTGTTCGGTGACGCCGAAGGAGAGACGGGTGGCTCGACCGCCGGAGGCGAGCGCGATGCGGTCGCATAACTCGACAACGTCGGCGTAGCGAGCGGTGGCGGTGAAGTTCGACTTCTCGGCGACCGTGAGCAGTTCGGGCGGGGTCTGCGCCATGCTCCGCGGCGCGAGCAGTCCGAAGCCAAGCAGACATAGAACCAACGCGATAGCCGTTCTCATAGTGGATCTCTTGCAGACGAACCGATGCCCAAAATGACTGCGAGTTGGGTCGCTCGACAATCGGACGGTGGGACGTAGGGTACCTCGGTGCGGGGGTGTCGAAAGAAAGACGGGATCGTGCGAGTTGGAAACTCGCACCACGGCGTCGGGAGTCGGTTAGAGCAGCGGGCCGAAGAGGCGTGCGACGTTATCGAAGAAGACATTGACGGCAGGGCGAGCACGCCATTCGTCGAGATGGACTTCTTCGGATTGCTCGATGTAGGAGGTCTGAAGGAAGCGGAGTTCGCTGCTGACTTCGTCGTCGTAGACGATGAGAGTGACCTCGAAGTTGAGCCAGAAACTGCGCTGGTCGAGGTTGGCGGATCCGATGAAACCGATGCGTCGGTCGATGGAGAGGGTCTTGGCGTGGAGAAGCCCGCCGCGATAGAGTCGGATGCGGATGCGGCCTTCGAGGAGGCTGAGCCAGTGAGAGCGGCTGGCGGCGGCGACAAGGGTGGAATCGCCCTCTTTGGGCATGACGAGGGTGACGGCGACGCCGCGCTGGGCGGCGGAGACCAGGGCGCGGCTCATGGCTTCGTCGGGTGCGAAATACGGAGTGGTGAGGATGAGTTCTTCGCGTGCGGCGTAGATCGCGGTGAGCAGCAACTGATGAATCGCATCGGGCGATGGGCCGGGGCCGGAGGGGACGACTTGCAGCACCGAACCCGTATGGACAGTCGGAGGAAACTCGGGGAGATACGAGGGGATATCGGCAAGCGGCTCGTCGCACTCGGCTTGCCAGTCTTGCATGAAGACGACCGAGAGGGACTGGGCCGCGGGCCCCTCGACCCGGACGGAGGCGTCGATCCACGGACCCACGCGGTGGTTCCAACCCGCGCGGAACGTGGAGTCGGTCAGGTTCTGGCTGCCGGTGTAGCCGATGCGGCCGTCGATGACGGCGATTTTGCGGTGGTTACGCAGGTCCAGGCGTGAGAACAAGAATCGTACGGGGTTGACGGGGAGCGCGGCGAGTACTTGCACGCCGGCGCGGCGCATTCTGGAAACTTCTTCGCTTCGGAGGAACTGCTTGCTCCCGACCGCGTCAACGAGTAAACGGCAGGTGACGCCACGGCGAGCGGCGCGGATCATCGCATCGCTGACCTGCCAACACGCGGGCGTCGTGGTGTAGATAAAAAAGAGAAGGTGACAATGCGAACGAGCGGCGTCGATGTCGCCAGCGAGGCGGGCGAGGTACTCCTCGCTCTGCGTAAGGAACTCCACGCGGTTGCCGGCAAGAGGGGGGAGGCCGGTTTCGGTGGTGGCGAGTTTCCAGATGTGCTGGTAGAGTTCGTCGTCACCGGACCAGTCATAGTGCCGATGCTTCCAGAGTTTGATGGCTTGCTGGTCCAGGCCTTGGGTCAGGCGTGCGTAGGCACGGAGCCTGCGAGAACCGAGGCGGTTCTCGCCGACCATGAGGTACGCGACCGTGCCGATAATCGGGAGAACCAGTAGGATGACGATCCAAAGGAGATTGGTGGAGACCGAGCGGCGGCGCATGATGACCACCCCGACGAGGAAGAGGCGGATCGCCCACTCGGCCAGTCCGATGACGACCGCGTACCAACTCAGGTCACCCATAGTGGAATAGATTAGTCGAACGGCGGGTGAACGTGCTTTTCCACTCCGGCGGCCCCGCTACACTCCTGCCCAACACGAAAGGTCACAGGCCGATGCACTTTGACGCACACCAACCCATCATCGACGATCTTGAGGCGCGGATTTTAACGATCCGCGACTCGCTTTAACTACGCCGGTAAACTCGACCGGCTCAGGGCACTTGACGAACAAATGGGCTCCGACGGGTTCTGGAACAGCCAGGAGGCAGCACAAAAGGTCGTCGCGGAAAAGAAGGCACTGGGTTCGATGACCGAACCGCTTACCGGGGTCATACGCGACTTTGAGGACGCGAAAGTCGCGTACGAAATGGCGAAAGAATCGGGGGACAAGGATTTCCTCGCCGAGGCCGACAGCCAGTTGTACGACCTTGTCCAGCGGATGGAAAAGGTTGAGACGCGGTCGTTGCTGTCGGGGAAGCACGACAACAAGAACTGCTTCGTGACGATCAGCGCGGGGGCCGGCGGCACGGAGGCCAACGACTGGGCCGACATGCTGCTGCGGATGTACATCTTCTATTGCGAGCGGATGGGCTTCTCGATGGAAGAAGTCGAGAAGACGTACGGGACGGAAGTGGGGATCGATTCGGTAACACTGCACATCAAGGGGCCGTGCGTGTTCGGGTACATGAACTGCGAACGCGGGACGCACCGGTTGGCGCGGGTGTCGCCCTTCAACGCGCAGGGCAAACGCCAGACATCATTCGCTACGGTGGATGTGACGCCGGAGTTTGATGAACTGAGTGTGGAGATACCGGACAAGGATCTCGAGATCACGCCGTTCGTACGCGCGAGCGGCCCCGGCGGGCAGAACGTGAACAAGGTCGCGTCGGCGATCCGGCTGGTGCACAAACCGACGGGGATCATGGTGGTGGCGAGCACGTACCGCGACCAGCCGCAGAACCGCAAGCAGGCACTCGCGGTCCTGATGGCGAAACTGGAACAGATCGAGGAAGAGAAGCGCGAGAAGGAAATCGCCGACGCCACCGGGGGTGCGGTCGATCGCGGGTGGGGCACGCAGATCCGCTCGTATGTGTTCTACGACAACCGAGTGAAAGACCACCGCACGGGGTTCGAGGCGACGGACTACGAGCGTGTGTTACGCGGCGACATCGAGGGGTTCGTGAACGCCGAGTTGCAGCGCCGACGGAAGGTCCAGGCGGAACGAGCGGCGAAGTCGATGGGGATGTGAGTCTAGAGCCTGCCCACGGCGCGGCGTTCGAGAAATCGTCCATGGCCGGGGGTAGCGATCACGCGATGATCACGCACAACGACGGTGCCGCGAACGAGCGTGGTATGGGCGAAGCCGCCGAGTTTCCAACCTTCGTAAGGGGACCAATCACAGCGGGATTGGATCGTTGCCGGCGTGTCGCGGGCTTGCGGTATGATCTCGATCGTTCGTGAAGGATCGATGATGGCCACGTCGGCGTCGAAGCCGGGGGCGAGGTCGCCCTTTCGTGCGTCAAGCCCCATAAGCCGCGCCGGGTTGGTGGCGCACAGGCGCACGAGGTCGTTCATGGAGATGCGGCGTTCTCGCACGCCGAGGGTGTAGAGAAGGGGCACCATCGTGTCGAGTCCCGGAAGGCCCATGGGGATGGCGGTCCAGTCGCCGTAGCCGTCGGGAGAGAGCCACATCGCTTTCTGATCGCGTGTGAAACTGCACGTATCGGTGGAGACGACCGCAATCTCATCTCCCTCTCGCCGAACGTCGGGTGCCGAACGTCTGTGGCCTAACTCGTCGGTCGATGAATCGCCGTGCTCGCTCGTGTCCGCACCCAGCCCTCGCCACAGCCGCTCCACATCCGCCGGCTTCTTCACCTGCGGGCAGCAGGCGAACAAATGGCCGTCTTCCCGATCAAACACGCGGTCGTCGAGGCATAAATACTGCACGCACGTCTCGGCCATGACGGGCACACCGCCTGCTCTCGCCGCACGCACGAGGTCTGCCCCATCTTCAGTGGACATATGCACGATGTAGAGAGATCCACCCGTGACTTTGCTCCAGTGAATCGCACGCTCGATGGCCTCGGCCTCAATGAAGTTCGGGCGCGTCATGCGGTGCAGACGTGCGCCGTGTCGGCGCATCAACTCGGGTGTGTGGCAGCGTGCGATGAGCAGGTCCAAAACACGCGGCGACTCGGCGTGGACAAGCAGCATCCCGCCGTGCTGCTTCATTGCTTCAAGTGCGGCGAACATCATCGCATCGTCGGCGTTCCATCCCTCGCGTTCGTAGATCATGAACTGTTTGAAGGTGGGCAAGCCGCGCTGGATCATCGCGGGGATCTCGTCCAGGTGCCGCTTCTTCGTGATGGCGAGGTGCCAGGCGTAATCGACGATGGAGTTCCCATCGGCCTTGGAATGCCAGACGGCGTCAGCATCCGCGAGGGATTGACCGTCGGCGGGAATGGCAAAGTCGATGACGGTCGTGACGCACCCGCACGCGGCGGCACGTGAACCGGAGTCGAAATCGTCGCACGATACCGTGCCACAGAAAGGGAGGGCAAGATGCACATGTACATCCAGACACCCCGGGATGACGTCCATCCCAGCGGCGTCGATGATGCGGTTGACGCCCGTGCGATCAAGCGAGCCGGGCGAACCGACGGCGGCAATCTTCTCGCCGATGATGCCGATCTCGCCGGCGAAGGAACGGTGAGCGGTGTGGAGGGTGCCGCCGGTAATGAGCGTGGTGTAGGGCATCGGGTATACGTGCAAGTTCGTCGTGGCGTAAAGCGTGGGATCTGTGAATCATCAGCGGAGTTTGTCGCTCCCGATCTCGATCGTGTAGTTCGGCGACTCTTTGGTGATGCGGATGTCGTGCGGGTGGTTCTCAACAACGCTCGCGCCGGAGACGCGGCAGAAGCGAGTGAGTTCGCGGAACTCGGCGAGCGTGCGGCAGCCGCAGTAGCCCATGGAGGCGCGGACGCCGCCGACGAGTTGAAAGACGAACTCGGCGAGCGGGCCGCGGTAGGCGACCAATCCCTCGACGCCTTCGGGGACGAACTTGACTTTACGTTGATCGGCGGCGGCGCCCATGCCGCCCGCGGTGCCGGTTTGGCCGTAGCGGTCGGCGGAGCCGGCGTGCATCGCACCCTCACTGCCCATGCCGCGGTAGGACTTGTACCGGCGGCCTTGCGAGATAACGAGTTCGCCGGGGGATTCGTCAAGCCCCGCGAAAAGCGAACCGAGCATGACGCACGAGGCACCGGCGGCGAGTGCTTTGGCGATATCTCCGGACATCCGGATCCCGCCATCTGCGATGACGGGCACATCGCGTCCCGAGCGAGCGATTCCTTGAACGGCATTAAAAATCGCGGAGATTTGCGGAACACCTACGCCGGTGACGACCCGCGTGGTACAGATCGAACCCGGGCCGATGCCCGCCTTCACCGCGTCGGCACCGGCCTCGGCGAGTGCTTGGGCGGCTTCGGCGGTAGCGACGTTCCCGGCGATGACCTCGACGCCGCGCCCGTCTTTGCCGCCCCATCGCTCCTTGATGGTGCGCACGGTGCGCAGGACATTTGCCGAATGCCCGTGCGAGGTATCGACGACGACGACATCGGCCTCGGCTTTAAGGAGCGCCTCGACGCGTTCGTATTGGTCGACGCCGCACGCTGCGCCGCAGCGGAGCCGCCCGCGTGAGTCCACGTTGGCCTTGGGGAACTGCTCGAGCCGATCGATATCGCGCTGGGTGATCATGCCGGCGAGGCAAAAGTTGCCGTCCACGAGCAGCAGTTTTTCGACCTTGTTCTTGTTGAGGATGATCGAGGCCTGATCGAGCGTCGTCCCCGGCGGGGCGGTGATAAGCCCCGAATCCGTCATCACCTCCTTCATCGGCGTCAGGTCGTTCTCGACGAACTTCAGGTCGCGCCGGGTGAGGATGCCCATGACCTTCCCTTTGGGCGCGCCGTACTCGGTGACGGGGAAGCCCGAGACGTGGTGCTGCCGCATCAGGTCGCGGGCTTTTTTGACGGTGTCGTCGGGGCTGAGGGTGATCGGGTCGCGGATGATGCCATTGGCGGATCGCTTGACCTTGGAGACTTCGCGTGCCTGGGCTTCGAGGGGCATGTTGCGGTGGATGATGCCGATGCCGCCTTCCTGTGCCAGCGCGATCGCCAGGGCGGATTCGGTCACGGTGTCCATCGGCGCGGAGACGAGCGGGATGTTGAGCGAAATGTGGCGAGAAAGGCGTGCGGATACATCAACATCGATCGGCACCACATCACTGGCACGAGGAAGCAGCAGCACATCATCGAATGTGATCGCTTCGTACAGGATCTTGGCCAGCTCGGGATTGAGCCAGAGCGAAGAGTCGCCGATCGGGTTGAGCGAGGCAGAATGAACACCCGCTGAGTTCGAGCGGGCCGTTGCGGTTGGTTCCATGTATATGTAAGGCCGATGGGCCGGGCGTGTCAATACGAACGACCGGACCAAGGCCCGAGCCGCCGCACCCGGCGCGGTGGGAAACCCAGAGTTGAGCCGTGCGCGGTACCGTACTGCCAACGATTGCTCTGGCTCGATCTTGATCCACCACCACATTGAAGGAACCCCACATGAACCGTGACGCCACACTGGGCCTGATGCTGGGAACCGCACTGCTCGCCGCGGCTTCGTGCGACGCGGTCGACACGGCCGCGGTGCCCGGCGACGCGGGATCGAGAGTCCTCGCACAATACACCGAACCACAGCCGGACATGGGTTGGTGGCGCGACGCGCGGTTCGGTATGTTCATTCACTGGGGGCTGTACGCGATCCCCGCCGGGAAGTGGGGCGACAAGACTACCTACGGCGAGTGGATCCGAGATAGCGCCAAGATCCCGCTCGCCGAGTACGACCGCTTCGCCGCACAGTTCAACCCGACGAAGTTCAGGGCCGACGACTGGGTGAAACTCGCCCAGGACGCAGGCATGGGGTACATGGTCATCACGTCCAAGCACCACGACGGGTTCTGTTTGTTCGACTCGAAACAGACGGATTTCGATGTGATGGCGACTCCGTTCAAGCGAGACATCATCAAAGAACTCGCCGCGGCGTGCGAGAAAACACAGTGGCGCGAGTTCGGGAAGGACGACGCATCGCGCCCCGATGTGCGATTCGGGATCTATCACTCGATCATGGACTGGCACCACCCTGACTATGTGCCGCGCCGACCGTGGGAGAAAGCCGACCGCCCCGACACCGGCGCTGACTTCGACCGGTACGTCACGTATATGAAGTCGCAACTGGAAGAACTCCTCACGAAGTACGGGCCGCTCGGCGTCCTGTGGTTCGACGGGCAGTGGGAAGGCACCTGGAACAACGATCGCGGACAGGACTTGCAGGCGTTCGTGCGCTCGCTCCAGCCCAAGATCATCATCAACAGCCGTGTCGGTCGCGGGGGGGGGCCGTACGGGCTTGAACCCGATCAGCACGGCGGGCGATTGGGCGACTACGGCACTCCCGAGCAGTTCATCCCCGACTCCAACCCCGGCATCGATTGGGAAACCTGCATGACCATGAACGGGCACTGGGGGTACAACGCCGCCGACAAAAACTTCAAGTCCACCACCGATCTCGTTCAGAAACTCTGCGATATCGCCAGCAAAGGGGGGAACTTCCTGCTGAACGTCGGCCCCACGGCCGAAGGCACCATCCCGGCCGAGAGTGTCGAGCGACTCAAAGAAATCGGCGCGTGGATGCGCATCAACGGCGCGTCGATCCGTGGGACACAGGCCAGCCCGCTCGCCGCCGCACCTTCCTGGGGGCGCATCACCATGCGCCGGCTTCCCAATGGCAACTCGTTGCTGTACTTGCATGTCTTCGAGATGCCAGAGTCTCGGCGGATCAGCATCTCGGGCCTTCTGAACAAACCCCTCGCCGCGGGTATGTTGCAGGACGACCGGTCGTCGGTCTTCGCTCAGATCCCCGTCCAAAGCAGCGGCGGCGAAATCATGCTGGACCTATCAAGCGTCGGTCCCGGGGCGACCGTCGGCATCAAGCATGTGCAGGTCTTCACCCTCGAAGTGAGCGGCGAGGCCGAATCATCCTCACCGCCCCGCTTCGATTCCTTCGCCGATCAGTTTGTCACGCAGACCGAGGTTCGGCTTTCCTGCGAGCAGAAGAACGCCGAGATCCGCTACACGCTCGACGGCACCGTTCCTTCGATCGACTCCACAAAGTACGAGCACCCGATCTCGCTCGCGCAGACTTCAACCATCCTCGCCCGAACGTTCCGCAGCGGCGAACCGATCACCCCCGCGGCGTCCGCTACCTACACCCGCGCCCCGGTTCGCCCCGCGCTCACCGCCGCCGAGGCCGACTCCACCGCACCAGGCCTCCGCTTCGACTGCTACGAGGGTGACTTCAAAGTGCTTCCTCACTTTGGTGCCATGACACCGACGCGGTCCGAAGTCCTGCCCGACATCACCCTCGCTCGCGTCACACGGGACGACACCTACGGCGTGCGCTTCGCCGGATACGTCAACATTCCCAAACCAGATGTGTATACATTCTTCCTCGCGTCCGACGACGGCAGCCGCATGTTCATGTCCGATGTCCTCGTGATCGACAACGACGGGCTGCACAGCGAACTCGAAAAGAGCGTGACCATCGCGCTGGCCGCAGGCCTGCACCCCATCCGCATCGAGATGTTCGAGCAGTCCGGCGGGGCGGCCCTCAGCGTGAAATGGGCATCCCCAACTATGACCAAGCAGCGTGTCCCCGCTTCCGCATGGCGTCACAAGTAGGCTTCAATCGTTCGTTGACGCATTCATCAAGTGTCCGCTCACGACTCGTGCCGCGCGAGCAGATACAGCACGCCGAGGCACGCGGCGAACACTCCCCACGTCACGACCAACGACGACACAAAGTACGGGTACACGCACATCGTCAACCCGGTTCCCAGACACTTCAGGTCCGCCTCGCGTTTCCCGCGCAGAAACAGGAACATCCCCACCAGACCGATGAACAGCCCGGACAGGATCGATGTCGCGTCAAAGTTCATGGCAGTACTCCTGAATCATCTTCGGCGTTCGTCGGTGCCCACTCGATTTCTCCGGCTATGTGGGCCGAACATCACGACGCATCGTGCGCTGTGGCACGGTTCGGCTGCCGATCGTTCGTCCGAAAATCGACCGGTGTTGTCCTTGAATACGGCATCTGGATCGTTGCACCGCTCGCCGGGTACACTCCGACTATGAAACTCTTCACCGGCAAGAAGCCCGTGCTGATCGGGATGATCCATGTCCAGGCACTCCCGGCATCACCCCGCGGGCAACTTGACGTCGCCGCGATTGTCGCACGGGCGGTGAAGGAAACCGGCGTGCTGCGCGAGAGCGGCTTCGGCGCGGTGATGATCGAGAACATGCACGACGCGCCGTACGTACACGGCGACCACGGGCCAGAGGTGACGGCGTGCATGACGCGGGTCGCCCTTGCGGTTCGTGCCGCCGCGCCCGAACTCCCCTTGGGCGTCCAGGTGCTGTCCGGGGGTTGCCGGGAGGCCGTCGCAATCGCGCTCGCCGCCGCCGATTCCCCGGCGCGGGTACCGACATTCATCCGCTGTGAGAACTTCGTGTTCTCGCATGTGGGGGACGAAGGGCTGATGCCGCGGGCCGAGGCGGGGCCGCTGCTGCGGTACCGGCGTTCGATCGGTGCGGATTCAGTGAGTGTCTTTGTGGACATCAAGAAAAAGCACGCTTCGCACGCACTCACAGGAGACGTATCGATCGGCGAAACCGCCAAAGCCGCGGAGTTCTTCGGTGCCGACGGCGTGATCGTCACGGGTAGGACGACGGGTGAACCGGTCAACCTTGATGAACTGCGCGAGGTCCGGCGCTCGACGACATTGCCCGTGCTCGTCGGCTCCGGCGCGACGCCGGAGAGCACGCCGACGATCCTCGGGCACGCCGACGCGATCATCGTCGGCTCATGGATCAAGAAAGGCGGTGTGTGGTCCAACGCGATCGACCCCAAGCGCTGCGCAGCGATAGTGAAGGCGTTCGACAACGCCGCGAGGCGATAGTGCCAGTCCCACCCCTCCACCCCCCCACTACCCCGACGCGCCAGATGTGTAGGGACACAGATCGTGCGCACACGCCGGGTCAGCGATGAGGCTGATTGAACTACCCGTAATCCCCATCGCCCCCAGGTTCGTGCAATCGGAGTCTAGAGCCGGATTATGTTGCCCACCTTGCATTGTCGTTTGTACGCAGTGGGGTATGCTGTGACATCAGGAGTACGGCAAATGAACCAATCAACTCATTGTTCAAACGGGAACAACCCGGCACCGTGCTATCGGACCTCGCGCGGGGGGCGCGGACGGCTCGTCATCGGCGCGGCATCGCTTGGTCTACTGCCTGCGTCGCTGCTCGCACAGAACGCCGATGTCCAACTTCTGTACGACTCGCGGTACAACCAGATCGGCTCGAACCCACCTTCGGGGCCGTTCACCAACTTCGGCCAGGCGTTCCTGACCGCGAACGGGTTATCGATCGTCGAAGTTGATGTCAACGATCCACTCTTCGAGTTTCACTATCTCGAAGACCCGAGCGGGACGGGGAACTTCCAGGTCACGATCGCGCAAGAAAGCACTCGGGCCTCGCTCATGGCGAGAATGCCAGATGGCGAGTATCAGTTCTACTGGGAAGATCAAAACGATGATTTTTTCACGGCGGACCTAATCCAACCCTTCGCCGACGGCCTCTGGCCGACGCAACTCCCGACGTTCACGTCCCCCACTCGTCTGGCGCTCAGCGGCATGAACGCGAACAACCCCCTTGCCGTGACAGTGAACCAGTTCGTTCCATCGCCGATGTCGAGCCAGAGTGTGGGAGGGATGTTCATCAATGTGTGGGCAGGCAGCAACTACGGCGCGCTCGTTCATGCGCAACTCGGCGTAGGGACCGGCCCGGGCGGCGCGACCGCCATCACGCGATCCATTCCCGCCGGCACGCTCCAACCCGGCACAATGTACTGGATCACCTGGCTCTTTCAGCACGACGTGAACTCACCCGGGTTCGACGGACCCGGTCGGGCCAAGACCGGGTTCCGTGTATCGACCCGCTATGCGTTCTCGACGGCCGCGACCCCGACCTGCCCGGCCGATTTCAACGCCGACGGGATCGCTAACTCGGCCGATTTCTTCGATTTCATCACGGCGTTCTTCGGCAGCCTGCCCAGCGCGGATGTGAACAACGACATGCAGGTGAACTCGCAGGACTTCTTTGACTTCCTCGCCGATTTCTTTGCGGGCTGCTGACGTTACAGCGCCAGATGATGGTGGACCAGTTATCCAACCTGCTCGTGTGCAAGAGTTCGTGCGGGTTGGAAAACCGCACCACGTTCTACAGCCGTTCAAGCCCGCGTACCACTCCCATAGCGTTGGTGACTTGTTCCTGTTGTGATTCGGATTCGCACACCATGTAGTACACCAGTCCGCCGTTTCGCCACACGATCACCAGCGGCTCACCTTCGCCCGTTTCGAGCCGGTACGTCTGCCCGAGAGTGATCGGGAGTTCGTCGGTGTCCTGCTGAATAAACAGGCTGAATCGGCCAGCGTCGCGGGGGGCATTCACGCCGCTTACATCGACGGAAGGTGGTAAGACAGACGGATCCCGAAACATCAAGTGGACTGATTCGCCGCGCCCGGGGACGGCGCACTTGCCGCAGCCGAGGAACTCGTACCCGGCACCAACGACCGCCGACACGGAGAGTTCCTGGCCGAGAAGCCCTGCGAACTTTGCCGGTACATCCTCAACGGCGTAGACCGTCATCTTGTTCCGGAGTGACCGCTCGTTGAGCGCACACCGTCGGTGTTCAGACTCGAGGAATCCGACCAGCGCGATGCGTGTTCGATTGGGCTGGGTATTGAACGTCGGTGCGGGAGTCGCCAACCACGTCCCCACGACAACACCTACGATGAGTGTACACGCGGCGAGTGCGATCCAGCCCGCTCGGGCGAGTCGCCGCCCTCTCGCGGTCTGCGCCGTGGCTGTCTGGGCAGGTCGTGACGCGGCTTCGTGTACATGCACAGGGGAAGTTTCGAGCGAATCGGACGCCTGCCGTGACGCGACCATGATTCGTTGGACGGTGGCATGAAGATCCGCACCGACTTCGGGTGCGGTTGCCGCGTCACCGGCAAACACACGGGCGCACGCGAGGCGCAAGTTCTGCTCGAACTCGATACCGGCGGCGACCGTCTTCGCGTTCGATCCGTGTAGCAATCGGCTCGTTTGATCGCCGGGCAGTTCGCCGTCGGCAGCGGCGCGGATGGAATCTTCGAGCGACCAAGCCCCCGGGAATCCATCGGGTTCGCCGTCGTGGGTTGTTGACCTGGAGTTCATGGTTGATCCTCACGAACAAACTCGCGGTTCCGGATTCCAAGGTCGGCCGCCGGGCCGCCTTCGCCACCGAGCGATTCGCTGAGCAGTTTCCTTGCCCGAAACAGCCTGCTCATAACGGTACCGATCGGTATACCGAGTGCATCAGCAATTTCGCGGTATTTCATCTCATGTACGCTCCACAAGATGAGAACTTGCCGGTACTCGGGTGAAAGCCCCTCAACTGATCGCTTGATACGTTCATCGACCCGTTCCCAATCCAGAGCGCGAAGATCCCATGTGGGGGGCTGTTCCCCCCCCGGTTCGGGCGGATTGACTGCCTGGACCGCAACATCGTCGGGTTCGGACACTCCCGTATGCCCATTGTCGTGAACAACGGCAGAACCAGACTCGACCGCACGGATTTGCTGTTGTTTTTTGATCAATGAGTAAAACGTGTTGTGTGTGATGGTAAAAAGCCAGGAACGGACGCTATCGGAAGCCGAGCGTTCTTCGTGTGTACCGTCGGCATTCGTCCCGTCGCGTTGCTCGAACCGGCGGATAGTTTCAGGACGGAACGCTCGCAGATACACCTCTTGAACCAAGTCGTCGGCACGATCCTCACGGCGCGTGAGTTGCCACGCGAGCCGGTGAACGGAGCCGAGATGTTCGAGGGCAATCCGCTCGAACTGGTCGCGCTGCATAACTGTGCATCCTCTCCCCTACCCTAGAGAACATGCGGGACTCGGCGAAATATTCCCACCAACCGGGTAAAAAACGAACTGGCTCGATAACACGATCGAATTGGTTCAGTCGTGCGAGTATGTTGTCCCGGCAACCGAAGGCAGAAAGACGACGCTAATGCCCGAAAATGCGAGAATCGATTCAAAAAGAGAAGATTAGTGGATGTTCTCTGCGGCGAGCCAACGCTCGGCATCAAGGGCCGCCTGGCACCCCATTCCAGCGGCCGTAACGGCCTGGCGATACACCGAGTCCGATACGTCCCCCGCGCCGAAGACGCCAGGGATGTTGGTGTAAGAAGATCGGGACCGAAGCAGGAGATAGCCCGCGGGGTCAAACTCGAGGCCGGTGCCTTGAAGGAACTTGGTAGCGGGGGTGTGTCCGATAGCGACGAAGAGACCTTTGACGTCGAGAGTGGAGCGTTGGCTGGTCTTGGTATCTTCAAGCAGGACGCCGGTGACTTTGTCCGAACCGAGTTCGTCGGGAGCGCTGAGGACATCGACGACGACTTTGTTCCAAAGGACTTTGGCGTTGGGGCGGGACATGAAACGGTCCTGCATGATTTTGGAAGCGCGGAGGGAATCTCGGCGGTGGATGAGGTAGACGGTGGAAGCGAACTTGGTGAGGTAGGTGGCTTCTTCGCACGCTGTGTCGCCCCCGCCGACCACGGCGAGGGGATGGTTGCGGAAGACGGGCAGGGCACCGTCGCAGACGGCGCACGCGGAGACGCCGCCGCCGGACATGGCCAGGCGGTTCTCGTTGGGAAGCCCGATCCAGTTGGCGACGGCACCGGTGGCGATGATGACGGCGTGGGCGCGGACTTCTTTGCCGCGGCCGGTGAAGAGTTTGAAGGGGCGAGTTGAGAAATCGCAGCGGTCGATGTCCTCGCCGATGACTTTGGTATCGAATCGCTCGGCTTGTTTCTGGAAGAGAGACATGATCTCGGGGCCCATGACGCCGTGGGGGAAACCCGGATAGTTCTCGACCTCGGTGGTGAGCATGAGTTGCCCGCCGGGGAGGATGGGGCCGGGCTTGGGGGTGCCGGTGTAGACGACGGGATCGAGTTGGGCGCGTGCGGCGTAGATCGCGGCGGTCCAGCCGGAGGGACCGGAACCGATGATGACGAGTTTGTGGGCGGCGGTCTCTGGTGTTGTCATAACGAAGTATCCATGATGAGTCGAGCCGTCGATCGAACATCGGCGACAACGACGTAGCATTCTACGACCAAGCCCACGCCCATGAAGTGCCGATGCAGTAAACCGTCGGCGATTCAGGGTTGCTTGCCGGTATCTTCCAGGTTTTTGCGGAGCAGAGAGAGGAGCGGGGGCCAGATCAGATAGTCGCCCTCACTGGTCGGGTCGTCCTGCGTGGCGTCGCGGCCGAGGTCGTCCGAATCGTTCGGCCCGACGGAGTAGAGGACGAACTGATCGGAGCGGAGTTTGATGCTGAAGTTCTGGTATGTAAGGCCGGGCCAGACGCGGAGTTCGAAGGGGACTTCCTCGCCGCGGGCACCCTGGGGCGGACGTTCGCGCGTGGGGACGAAGAACTCGAAACGGTTTTTCTTGGCGGCGTTGTAAGGATCGAGATCAACGACCTCCATGAAGTTGGGACGGATGGCGGTGACGTGTGGGGGCCATGAGCCGTTGGTCTGGATGGAGTAGCCGTAGACGCCGAGGGCGACGCGGGTGCCGGCGATCTCGGTACGGATAGACATACGAATGGGGAAGAGGCTTTCGACGTTTCCGAGGGCAAGACGCAGCAGGGCGTACCGATCGGAACTGGCGATACGGCGTGCGATGGCGGAGGGGCGACGCAACAGAGGATCGAACGGATCGAGTCCCCAGATGCGGTTCCAGTCGGCGCGGATGCCGCCGTCGCCCTTGCGACCGATGAGTTGATCGAGGGTGTCGTAATAACCCGAATGCTCGGACTTAATACGATCCCAGTAAGCCGCTTCGCTGAGGACGCGGAGGGGCTTGTTGCCGCCGGAGATTTTGGCGAGCGTGGGAGAGAAGATATCGGAGTTGACGCCTTCGCCCTTGATCATGACGTAGTTAACGAGTTGCTCGGCGGCGATGAGATCGGCGTCGGGCAGACGTAGTCGTGTGACGCTGACATAGCCCTTTTCGGGATCGAGGCGAGCGATCCACGCTTTAATATCAGCGATCGTGAGCGACTTTCGCTCAGAGCGTGAATCCTGGTAGGCGATGTCGCGGATGCGGTGCAGAGCGGCGCGAACGCCGATCATGCCGAGGCGTTTTTCCTTGAAGAACGGACGATCGGCAAGTTGACGGCTGAAGTAGAGAAAGTCGAACATGACATTGATCGCGCCCTTGGCATCACCGGCGGCGAGAAGGCGCGTGGCTTCGATATTGGCCAGGTCGAACAGTCGAAGCAGCGATGGCAGATACAGGTGGCGTGCGCCCGCGAGGGTTGGGGGATCGCCGAGTTCGGTGTACATCTCAGCACCGATGAGGTCGGGGGTGCCCGCGACGGCTTCGACGCCGTAACCTTGCGCGAAGACCATGGCAACCCGGAAGTCTTCTTCGCGGGTGACATCGTGCATCGCCTTGAGCATCGCTCGTTGCGGTTCGGCGGTCACCCATGCCTCGAAGGTGGACCACGCCGGGTGCTGCGTGGTGACGAGCGACGCCACACCCCAGTCCCGAATCTCGGCTGGAGGCGGGGTCATCTTGGCCAACAGCGGCATGATGACAAGATCGCTGCGCTTGTTGTCCGGAATGGCCGCGAACGCAGCGTTCACCCGGTTCACAAAGTCGTCGGCCCTGACCAGCGCGGGGGCACACGTCAGCACGAGAAGGGGAAACAGAATCGTGGAGATCCGCGTGCGAAACATGGTGGGCAAGCGGTATCGAAGAGTGCAGGGCGTCGGCATGTACAGGTGCTCCGCGTCGTTATGAACGTTCGAGAAAGGTCGGAAAAGAGTGTACACAAGGCAGCGATCAAGATGCATGGTAGCAACTTCTCTTACGCGATGTCGTTGCGGGTGGTTGAGCGATCGGACGGAAGAAACGCAAGAAAATCGGTGCCCGATCATGGTTGGGGGAAACTCGACTGCTCGCCGAAGTAGGCCCGGAGCGAGTCGCTCTCGCGGAGGGTGCGTAGGGCCAGGTACAGACGCGATTTCACGGTGCCGATGGGTATGAGCAGGGCGGCGGCAATCTCGATGTGCGACATGCCGTCGACGACACTCATAAGCAGCACCTCGCGCTGGGCCACGGGAAGGTGAGCCAGTGCGAGTCGGAGCGTGCTGAGTGATTCATCGGACGCAGATGGCTCTTGGAAGGGGTGTTGTGCGACAATTTCCGATTCGTCGTCGAGTGACGCCGGCCACGAGCGGCGCAGGCGTGCAAGGGCGTTGTGCTTGATGACGGGGTAGAGCAGAGCGCGGATGGGGGCGTGGAGTCGAAGGGTCGGGGCGTTCAGCATGAGATACGAAAAAGCATCCTGAAGCACATCGAGCGCATCGTCGTGAGTGCGAGTGAAGCGGGCCGCAACCCCGGCGGCCCAGTTGCGATGACGGGCGTAGAGCGTATCGAAGGCGGCCGCGTCGCCTTGGACGTAGGCTCGCAGGAGGTCCGCGTCGCTGCGTGGATCCCCGAGGGGGGTGCCGACGGGATTGTCGGGCTTTGGATCGTCGGGGTTCACGGGCACGAAGGAGGGTACCCAAGCCGGATTTGGAGGCTTGCTTGGGAACGCCGAGGCGGAAAAGCGTAGTGTCAATAACGGGGGATCGTGGGATCGAGGTCGATCGACCAGAGGTCGATACCGCCGGCGACGGAGTAAGCGTTCACATAGCCCATGGCGCGGAGGGTGGCGGCAACACGGAGGGATCGACGGCCCGTGTGGCAGTAGATGGCGATCGTGCGGGACTTGTCGTCGCCCGCGGGGGCGTCGTCGAGTTCCAGTTCGTCGGCGCTGCGTTCGATCTGATCCATCGGGATATGGACCGCACCGGGAATCCGGCCCGCGGCCCATTCCTCCGGGCGGCGGCAATCGAGCAGGACGGCACGCTTGGAGGGGTCGGCGATGAGGGCACTGGTTTGGCGCGGGGTGAGTTCCCAATCGGGCCGGAAGTCGTAGCCCAGAGGGAGGCCGCGGGGGTCGAGATGGGATGATTCGACTGTGGGCATGGTTCTTTTCCTTGCGACTGAATCTCGAAGTGTAGGGAACTAGCGTGCAAAACATGAGTTCGGGCGGTATTCGCCGGAGTTGCTCCCTATCATCAGCTGTGTTCATCGACCAAGCCATCATCACCGTTCGTGCCGGCAACGGCGGGGGCGGGCACGTATCGTTCCGGCGAGAGAAATACATCCCCAAAGGCGGCCCGGACGGGGGCGACGGCGGGAACGGGGGCGATATCGTCCTTGCCGCCGACGATAACGTCAACACCTTGCTCGATTTTAAGGGGCGCCCCAACTGGGAAGCCCCCGAGGGCGAGCCGGGGCGTGGTAAGCAGCAGCACGGGCTGAATGCCAAGCACCTGATCATCCGAATGCCGGCAGGAACACTGATCTTCGACAACGATACGGGCGAACTGCTGTGCGACCTGAAGCCAAAGGAACAGTTCGTGGTCGCCAAGGGCGGACGCGGCGGGTTCGGGAACGAGCACTTCAAGTCGCCGACCAACCAAACCCCCAAATCGGCCTCGCCGGGCGAGCCAGGGCAGGTGCGGCATGTGCGGATGGAACTGAAACTAATCGCCGATGTGGGGATTGTCGGGAAGCCCAACGCCGGAAAATCAACCCTTCTCGCGTCGGTAACGGCCGCAACGCCGAAAATCGCGGACTATCCCTTCACAACCCTCACGCCCCAGTTGGGGATCGCGCAGTTGGACCCGGGGCGGCGGCTCGTGCTTGCGGACATCCCCGGGCTGATCGAGGGTGCCTCCGACGGGGCGGGGCTGGGGCACGAGTTCCTCCGGCACATCGAACGCACACGCGTCCTGGTGCATCTGCTCGATGTCATGCCGGCGGATGAATCGTCGCCCGCTGAGAACTACCGCATGATCCGCGAGGAACTGATGCGATACTCCCCGTTGCTCGCCGAAAAACACGAGATCATCGTGCTCAACAAACTGGACTTGTTGCCCAACGACTCGGAGCGCAAAGCGGCGGTCGCCAAACTCCGTTCGGAACTCAAACTCGGGCGCGGCGACGACGTCATCGCTATCTCCGCGGCGACCCGCGAGGGCACGACCGCCCTGCTCGAACACGTCTGGAACGTACTGAACCCCAAGGTCGAGGCTTGGAAGGGCATGGCGACACCCGCGGCAAGCCAGGATACCGCCGCCGCACGGCCGCCTTCACCAGTCCGCTGATCGATCGCCGCAGCGAACTCGTCCTACTCAAGTCCGGG
>JBGSIF010000397.1:0-17657 GCA_041742635.1 Phycisphaerales bacterium
CTCGATCGCGCGGATATTGCGCCCCTCGCGCCCGATAATCCGCCCCTTCATGTCGTCCGACGGGATCGGAACCGCCCGGACGGTACTCTCGGCGGTATGCTCCGCGGCGTACCGCTGGATCGCCATCAGGGTGATTTCTTGGGCCTTGGCTTTGGACTCGCTTTGCGCCTCGGCGATCTGTTTGTGGACGATCTTGGCCATTTCCAGGCGCGATTCTTCTTCGACACGCAGCAGAACCTCACGCCGGGCGTCTTCGACGGTCATTTGCGCGACTTTGAGGAGGGTTTCCTTCTGTTGAAGCAGGGTCGCGGCGACCTGTGATTCTTGTTCTTTGACCGAGTTTTCGCGCTTCTGCACTTCCGCCGTGGATTTGGAGAGGTAATCCTCCTTCATCGTCAGCGTTTCGAGTTTCTTATCGAGGATATCTTCGCGTTTGATCAGTCTTCGTTCGGTTTCGCGGAGTTCCTTGCGGATATCTTCACTTTCGACCTCGAACTTCTCTTTGCGCTCGATGACGATCTTCTCGGCGGTGATTTCCGCCTGGCTTTGGATGGTCCCGGCTTGGACCTTGGCCTGATCGACAATGCGGTCGGCATCGGCTTTTGACTTGGCAAGCGTCTGCCCCGAAATCAGTCGGAGCAGCACAACGCCCATCCCGATGCCGACAATAAGGGCACCGATACCGACGCCCAGTGTGGTTGTCGTGATATCCGCGAGGGTGACGGTCGCGGCGAGTGATTGTGGAAGCATATTGATGACCCTCCCAGGTCTTCGTGATCGGCATTGGCCGAGCACCAACGAGCGGAGGCTCACCTTCCGGGTCATCCAACGTCGGCGTACATTCGCCGAGCACCGTTCAGCACAACTCAGGCGCGAAAACAGGTCCAAACACCACTACCCGACCTCGTCGAGGATCCGAGCCGAACTCAAACAACCCAACCATGAAACCACCTATGTGGTCGTGAGACCGACACAAATACCCTCACAAACACTCTGGATCCAACCCGAGGCAACGGATGCTCAACTTTGGGACCGAAACTCGAAACTTCGCGCGTTGATCTATGCACGGCGAGCCGTTGCCGGCCTGCCGCGGGTGGGGGGCGAAAGTGCCGCGAGGAATCGCGTACACCATCGACACCAACCATGAACGGCCATGGACTGCCCGAAGCAGGTGGCCGGTAATACTACTACGTCGGCACATTGCCAACGCGTAGGGCATTAAATGAGAAATGTTATGGTTGCGTCAAGCGGATCAAAGAAGAAGTCAATGAATATCCCAAGATCAAACAATTCGCCCACAGTGCTTACAAAACACGATCAAATCAAAAATCAAGCCAACGGTCGCTCGGTGGGTACATCCAATGTGCGCACGCTCTGCGTGTGTCCCGTTTGGTTCGTTGCGAACTCAGGTGTAGACCGATGAGTACACTGCGCGGAGCGCTGTTTACCGAGATGATCACGCCGACAGAGGAATACGCCATGCACCGATCGTTCCGTTTGAATGTCAACCGACTTGCCCGAGTGGCGACGCTTGGGGCCGCGTTGTCGGCGGTGCTGTGTCTAGCGGGTTGCAACACCGTTCGTCAACAGCGGCTTGAGATACCGTCGCCGGCGGATGGTTGGGAGGCGCCGGCCGCGATTGACATCGAGAACTTTCATGGGTCCGTCACGATCATTGTGGACCCATCGGTGCAGAAGGTCGAGCCGACGTTTAAGACGCACGCCTCGATCTGGGTGCAGGATGTGATCCGCAAGCAGGCGATCGAATCGATTAAGATCCGCACGGGGACAACTAACCACGAGGGCCGGGCCGTGTACTCCGTGCGTGCGAGCACCAAGTGGATCGATCCCAAACAAGTCTGGGTCGATATCACCCTTCGGATGCCCCGATGCGACGGCGTGCGGATCTACAACCGTGGGGGCGACGTGCGGCTGAGCGGAGTCGGTGGCGCAATCCAGATCGATAACGGGGAGTTCGCGGACACCACCGGCGGGATCGAAGTCCGCACCGATCAGGCGATCACCGATCCAGTCGCGCTGCTGACGACCAATGGTAATGTGGTCTTCCAGGTCGGCCCGGGGTCAACCGGCGAGTTCACGCTCGACGCGCAAGGGGGCGAGGAGTCGTTCGACTCCAATATCCTTCGCCCGGGGATGGTTCACACCAACGGAGCGGTGACAACGGCGAGCGTTCGTGGGGAGAGCGATGAGACCAACGCCGTGCTGCTGCGAACGGGCAAGGGGGACGCCACGGTGATCTATATGGCGGACCCGATGAAGTACACAAGGCGCGTGCCGTGACCTGAGAAGGGCCGATGCGGCGTGCAGCCCTCACCCGGCTTTTTCTGCCGTTTTTTCTTCGTGCAGTTTCACAAGGTCGACGAGAAGCCGGATGATTTTTTTTGTGTGTTCGATGCTCGTCGCGCCGCGAAAGACTTCAAATCGAAGGTCTTCAGGCGATCCGGGGATCTGCTGGAGAAAAGACAACACGATCAGCGAAGCGTCGAGGCGAATATTTGCCTTGACGTTGTCGAAGAGTACGGTTCGCATCTCGGGATCGATACCCAGTTGATACTGGTTCGTCTTGGGTTCCGAAGAAGCCTTCGGAGCCGGGAGTTGCGTTCGTGTTGCCGGCGGAGAAGTAGGGGACCGTTTCGCTATTGCTTTCTTTGCCATGAGCAGCCTCGGTTGAGTGAACTTGATCGACCTCTTGGGTGTGTGATACTTCCCAATCTTCGACCGTCGGGAGTCGGAACTCGTCCAAGTCCGATCCAAGGGTTACGTGGAGTGCTTTTCCGAGTACGAGGAAGAGATCGGCCAATGTTTCGAGCTCGAAGTTATGACACCCAGACAGAATGTGTGTGATTCGAGATTTGTCGACACCCAACAGAACCGCGAGTTCCGATCTTTTGAGCTTGTGGTGCTCCATGAGGTCGTGAATGCCTTGTGCGATCTCGGATTTGAGACGCTCGCGGTTGAAGTGAACCGCCGATTCGGGTGTTTCGTGTATCGGCTTGGGTTTCATCGGTTTCTGCCTCGCCGGTTGGAGTTCCGTTTGCTTGCCATATGCGCCGTTGCTGTGCGAAGAGGGTTGGCAACGAATGACTCATGCTCTTGCCGTGCCTTATCCGCCCTGGACCATTCGACCTCGTGGTCCGTATCAGCCTTAACCGTAAAATGCGTTACTCGATATCCAGTTCCGAACTGAAAATACCAACCTCTCCACCCTGGGCTTGGATACACGACCTTTGCCTTGCCGATTCCTTTTACCATGAATGCAATTTCGGAAGACAGGCGCCGTCCGTCGGCGGCACAGGCTTGGATTTGCATAAATCGAACGCGAAAAGTCTGTCGGTTTTTCTCGTCGAGTTGATTCCAAAAGCGGACAGTGTCGGTCCTGCCAGACCAGTTTGCCCAATCCCAACCCGGCGGAAGTTTCGTCCGATCCGCTTCTTGTATCGGTTTACCCAAGAGTAAACTCCAAGTTTCACATAGTCAATACGCCTAACGACGCCCGATGGTGCGGATTGTAACGCGAATGTCCGAATCGCGGTACCCGGAATCCCGAGTAGACGCACTTAAAGCAAGCAATCTTTCAGCACGCTCGCCAAGTATTCATACTGCTCGATGGAGTTGTAGACCTGACCCGAGATGCGCACGACGCGTGCGCCGGGGTTGCGGCCGTCGGCGTTTGGAGGAACCGGATAGATCGGCACTTGGATGCCGTATTTCTGAATCAGCACATCCTGGAACGGATCCTGGTACTTGGTTGAGCGGGCGTAATCCGCCGGGTTGGCGGGTGGGAGCAGGACGGCGGCGAGCGAGCCGATCATTTCTTCGGGGATGCTGGGTTTGACGCCGAGCGCGTCGCAGAGGATCGCGCGGCCACGGAGTGCTTTGGCGCGGTTGGATTGCATGACCCGTTCCCAGTTGGCACGCAGGCGCGATGGTTCGGCGTCGGTCGAAGTTGCGGCCTGGGCGGCAGCACCGAAGCCGGGGGGGATGTCCAGGAGCGGGGCGAGGCCGGCGATGAAGTGCATGGCCATCGGTGCGGACAGCCACGCGCTGGGGTCGGCGGTGCCGATGTAGTCGAACTCGAGGCGGAATCGGGAGCGGTCCGTGCGGGGCGAGTTCGCGCCGTGTGAGATGATCGACGGGCGGATGAGGTGCTGGCGGTCTCGTCGGACGTGCAGCACCGCGGCCCCACTGGGGGCACAGACCCACTTGTGCAGGTTGCCGGTGAAGTAGGGCGCGTTCAACCTGTCAAGATCCAGCGGCACCATGCCCGGTGCGTGCGCGCCGTCGACGAGGGTGTCGATCCCGCGGCGGTTCATCTCGCTGACCAGCCGCTCGACGGGCAGGACCATCCCCGAGGGGCTGGTGATGTAACTGAGCAGCACGAGTTTCGTTCGCGGCGTGACGCCGGCGACGATCCGATCGAACGCTTCATCGGGTCCGCTGATGGGGAACGGCACATCGATTTTCACCACGCGTGCGCCCCATTGCTGGGCCGCCGATTCGACTACATTGTTGCACGCGTTGTATTCGTGATTGCTGGTGAGGATCTCGTCGCCGGGCTGGAAGCGCAGCGAGCGGACGACGGCGTTGACGCCCATGGTGGCGTTGAGGACAAAGCCGAAGTCGTCGGCGTGGCACCCGAGCAGCGGGGCGATGGCACGGCGGGCCTCATCGACGAGCGGCTCCATCAACTCGACGTAGAAGCGCACCGGCTCGCGTTGGAGGAGGAGTTGCAGTTCGCGCTGGTGTTCGGAGACGACGACGGGGACGCCGCCGAAGGAGCCGTGGTTGAGGAAGACGACGTCGGGGTCGAAGCGCCAGTGGGCCGCGAGGGGGGAGGGGCGCGGGCGGGGAAGGTCGGCTGTCGAGGCGTGGCTCATGAAGAACCGTATGAGCCGAAGGCCGTCGTCGGTTCGCCGGGGAACGGTTGTTATCTCTTGTATCGTTCGCCGAGCATGAGTTGGCCGAGGAGGTCTTGGATGTGCATCCCGTGCTGGTCGATGCCATGGGATGGGACGTTGAGTGCGGCGAGAATGCCGTAGCCTAGCCCGAGATGGATGAGCGCCCACGCGGTGATCTCGGGGCTGAAGCGGGCGCTCACTTGCTGGCTCTCCTGGGCCGCCTCGACTTCGTGGCTGAGAAACTTATGGAGCACGCTGATGTGCTCGATAAGCGCGGCGTGGATCGAGGCGTCCTCGACCTCGGTCATCGCTTGGATGATGACCCGGTAGACCCCCTTGCCCCCTTTGGTGACCATGGGATTGGCGCGGAGCAACCGGCGGAGCCGCTCGGCCGGTTCCGGCGCGGTGCGCAGTTCGTGGTCCCAGAGTTTGAGGGTTTGCTCGCCGGTGCGTTCGATCAGCGCGATGAACATCTCGCGCTTGGAGGGGAAGTGGCGGTAGATGATGGGTTCGGTGACACCGGCGGCTTTGGCGATCTCGGCGGTGGTGGTCCCCGAATACCCGCGCATCGCAAACAACTGCGCGGCTTTGTCCAGCAGTTGCTCGCGTCGCTTGGCGGCGGGAAGTCGGCTCATCGTCCATCGGCTCCGCGCACTGCACCCTGTTGCCGGCCCGTTCCATCGAGTGGCACCACAGGATGCTAGTGTACACTCACATGTATCGGACGAGCGGGTCGGCTCGATTCACACAATCTGCGGCGTGAAACGGCGCGGACCGAATACCGTCTTCTGTCCTAACATAATATTTACTTGTTATCCTATCAATATACAAACATTGCTAAAGTCGATGCGTGCGAAGAAGATATTCGACTTCACGGTTCGTCCACAGGAACCGCAGCGGCTTGACAAGCGAATATTTGTTTGTATCCTGAAACTCTGTACGTACAGAACTGGTGTGAATACGGCTGACTCGATACCATCACAAACGCCCTCATGGCAACATCACGTTGCCCGCATCATACGCGAAGAGGCCGTCGGCACACCGACATCTTGACCGACCTCCCTCTTGGGCCTGATTGATCGTTGCTTGATCGGCACGGTTCATCGGTCGGAACTCTTGGTTTGACTCAACCACTGTTCCGGCGTGTCTCATGGGATCACGGGGTCCGTATCGTCGTGTGCGGCGGATCGCTGGGCTTGCCCACAAGCCCTCCCGAACCCGCTCCATCTCGGGTCACGTTCGGAATCTACTGTGTCCGGCGCGGCAGCGTCGGGGACCGCGTGTGTCCCCTTGCCCGCTGGACGGTCTAGAGAATCTCATTTCTCGCGTATGGAGAGTATCACATGAAGCGTCGCGCATTCACCCTCATCGAGCTCCTCGTCGTCATAGCGATCATCGCGTTGCTCGTCGGCATCCTCCTCCCGGCCCTCGGCAAGGCTCGCGCCTCGGCCCGCCAGATGAAGGACTCCACCCAGGTCCGCGGCATCCAGCAGGCCTGCGTTGTCTGGGCCAACCAGAACCAGGGCTTCTACCCGGACCCCGGCAAACTGGACGCCGCCAATACCACGATCGCCGCCGCGGCGGTGCCCGAACTCAAGAACCGCACCGGCAACATCATGTCGCTGATGGTCTTCGGTGGGCACATCTCCACCGAAATCTGCATCAACCCCGCCGAGGCCGCCATCTCCTACGTCGTTCAGGACATGGGCTATGAACTCGATAATCCCATGGGCGCGGCGATGCCGACCAACGCCCTCTGGGATCCCCGCTTCTCAGGCGTTGGTATCAACGTTGGCCAGACGACTGTTCCCGCGCCTTCCGGGGGCTGGCGCACTGGCGTGACGAACGTCTCCAACCAGTCCTACGCCCACATTCTCCCCTTCGGCAAGCGCAAGGCCAAGTGGCAGGACAACTTCACCACGACCGAAGCCGTCTGGGGTGATCGTGGTCCCCTGTACATGGGCACCACCTACCCCACCAGCGGCCGCTGGCAACTCGATGGCGCCGCTGGCGGAGCGGGCATTGGCTCCATCACCCTTCTGATCCACGGCTCGCGCAACTCGTGGGAAGGCAACGTCGCGTACAACGACGGCCACGTCACCTTCGAGACCAAGCCCAATCCCGACGGCGTCACCTACCGCCGCACCAGCGGCAACCCCTTCACCGTCACCGACAATCTCTTCGTCAACGAGACCGACGAGTCCGGCGGCGGTGTGGATATCTTGTTGGGCCGCAACGCTCTCCTCCGCCCGATCCAAACCATCACTGGTTCTTCGGCCTCGATCATGATCACCCCTTGGATCGACTAATAATCCTTCAGACTCGCTTGATCGAGTGGTATGATTCAAATAAAAGCACCCCCGCACTCCTGCGGGGGTGTTTTGTTACGAACGGCGGGTGGGGCGGGAGGCCCGGAAGTCTGACGTGGCAGGTGGCCCGACCTTGGTGCCACGACCTTGACGGAGTCCGCGGAGTCCAGGTCGTGGCTTTGTTCACTGCACGAATCACAAGACACGACCAAGGCCAGAAGACTGGCCATGGTCGTGGCACGGGCAGGTGGCCCCGAAGCCTCGGCGTGCCACGTCAGGAGTTCGGAACCACACGCCGTCCGCGCCGTCGGCGGTTCTTGCGCGGTGGTCGGCTCAACCGGCGAGGCCAACCGCCGCCGTGTGTGGAGCGGCTACGGCTCGTGGTGTGCCGTCCGAAACAATATGGAGGCCATCAACAACGCTCTCGAAGCCGTCAACAACCTTCTTGATGCCATCAACTCCTCTTGTTGAGCCATCAACAACGCCGTGAACGCCATCAACAACTCCCTCAAAGCCATCAACTGCTCTTGTTGAGCCACCAACAACGCCGTGAATGCCATCAACTGCTCTGTCGAAGCCATCAACTACTCTTGTTGAGCCACCAACAACGCCGTGAATGCCGTCAACTGCTCTGTCGAAGCCATCAACAACTCTTGTTGATGGCCTTACAGTCGTTGTGTACGAGCATCCGGGCCGATCTCGCGGCGTTTCGGCGGCGTGAACGCAGTGATTCCCGGACGTTCGTCCGTCGCCCCCCTCCCCCCCCACACACACCGGCTTCACAGACGGATGGCACGTTCACTTCACGACTTCCGGGCCACCAGCCGCAGAGGATATTGCCCATTTTTCCTACATTGTCTATTTATGCGACCGAGGTTGCATTGAGTAACGGTGGCGAAAAATCGATCTATTTCTGGCCAACTGCGTGAACTTTGGGCCAACTCTTACGTATGTATGGAGGCAGGACGCACTCCAACAACGACCTTCAAGATCTCCAGCACACACCCCCTCACTCCAGAGGGGGTGATGTCATTTTGGGCGGTGTTTTTTGGGGGTGGCGTGTTTTGGGATCATGCGATTTCGAGCCCCTGTCCGCGATTATCGGAAAATGAGCAGCAGGCACGCCTGGCGTGAGGGCAGGAGTGCGGGGGAGGGGGAACGGGGCGGGAGGATGGGTGGGGTGGGGGGGTGGGTGGGGGGGGTTAGCCGCGTTGGTCGGCGTAGATTTGGCGGTACCAGGCCAGGGTGTCGTCGAGGCCGGCTTCGAGGGGCGTGATGCAGTGGTAGCCGATGAGGTCGCTGGCGGCATGGATGTCGGCGAGCGAGTGTTTGACATCGCCGGGGCGAGCGGGCTGGTAGACGGCTTCCATGTGGGGGACGCCGCACATGCGGGCGACGTGTCGGTAGAGTTCGTTGAGGTCGATGGCGCGGCCGGAACCGATGTTGACGACCTCTCCGGCGAGGGCACGGGGAGAGGCGGCGGCGAGGAGGTTGGCGAGCACGGCGTTGGAGACGAAGGTGAAATCGCGTGATTGGGAGCCGTCGCCGAAGATGGTGGGGGGTTCGCCGGCGAGGAGTTTTTTGGCAAAGACGGCGATGACGGCGGAGTAGGGGGAATCGGCGGGTTGGCGTGGTCCGAAGATATTGAAGTACCGGAGGCTGACGGTGGAGAGGCCGTAACTGGCGGCCCAAGCGCGCATGATGTGCTCGCCGGAGAGTTTGCCGACGGCGTAGGGGGAGAGGGGGGCGGGGACCATGGATTCGAGTTTGGACTGCTTGCCGGCGTTGGGTCCGGAATCGGGGCCGGTGATGTCCCCGTATGCCGATGAGGAGGCGGAGTAGATGACGCGCTTGGCACGGGCTTTGTGAGCGGCGTGCGCGACGCGCATGGTGCCGATGGTGTTGACTTCGAGGCTGCGTTCCGGCTCAGCGATTGATCGCGGGACGGAAGACATCGCGGCGAGGTGGAAGACGAACTGCGAACTCCCGGCGGCCGCGGTGGATGGGTGAGGGAGCATCGCGGCTTCGAGGGCGGCTTCGTCGAGAATGGAAGCGTGGATAAAGCGGACGCGGTCGGGGTCCAGGTCGATCAGGTCGGCGGTGTTCTGCGGGGTCGAGTTGGAAAGATCGTCGATGACGGTGACACGAGCGCCAAGCCCGAAGAGGGCATCGACGAGGTGGCCGCCGATGAACCCGCAGCCGCCGGTGACGCAGACGGACTTGCCCTCAAAGGAGGGCCGGAGGCGTTGGACAAGATCGCCGGGGAGTTTGAGCACGGATGAAATAATACCACGTCGAGAGGGAGGAACGGGAGGTCGAATGAGAGATCACTCGCAACCGCCGAAGAAGGAGAGGAGGAAGTCGAAGAAGTCTTGGGAGTTGATGAAGCCGTCGAAGTTGAAGTCGGCGGTGCCTGCGAAGAAGTCGCCGAGGAAGTCGAAGAAGTCCTGTGAGTTGATGCCGTCCATGGCGTTCCAGTCGGTGGAACAGAGTGGGATGCGGACGCGGACGGCGTTATTGGTGTATTCGAGGCGAGCGTAACCGAGGGAGGGGGGGAGCGTGGGGAGGGTGACGGTGGAGAACTGGCCGGAGCGGGTGGCGCCGGAGACGACGGTGAAGACGGTGTTGGCGGGGGGGATGTAGCCGGGGGCGAGTCGGACGAGGAGGGAGCCGTCGAGGGTGATGGATCCGGTGGCGTTGAGCCAGTCGTAGGTGTCGCCTTGGACAGTGCCGTCCAAGTCGATGACGACCTGCGCGGTCGGACCACTGGAGTAGATACCGAGGCGACGGATGAGATTGGTGCGGTCGGCGGCGTCGTTGCCTGGGGAGATGATGCCGTTGTTGACGAAGTTGGCGTAGATGTGCCCGCGCCCGGCGATGGTGTGGCCTGGGGCGTTGGTCATCGTGGAACTGAAGGTCTGGAGGTACGCGGTGTCGAGGTTTGGGCTGGCGTTGAGCAAGACCGTGCCGGGGCCGGCGAGCGAGCCGGAGTTATTGAACTGAAGGAGCGTGCCCGCGCCGCCGGCGGTGGGGTTGACGGTGATGGTGCCGGTGTGGGTAAGCCCGCCGGTGACAGTGAGCGATACACCGTTGTTGATGTTGAAGGTACCGGAGATATTGACGACGTTGTTCAGGACTGAGTTGCCGGTGGCTTGAACGACGCCGTCGCCGAGGGACTCGAAGTTACCGCCGTTGATGGTGGCACCGGTGAGATTGACGAAACTGCCGGCGTTGGCACGGATGATTCCGGTGGAGGTTTGACCGACGGCGTGGCCGTTGATCTGGAGGATGCCGCCGTTGGTGGCGGTGAGCAGATTGGAGTTCGACTTCGGTGCCCCGAGGAGTTGGAGCGTGCGGGCCGAGGCGTCGGCGTTGACGACGCCGTCGTTAGCGAGGGCGGCGTAGACGTTGCCGGTCCCGTGGATGAGGTGGGCCGAGGAGTTGGTCATGACCGCGCCACCGGACGATTGCAAGTACGCGGTATCGAGGTTGGGCGAAGCGTTGAGCAGGACATCGCCTGTGCCCCCGAGCGAGCCGCTGGAGTTGAACTGAAGCAACGTGCCCGCGCTGCCGGCGATGGGGTTGACGATCATCGTGCCGGAATGGAAAAACCCGCCGTTGACCGCGAGGGTGATTCCGTTGTTGATATGAAACGCACCCGCGACGCTGGCGACGTTGTTGAAGGTCGAGTTCCCCGTGACCTGAACAAGCCCGCTGCCGACGGAATCGACGTTGCCGCCGGTGATCGTGGCACCGGATAGATTCACGAAACTGCCGGCGTCGGCACGCACGATGGCGGTGGGCAACTGGCTGAGCGTGGAGCTGCTGATCTGGAGGATGCCGCCGTTGGTGGCGGTGATGAGGTTGGAGTTGGACTTGGCGGCGCTGAAGAGTTGGAGGGTTCGGCCGTTGACGTCGGCGTTGACGACGCCGTCGTTGGCAAGGGCACCGTGGATGTTGCCGGTGCCGTGGATGAGGTGGGTAGCGGCGTTGGTCACCACGGCCGGCCCGCTGGTTTGCAAGTAGGCGGTGTCGAGGTTGGGGGAAGCGTTGAGGAGGAGATCGCCGGTGCCCGCGAGAGTATCGGTCGAGTTGAACTGTATGATCGCGGCGGAGGAACCGGCGGTGGGATTGACGGTGACGGTACCGTTGTTGGTGAGGCCGCCGGTGACGTTGAGGATTCGACCGGTCTCGATGCGGAGGCTGCCCGAGGCGAAGGCACCGGCGTTGAAGGCGGAGCTGCCGATGACCTGGACGATGCCGGAGCCGATAGATTCGATGATGCCGCCGTTGATGGTGGCACCGTTGAGGTTGACGAAACTGCCGGCGTCGGCGCGGATGACGGCGGAGGGGGATTGGGTGAAGGTTGTGCCGAGTTGAAGGGTACCGCCGTTGGTGGCGGTCAAGAGGTTGTTGTTGGACTTGGCGGCACTGAAGAGTTGGAGGGTTCGGCCGTTGACGTCGGCGTTGACGACGCCGTCGTTGGCGAGGGCACCGTAGATGTTGCCGGTGCCGTGGATGAGGTGAGTGGCGGCGTTGGTGATGACGGATGCACCGCCGGTCTGCAAGTAGGCGGTATCGAGGTTGAGCGAAGCGTTGAGGAGGAGATCGCCGGTGCCGGAGAGGGCACCGCTGGAGTTGAACTGAAGGATCGCGGCGGAGGCACCGGCGGTGGGATTGACGGTGATGGTACCGTTGTTGGCAAGGCCGGTATTGACGATGAGGATACGGCCGGTCTCGATGCGCAGGTTGCCCGAGGCGAAGGTGCCGGCATTGAAGGTAGAGCTGCCGATGACCTGGACGATGCCGGAGCCGATGGATTCGATGATGCCGCCGATGATGGTGGCACCATTCAGGTTGACGAAACTGTCGGCATCGGCGCGGATGATAGCGGAGGGGGATTGGGTGAAGATCGTTCCGAGTTGGAGGGTTCCGCCGTTGGTGGCGGTCATGAGGCCGTTGTTGGACTTGGCGGCGGACCAGAGTTGGAGTACACGGGAGGGGATGTCGGCGTTGACAACACCGTCGTTGGCGATCACGCCGTAGACGTTGCCGGTGCCGCTGATGGTGTGCCCGGCGGCGTTGGTGATGACGACGGGGCCGGCGGTTTGGATGTAGGCGGTATCGAGATTGGTGGTCGCATTTAGGATCAAGGGTCCGGTGCCCTGAAGGACACCAGAGGAGCTGAACTGAAGAATGCTGGCGGAGGAGCCGACACCGGTGTTGATAAAGATCGGGCCTGCGTGATCGACGATGGGGGAAGTCCCGCCGAAGACAGCGATGCGAGCGTTGTCGATTTGGAGGGTTGCTGTAGGGTTAGGGATTAGCAGCCCGTTGATGGTGAGTGTGTTATCAAAGTTGACGGTATAGGTGCCTGGGGCGGAGAGGACGCCGCGCTCGGCGGGGTCGTTTGGGACGAAGCCGCCCATCCAGTTGGCGGGGTTGGACCAGAGGCCGTTCCCTGCGATCCAGGGGATGTCGGTTTGGGCGTGCGCGATTGAAGAAGCCAGACCAACGACGCCGAGGACGGAGAGAGTGCGGATTTTCATGGGCTGGCTCCTGAGAACACAATCAACAGTTCAAATACACAACAGCCGTCTCAACGCGAGGCGACAGGTGGGCGTCTTGGCACCAAAGAACAGACTGAGAGTTCAACCAGTATGCGGGATCGAGTCGTCAATTCAAGCACAATCACCCGGAATTGATGGTGTTCATCGGTATCAGGGCATGTTACCGGACGCTGATCAAGCAAAAAGGTTGTGATAGATGCCGAAACTGGCGAAGGAGTCCCGCCATCGAATATTCGCTTCGATCGATCGGATTACGGGGTCGGGGAGTTTGTTGTCGTTGAACCGTTGGGTCCGATGTCAATCGATCCCTCGCCGCCGAAGGGCGCGGAGGGGCGAGCGACGCCGGTGTCGAAGAGGAGTTCGGCGAAGGCACCGGGGGTGATGTAGGTGAGCGAACCGCTGAGCCGATAGCGTGGCGAGGGAGAAATCGCGGCGAGGGAGGAAGCCTTGATCGCCGCCGGGATGACGAACTGGTGGGTGCCGGACTTGTGGAGGGTGGTCTCGGGCGAACGAGTGCCAGCGAAGACGGTCTGGCCATCGAGGTCCATCGAGTATCGCGCCTGGCGGAGCGGGATCGGGATCGAGTTGTCGTTCTTGGCCTCGATAGTGAACTGCACAACAGCACCGTCGTTGGTGCGATCGACGACGCGGGCGTCGATGACCTGGAAGGTCGGGGCGCGGTACGACGAGCAGCCGACGAGGGCACTGGAGGCGATGGAAACAAAGAGCGCCGAGGCGAAGCGATGACCCAGCGAGTGTCGCGCGGCGGACGGTTTGGATAGAGCAAGATCGGTAATCACAGGCACAGCATAACGCGGTGTTGGGTGGATGTCATGCGAGGTGTAGCAAGTCAAGCGGGAAGTGAGGCGAACACCGGCTTGATCCCCGAATCCTGATCCGCCAACCATGAGAGTCCCAATGAACCTCGGCGGGGTTGAGGAGACACTTGACGATGAATCGAACCAGACAATCGGTGGAATGGGTCGTGACGAAGCGGTGTGAGGCTGGCGGCCGAGCACTGAGCCTGACAGACTCTGGTGGGTTTCAAGTTGGGTTCGTTCTTCGTCCTGCGATGGAAACGGCTGAGTGGCACGTGCGATCTTCTATTGAGCCGTGCTTACGGAAGGGTGCTGGTTGTTTGAGTGCCTTCCGATCTCACGGCTAATCGACGCAGGTACATCGAAACTGGCGTAGGCGTTGCCATTACGCCGAGACGGAAGGGGTCGATCGGAGTATTTGACCAGTCGAGAGATCCGGGCGGGACGCCCGATCCACTCGGGGGGCGGCGAGTGGTCGGAAATCAGCTCGAGTTTGCTCGTAGCGAGAAGATCGAGGCGCAAAAAACCGGCCCGTAAACGGGCCGGTTTGAGTGGGCATTGGAGTGTGTTGACTTCGCGGAGGCCAAAGATCGGTGTAGGGGACAAACGCGGGGGTGAAGTTACCCAGCTTTCTTGGCGAGGGCTTCGCCCTTTTCGAGTTTGGTTTCGATGGCTTTGACGAGGCCGGCGACGTTGGACGCGGGGCCTTTGATCTGGGCCATGAGGTTGCGAGCCGGGCTGACGATGAGGGTGACGACCTTGGCGATGCCCTCTTCGCGGGTGGGGTACTTGCTGAGTTCCTTGACGCCGGCGGCGCCCTTGAACAGGTCGCCGTCGAGGATGGCCCCCTTGAGTTCGAGGGTGGGGAACTCTTCAAGGAGTTTGACGAGTTCGCGGGCGACATCGACGACGGAGGCACCGCCGTAGCAGAGGGCGTTGGCTTCCTTCATCAGGGGTTCGAGGCCGGTGAGTTTGGAACCCTCGAAGGCCTTGCCGGCGAGGGAGTTTCGCACGACGGTGATGGTGATGTTCTTTTTCCGCATGTTGGAGCGGATTTTGGTGGTATCGATGGCTTTGAGGCCACGGATACTGATAAGGGCGGCGTCATCGATGCCCTTGAGGCGGTCTTTGTACTCGCGGATGACGATGCCTTTGACTTGCTTGGACATTGGGTTGCCTCACTATGAAACGGGGCGAGGGAGATGAATAGAGAAGGAAGAAGAAGCAGAAGAGGACGAAGCAGGCACAAGGCGCCTGCCCGGAACGACGAAGAATGATTATTCGGGTACGACGGTTTGCGCGACCTTGACCTGGACGCTTGGGGTCATGCATCCGGAGATGTAGACTTTCTTGACGTACTGGCCGCGGGCGCTGGCGGGGCGGGTTTTTTCGATGGTGCTGATGAAGAAGTCGAGGTTGGCGACGAGGTCGGCCTCGGGGAAGTTCATCTTGCCGATGATGCAGTGGATGTTTCCGACCTTGTCGGCACGGAACTCGACCTTGCCGGCGGCGAACTCTTTGACGGCCTGGGCGACCTGGGGGGTCACGGTGCCGTTCTTGGGGGTGGGCATCAAGCCTTTAGGCCCGAGGACTTTACCAAGTTTGGAGGCGACGCGCATCATGTCTGGGGAAGCGATGGCAACATCGAACTCGGTCCAGCCGCCTTCGATCTTCGCAACGAGGTCTTCGGCACCGGCTTCGACGGCGCCGGCTTCCTTGGCAAGTTTGGCGACATCCTCGCGGCAGAAAGCGATGACCCGCTTGCTCTTGCCGATGCCCTTGGGGAGGGAGACGGAGCCGCGGACGCCTTGCTCGGCGGACTTGGAGTCAAGGTTGATGTAAACGACAACGTTGACGGTCTGATTGAACTTAGGCGCCTTGAACTTTTTGACGGCGGCGACGGCCTGAGGGATTTCCATGGCGTCGTTGGACTTGAGTTCGGCGTTCGCGCGGGCGCGTTTGCTGAGTTTCATGAGTGTTAGCCCTCCACCACGATCCCGGTGGACCGGGCCGTGCCTTCGATGATTCGCATGGCCGCTTCGAGCGAGCCGGCGTTAAGGTCGGACATTTTTTCCTGCGCGATTTTTTGGACTTGGGCGCGGGTGACTTTGCCGACTTTGTTTTTGTTGGGGGTGCCCGAACCTTTGTCAACGTTCGCGGCGGCCTTCAGGAGGACCGAAGCGGGTGACGACTTGATTTCAAAGGTAAAGGAGCGGTCGTTGAAGACGGTGATGATGCAACCGACGACGCGGCCTTTGAGTTCTTTGGTAGCAGCGTTGAACTGCTGGATGAACTGGCCGGGGTTAACACCCGCGCCGCCGAGAGCGGGGCCGAGTGGCGGCGCCGGGGTGGCCGTGCCACCTGGAGCCATGATTTTGAGCCTATTGATAACTTCTTTTTTCTTGGCCATGTGCTGCACTACCTCCCACCGGCCCTTGGTGCTCGTCCCGGCCAAGGGAGCGAACAGGCGCGGTAGTAAACGGTCTTGGCTGTTGCCCGCCGGACAGTCCGGTTGGGGGAAAGAAGGATAGGCGGGGAATCCCCGAGAGGCCAATGCCATCACAATCTTGGGCGACACCCGACGGGAAAACGCAAGAAGCAGAGCGGATACTGGCCACCTAACGTTTTACGATGTGGCGTGGTATTTCACTCGCGAATAAATGTCTGCTGCTCTTCGGGTCGGCCGTGGTGCTGATTATCGTGGCGGCGTTGTCGGTGCCATGGCTGAGGATGAACACGCTGGTGGATGAAGGGGAATACGAAACATCGCGGCAACTGGTCAACGAATGGCAGAACCGCAGCGAACGCGAGGGGGACAAGCCGGTCGCGTACGGCGGAGCGGAACGTGCGGGGGAAGCGCCGGATGCCGCGGGGAGCGATGAACAAGCCGGATCGGTGAAACGGGAGACACTGACGACGGGGAGCATCATCGCGCTGTCGGCGGGGGCGGCGAAGAACGAGGCGGAAGGAGACTGGTTCATCGCGGCCGCGCTGGATGCGTTCGCGGTCGATGCGGATCGGGTGGAACACCACGACGTGGAATGGAACTCGACCTCGCGGCGGTACCACTACGCGGAAGTGGTGCGTGGGCCGGACGGTTCGATGTCAGAACTGATCATTCTGGACCGCACTTCACGGGCGGGGGCACGGCAGATCATCGTGAATACGGCGTACATGCTGAGCGCGGGGCTGATTGCTGGGGGGGTGGCGATTCTGGTCTTCTACCTCATCACAGACAAGATCATTCTTCGGCCTGTTCGCACGCTCAAAGACACGGCGGAACTGATCCGCGAAGGGGACATGGCCACCCGCTCGGAGATCACGACCGGGGACGAGTTCGAGGAACTGAGCGAGACGTTCAATCAGATGGTCGAGCGGCTGGCGACGACGCAAGATCAGTTGCGAGCGATCAACAAGTCGCTGGACCTGAAGCTCAACGAACTGGCGGAGCGGAACGTGTCGTTGTACGAGTCGGCGAAACTCAAGGGCGAGTTCCTGGCGAGCGTCAGTCATGAACTGCGGACGCCGATGAACTCGATCATCGGGTTCACGGACCTGCTGATGGAGATCGCGGATCGAGAACTGGCGGCGGGGGACGATTCGTCGCGGCTGATGAAGCGGAAGCGGTATCTGGAGAACATCAAGACGAGCGGGACGAACCTGTTGGAGATGATCAACAGCCTGCTCGATATGGCGAAGATCGAGGCGGGGAAGATGGAGTTGCACGCCGAGCCTGTGAGCGTGCAGGACATGTGCGAAGGGCTGATCGCGATGATGCGTCCGCTGGCGGACCGGGCGGGGGTGGAGTTAGTGCATGAGATCAGCGCGGATATCCCGGTGATCCAAACCGACGCGAAGAAGTGTCAGCAGATCGTGTTCAACCTGCTGTCGAACGCGGTGAAGTTCACGAGTGCGGCGGGTGGGGGGAGTGGGGGGGGCGTGAATATGGAGGCGAATGGGACGGGAGCGGGGACGGGGAGCGGGCGGGCGATGCGCGTGACGCTGCGCGCCGAGCGGTTGTTTGGGCGCGGGGCCGATGAT
>JBGSIF010000398.1:0-23578 GCA_041742635.1 Phycisphaerales bacterium
GGCACGCGTGGCCCTACCGGCGGCGCGGGCGGCTTCGACGCGCTTGACGAGCCGGGCCGATGCCTGCGTGCGGAGCCACTTGTCGGGGTCGAAGACGGCGCACCACGCGAGGGTGGCGTCGCCTTCTGGTGAGTGCTGGTCGCTGAAGTGATCGAGGAGGGTATCGAGGACATCGTGCTTATCACGCCTGAAGATCTCGATCATCTTGGGGAAGATGAGCGGGTCGGTGAACTCACGCAGTTTGGCGAGGCCGATCTGGCGGATCTCGGTTTTGCGCATGGAGCCGAGGTATTTGTGGCGGACTTTGCGGAGGAGTTTTTCCTGGTCGGCGAGAGAGGGCGGGACGGGCTGCTCGGCGGGCGTAGGGCGGAGGGTGGAGTTGGGGGCCGACTGCGGGAGCGGGGCGCGCGGTGGCGCAGAGGCAGGTTGGGCGGAGGCGGAGGAAGGGAATGAGGATGCGAGGAGGAGGAGTGCCGCCGAGAGGAAGGATGGGTTCAGCATGAATAGGCGTGGAGTGTTCATGCAATCTCCCGGACGAAGGGCGGGCAGGGAAAGCAATCTGTGTGGCGAATACGCGATCCGGACAAAGAGATAGACGCACGACGGGTGGGATGGTTGCAGGAATGGGGATGAAAAGCTTCTGAGGTATTGCCCAAAGGAGTCAGGGGCGTGGGATCAGTTAGTTTCGGCAACGCGTCCTTCGGGGACTTTCATTTTCATCATGGCTTCAGTCGCATCCTGACGGAGTCCGAACTCGCCGATGTAGACGAAGAAGACCGGCTTGCCGGCGGAAGTGCCGGAGACGATACGGGGGGAGCCGTAGCCGAAGGCGGTGGATTTGGGAGCGACTTCGCGGAGGCGTTTGTCGGCGTTGGCGCGGGTGGCAAAGGCGCCGGCTTGGACGGCGAATTTTTTGCCGGCGCGGCGGTCTTGGATTTGGGCTTTGAGAGTGGAACTGGTCGCGGCGCGAGCGGCGAGGGAGTACTGAGCGGAAGCATCGGCGGGTTTGGCGAGGGAAGTGAATGCGTCGCCGGCGAACATGGCGGCCTTGGCGGAGTCGTCGCCTTTGAGTTTGAGAGCGGCGTCGGCGAGCAACTTGGCAGCGGAAGATTTGTCGCCCTCGTCGCGTGCGATGAGTCCCAGCCCAGCGCCTGCGCGGCCTGCGATTTCGGAGTCCTGGCTGGGGAGGAGGGGGCGGAGGTAACGTTTGGCCTCGACATTCTGTTCGAGAGCCTGCGCGGAAAGGCCTGCGATGAGAGCGGCTTGTTCACGCTTGGCGCCGGTGGCGCCGGAGTAAGCGGTGAGGGCCTGGGTCTTGGCGGCGGCGTAACTGCCGCGGTTATAGGCATCGACATAGGCGATGCCGGTGGTGGCGGAGTTGCCGACGCCGGTGGAGTTGGGGTCGCGGGCTTTGTTGCAGGAGGCGAGAGAAGAGGCGATGATGGAGATGGCCAAACCGAGTGCGAGTACACGGAAGAGCGTGCGGGTGGAGGTGGGGGCGATGAGTGCGTTTGGGACCATGTGCCGCTCCTTGGCTAGCGTGAATGAGGATCGAGTGATTGTTGGGGCACAACCGAGATTGGGCGACTCGGAAGAGCGTGATGATGTTGAGTGCCGAACGTAGTGTGCGTCAAGCCGGGCGCATGCCGCGGTACAACTGACGGACGCGCTCGGCCTGATCCTTGCGGACGTTCTCGAGGACGAGGCGGGGCACTCGCCAGGGGCTCGCGGAGCCAGCGGGGTCTCTGCCGGGGGGAGGCTCGGTGACGTTGGAGGTGTGTTCTGAAAAGCACTGGTAGAGCATTTTGAAGGCGTCGCGGGGCTGGTGCATCTGGTCGAGGGCGTCGACGAGGTCTTGCACGCTGACATCCTCGGCGAAGAGGTCGAGGAGGGCAACGCTCTCGGAACCTGGAGGTCGGCAGGCCTGCAAACGGGCGTTGCACAAGTCGTAGAGCATCGCGCCGGTCCAAGTGAGGCGTTCGATGAGGTTTTGCTTGTCGAGGCGCGCCTCCTGAAAAAAGGCGGCGGATTCACGGAAGAGCATGTGACGGAGTTCGATGGGCAGGAGCATTTTGATACCGATGCCGGGCTGCTGAAGGAACTTGTTGTTGAGGAAGGGCCAGATGAGGGCCTGCATACGTTCGGGATCGCCGCTGGTGAGGGTGGGTTCATCGACACGATCGATGATGACGACGATGCCGGAGTAACCGAAGTGCTTGAGGACACGCCGGAGGCGTTCGAGCATGGAATAACGGGTTTCGTCGGAGGACGAGGTGGGGATGGCACCGGGGTCGTACATGCGGAGATCGACTTCGCGGAGGGAGTGGGCGTAGGAACGATCGCCGCGGAGGGAGATGCGGACTTGTTTGCGGACTTTGTGACCGAGTCGGAGCAGCCCGAGGCGGTCGGCGAGGAGAAACTTGGCGAGAACGGCGAGGTAGAGCGCAAGGAGGCCGATGGCGACGCCGGTGACGAGTGGGTTGCCCTTGGAGGAGGTCGCGCCGTCGGGGGCGGTGGTGGTGAGTGTGCGGAAGGAGTCCGGTGCGAAAAACAAGGCCCAGACGAGGAAGGCAACAGGGAGGATCCAACCCCAAGCGGCGGCGAGGCTGGTGATGACGGCGGCGATGGGGCGGGATAAGCGCAGGAGCCTGCGCAAGCGGCGTGTGCGGGCCTCGACGTTCTCGGGTCGGTCGTAGATGGACTGGAGGAGGAGGAGGTCTTGTCTGGTGGGAGCATCGAGTTTGCGGACATGACGGCGGGGTTCGGGTCCGAGGTCGATGCGGTCGCCAGTGATGCGGTCGTTGAAGAGTTCGTTGACGATCTGTGGGACGACGAGAGAGAGGATGGCGTCGATGTGGTCAACGAGGCGGAATTTTTTGAGCGCGTCGAGGACGTGGGAGTTGTCGGTGGTTTTTCGCTCGCCGCTGACGCGCTCGAAGAAACGATCGAGGACGGGATTGAGGTCGTCGTAGGCAACGAGCAGGGAACGAGAGCCGGCGCGCTGGAGGTTGAAGGCGCGGAGACGGTCTTCCAACTGCATTCGGATGGCCGTTTTGCCGCTTCCTTTTTCACCGAAGACGATTGCGGTGGCGGGACGATCAAAGTCGCCGGCGATTTTTTCAAAGTCGGAATGAGCGGTGCGGCGGAGATGAGCGAGCGCGGCGGCGGGGTGGTCGTGTCGGGGTCGGTCGGGAGGGGCGTCGGGCGCTGGGGAGAGAATCGGGGTTTCGGTTGAGGCGCTAACGACGCTGGAAAGGCTGGGTGAAGAGGGTTGTTCGGTGGTCGGCGGGAGACGGAGGGAGGGTGCGCTAGGGGAGCCTGCGAGTTCGAGTTCGCTGAGGCGAAGGAAGACGGGATCCTGACGAGCCTCTTCGCCGCGGAAGGGGTTCTCGGTGATTCGCCAGTGCTCGAAGAAGGTCGCGAGGGTCATAGGTGTGGTGCCGAAGGGGGTTCGATCCTGAACCGCGGCGGATGAGGATTGTTATGAGAGGGGGGCACCTTCGGCAAGGGGTGCGGGCGGTGAGGCGTCGGAGGAGTCAGGCTGCGGCCTTCCATAGCGGCAGACGCTGGTGTGCTTCATTCGGACCTGCTGCTTGGAGAGTTCTTCAGTTCAGTGATCGACTTTGACGCCGAGCATGGGGGCGAGTTTGAGCATGATTCGGTCGAGGGTGGGTTTGTCCTTGGCCTCGAGGTTGAGGCGGAGGAGAGGCTCGGTGTTGCTTTTGCGGACGTTGCACCACCAGCCGTGCTTGTCGAAGGCGTCGATGGTGACGCCGTCGAGGTCGTCGATGGTGCCGGCGTCCTTGAAGACGTCTTTGAGTTGTTTGATAGCGGCGTCCTTGTCTTCGATTTGGAAGTTGACTTCGCCGGACTGGAGGTAGCGTTTGACTGGGGCGATGAGTTGGCTCATTTTTTTGCCGGAAGCGGCGAGGAGGGTGAGAACGGTGGCCATGGCGATGGCGCCGGAGTCTGCGTTAAAGTTATCGCGGAAGTAGAAGTGGCCGGAGAGTTCGCCGCCGAAGACGCCCTTGTGTTCGGCGAGTGCGGCTTTCATGAAGACGTGGCCGACCTTTCCGCGAACGGGGACGCCGCCGGCTTTGGTGATTTCTTCGGGGACGGCCTTGGTGGAGCGGAGGTCGAAGGCGACGGCGGTGCCGGCGTTGCCGGGCAACTTGAGGAAGTGCTTGGCGAGGACGGCGGTGAGGTGGTCGCATCCGACGATCTCGCCGTTTTCATCGACGACGACGCAACGGTCGGCGTCGCCATCGAAGCAGATGCCGAGGTCGGCTTTTTCTTTTTTGACGCGCTCGCAGAGTTGGGAGAGGTTGGAAGCGACGAGGGGGTTGGGTTCGTGAACGAACTCGCCCTTGGAGTTATCGAAGTTAAGTTCGACGACGGACAAGTTGGGGATGGCGCTGCCCTTTGGGCCGAAGACCTTGGGAACCATGGTGCCGGCCATGCCGTTGCTGGCGTCGACGACGACCTTGATTTTTTTATCGATGGAGACGAAGGCGCGAACGTGCTTGATATAAGCGTCCCAGAGTTCGCGTGGCTCGGTGCGGCCGTGTGCGGAGACGAGGGTGGCCCGATCGACCATGGCGGCGTGTTTGCGGACCTCTGCCAGGCCGGTGGCTTCACCGACGGGCTTGGCCTTGCGCATGGAAACCTTGAAGCCGTTGTATTGAGGGGGGTTGTGGCTGGCGGTGGTCATGACGCCACCGGCACAGTTGAGGTGGTTGATGGCGAAGTAGATAAAGGGGGTATCGACCAGCCCGACATCGATGACGTGGCCGCCTTGGTCGGTGATGCCCTGGACGAGGGACTTGGAGAGGGACGGGCTGGATTTTCGCATGTCGCGTCCGACGACGATGTTCTTCATCATGGGCGAAGTCTCGCCGACGCTAGCGGCGGAGGAGAGGAGGAACTTGGAGCACCCGTACCCGATCTGCCACGCCATCTGGTCGTTGAGGGGATCGGGGAAAGTGCCGCGGATGTCGTATGCTTTGAAGACTTTGCCGAGCATGATGGGGTGCGTTCCTTTCATTTCTTAGGAAATCAATCGAAAGAATAGGAGGGAACGAATCAAACATCCCAATATTTCGGACTTTGTTAGGATGATAAGCGCTAAATTGGGTCGATGGTTCGGAGCGTAACCCCGGGGGGGAGCGCATCGAGGAAACGTTTTCCGTAGCGAGCCTCAACGATTCTGGGATCGAGGACGACGACGCGTCCGTGATCGGTTTTTGAGCGGATGAGACGGCCGAAGCCCTGCTTGAATCGAATGACGGCGCGCGGGAGGGACTCTTCCATGAAGGCGTTGCCGGCGCGCTGTTCTATTTTTTCGAGGCGGGCTTGGGTGATGGGTCTGTCGGGCGGCTCGAAGGGCAAGCGTGTGATGATGACGTTGCGGAGGCCGCGTCCGCGGACGTCGACGCCTTGCCAGAAGGAGGCGGCACCGAAGAGGACGGAACGATCGTTCTCACGGAAGCGTGCGAGTAACTGAGAGCGGGTGCCGCCGCGGTTTTGGGCGAGGAGCGGCATGTCGAGTTGTTCGAAGGTGGGGGCGAGTTCGTCGGCGCAGTCGTAGAGGTCGGCGAAGGAAGTGAAGAGGACGAATGCGCCGCCGGCGGTGGCACGGGTGTGTTCGAGGATACGCGCGGAGAGTTCGTTGACGAACGCGAGGCGAGGATCGATGCGCTCGGGCGGCTCGGGGGCGCCGATGTCGTCGTCAATACTGACGTAGGTTCGTTCCTCGCGGCGAACATCACGTAGTCTGGGGCCGGGCTTGGTGTGGCCGGTGCCACCGGCGGTCTTGGGGCTGGGCATGGTTCGATCGACGTACAACTGGACTTGGGTGGCGTAGTCGAAGGGGCTGCCGAGTTGCATGGTGACGGCGTCGTCGCAGCCGAGTTGATTGAGGGTGTAGGCAAAGGCGGTCTCGGCACGCTCGAGGGGTTCGTCGGGCTTGGCGGCACGGGTAGAGAGGGTCGCGCTGGTGAGGATGATGCCGATGTTGCGAGTGAACAAATGCTGGCGGAGGATGGGGCCGGCCTCGATGGGGGAACAAGCGATGGTGACGCGGGGGAAAGCCATGGGTCCGAAGCGGGGTCCGGCATGGACCGAGGTGCGTACGCCCCCCCCGCCACCAGCAGCATTCCCCCCGCCCCCCCGCCCCCCCCCACTCGCGGTGACTTCGATCCAGTAGACGGCGTCGGGGATGGTTTGATCGACGAGCGAAGCCGCGGCGTCGGCGATGTCGGCGGCGCGCTTGGCGTAGGAGGTCAACTCGAACTTGTCCGGCTCGCTGGCGATGGCCTCTCGCATGGATTTGAGTTGAAGGGAGAGGGCGCGCATGGCGGGGGTGAGAAGATTGGGCACGACGCCGGGCGTGCGGATGCGACCACTGCGAGAGCGGTCGTTCTCCCAGACGTCGAGCAAAGAATCGAACCATTCGCGCGAGGCGTGCTCGGCATCGACGACGAGGCGCATGGCGTGGGAGACGGCGTCGGCGTCGGCGAGAGCCAGCCCGCGCTCGGTGAGGTAGCCCTTACCGCGGCGTGGCTGGAAGAGGGTGCGGAGGAGGCGCGACACTCGGAACTGAGTGAGCGATACGCCGAAGTGTTCGCAGGCGACGTCTTCGATGTTGTGAGCCTCGTCGAGAATGACGTGGTGGTAATCGGGGAGGATGGCGGCGTCGTCGTGGCGGGCGCGGAGGGCGAGGTCTGCGAAGTACATCGCGTGGTTGCAGACGAGGAGATTGGCTTTCTCCATTTCTCGACGCGCGCTCTGGAAGAAGCAGGCCTGGTAATGCTCGCACTTGCGTCCCATGCAGTTGTCGGCGTCGGAGCGAGCGTGGTCCCAGACCTCGCCGACTTCGAGGGAGGGGAGGGAGGAGAGGGTGCCGTCGGAGGTCGAGGCGGCCCAATCCTCGATGAGGTGGAGGGAGCGCAAGGCGGGAGCGTCGGCGAAGAGGGAAGACTGCCGCTGCGAAGCGAGTTGGAGGCGACGGATCGAGAGGTAGTTCCCGCGGCCTTTGACCAAGACGGGGACGACGGCGGGGAGGTCGTCTTTCTTGAGGCCGATCGCCGGCCCGTGTTCGTCGAGCCATTGGTCGACGGCGCGGATCAAGAGCGGGATGTCCTTGTGCATCAACTGCTCTTGGAGGGAGATGGTGTTGGTGGCGAGGACGATTTTTTCTTTGTTGAGGATGCAGCGGAGCATCGCGGGAACGAGGTAGGCGAAGGATTTTCCGACGCCGGTGCCGGCCTCGACCAAGAGGCGGGACTTGTCGCGGAGTGCGAGTTCGACGGCGCGGGCCATTGCGAGTTGCTGTGGGCGGGCTTCGTACTCGGTGACGGAAGGATCCTGAAGGACGTGTCGAGCGACGGGGCCGGCGGTGGCGAGGATGCTGGTCGAGAACGTGCCGTCGTGGGGCTGGGCGCCGGAGGGGAGGCGAGCGGGCCGAACGTGCGGGGCTTCGTCGCGTGCGTGATCCGAAGATGAGTTGTCTGCGTCGTCCACGAAAAGACTGTAGCGAATCACGGGGTGGAGCGGCGAGGGCTTATCATGCGGCGTGACAGAACGAACGTCCGTTGCGCTGCCGCCGCTGTCGCTGGCCCTTGCTGGGCTAGCGCGAGGGGTGTCGGCCGAGGTGCTGCGGCGGCAGATGGAGATAGCGGCGCGGATGGGGTACCGGCATGTGACGCTGGACGGGACGCTGCCGGGGGTGCGGGCGCGGGAACTAGATCGATCAGCGCGGCGCGATATCGCGTCGTTGCTGCGGCGGAGTGAACTGACGTGCGCCGGGCTGGATCTATGGATACCGCCGTCGCATTTTATTGATCCGGCGGAGCAGGAACGAGCGGTGGCGGCGGTGCTGGGGGCGATCGAACTGGCGGCGGACCTTGCGCGGCTGAGTGCCGGCGCGGTGGTGAGTACCGCGCGTGCCGGGCGTGCGACATCGCTGAGCATCATGTTGCCGAACCAGACGCCTGCGGGGGTCACGAGTCCGATCTCGGAGCGGGCGACAACGTGCGGGGTGAAGATTGCGAATCACACGTTTCCGATCGGCGAGCGTGGATCCGAGGGGATGGGGATAGGAGTGGGGATCGACCCAGCCGCGGTGCTGCTTGGGGGTGCTGACCCGGCGGGGGTGGTGCATCAAATGAGCGCGTCGGGAGGGGAGGCTCCGGGGAATAGTCCGGCGCTGGCGCGGCTGTCGGACGCGACGACGGTCGCGCGAACGGCGGTAGGCTCGCGGGGTGGACGTCTGGACGTGCTTGGCTACGCGATGGCGCTAGTGAGCAGCGGGTACCGGGATCCGGTAGTGGTCGAGGTGCGGGGGTTGCAGGATGCGGAAGCGGCGGCGCGAGAGGCGAGAGAGGCGTGGGATGGAGCGGTGCCCGGGGTGTAGTTGGGTTCATGACGAGTTGGGAAGCACTCTCACCGCACGCCTGGCGACGGCTTTAATGGTGCCGCGGATCGGCCCGGGGAGGCGGTCGAGCAGACGGTGGAGAGCGTGGGAGGCGCGGACGGCGGGCTTGCGCTCCAAAGCGGAGATGCGGCGTTTGGCTTCGGCGAGTTCGGAGGAATAGGCATCGAGGCGTCCCAAGACCTGTCCGCGTTCGCCGCTGACCTGCATGAGGCGTGCGTGTTCGGCGTCGATCTGAGAGGAGAGTTGGAGTTCGCGGGCGCGGAAGGCGGCTTCGTCGGCGAGGCGTGCGGCGTGGAGGACGCCGATCTCATTGCGTGCGGCGTCGCGCTCAAGCGCGAGGGACTGAGCCCAGTTGCGGGTGTCGCGGACGACGATGGCTTCGCCGGACTCGTCGAGCCAGTTGGCGTCGCTCTGCCTGAGGAGGCGGTTGCTGAGGACGAGGAGTTCGGGGCCGTGACGAAGATAGAGGCGGAGGTGGTTGGTGACGAGTTGGGCGAATAAGCGCTCGTGGCGTTTACCGGCTTCGACGATCATGGTGGTGGGGCTGTGTCGGCGCCAGATAAAGAGAGGCTCGCGGACGCGGACGCCGCGCCACCCGCGTTCGACAAACTTGAGCCAGAGGTCCCAGTCCTCGTAGCCCTCGTGCATGGATTCGTCGAAGCCGCCGACAGCCTCGAAGCATTCCCGGCGGATGAGGGTGGTGACGGGATGGAGGTTGGTGACGAGCATGAGCCTGGGATCCCAATCAGGGACGGCCCAGATCATTTGATGAAGTTCGACGAGGCGCTCCTGGCAGTAAGCGTGCGAAACGCGCCCCGGCACGTTGAGGTCCGTTGCGGAGGCATCAACAAGGCTCGGGCCACCAGAAGACGATGCGCTCTGGGGTGGCGAGAGGAGCACTGCACCGGCGTGCCCATTCTCGGGGGTGCCCGCGCTCGCATCGGTCCTTGCGGCCGCGAGCATCCGGGGCACGGTGTGGGCGACCGCGCGGAGGCAGTGCTGTTCGATCAGGGCGTGTTCGTGGTCGCCGGCTTTGACGAGCGCGGCGTGGAGTTTGGTGACAAAGGTGGGCTCAATCCAATCATCCGCGTCCAAGAAGGTGAGGTATTGAGCGGCCCAATCGCCGCCGCGGCGGCTTGCTTCGGCGGCACCGACGTTGCGTGCCGCGGAGAGGCCCTTATTTTTTTGATGGACGACAGCCACCCGCGTCGGAGAGAGGGCGGTGCAGCGGTCGCAGGCGTCTGGGGTGCTGCCGTCGGTGGAGCCGTCGTTGATAATGATGACGCGGACGTCGGCACTCTGTTGCGCGAGGCAGGAGCGCACGGCGTCGGCCACGAACCGTCCGTGGTTGTAACACGGGATGACGAACGTAACACTGGGGACCGACATAGTGGCCCTTGGAACCTCCCGAACCGTACGCATGCTGCCGCCTGTGGTGGGCGAAGGAGAAAGGCTGTGCCGTCACGAGTGCGGGCTGCTCGCGGGAGAGAGTAGCGCGGAGGAAGGGGTGATTCTCAGACGGCGAGGCTGAGAAGAAAATAGATGAGAGCGGACGTGGTTTGGCGGGGGGCGGCGGACCTTCTAGACTAGTGATCGAATCCGAGCCGGTTGTGGTTCGGTTGTCGCGTAAAGAGCGGTCGGGTCGTTGGAGACCCGGCGCGTGCCAGCACCGAATCCGGAGTATCCCCCCCGTGCCCACAGCCGTGATAAGCGACGTACATGCCAACGCCGAGGCGCTCAAGACGGTGCTGGCGGATATCCAGCGTCGAGGCGTGACGCGGATTATTTCGCTGGGGGACATCATCGGGTATGGTCCGGACCCGCTGGAATGCGTGGACCTTGTGCGAGAGCACTGCGACTGGTCGCTGATGGGGAACCACGACTTCGGGGTGCTGTACGAGCCGACGAACTTCAACCCGGGCGCGGAGCAGGCGGCGTACTGGACCCGTGCGCAGTTTGATCAGGAACGGAACGACGCAGCGCGGCAGGCGCGGTATGAGTTTTTGGGCAAACTGCGGGTGCGGGTGCTGGAGACGCCGCCGGATGGGACGACACCGATTTTGGCGGTGCATGGCTCGCCGCGGCGGCCGATCAATGAGTATATTTTTCCGGACGACATCCTGACCGCGCCGGACAAAGTGACGACGATCTTCGAGCGGGTGCCGAGGCTGTGCATCGTGGGGCATACACATGTGCCCGGGGTGTTCTGCGACGAGGGAGGGGCGGGGGGTAATGGGAATGGATCGTCGCCGGATTTTTACCCGCCCGGCGAACTGACGGGGATGACGTACCCGTTCGTGGAGGGCGAAAAGGCGATTATCAACGTGGGATCGGTGGGGCAGCCGCGCGACCTGGACCCGCGTGCGTGCTACACGATATTGCACCCGGATCGGGCCGAGTTCGTGCGCGTGGAGTACAACATCGGGGTGACGGCGAACAAGATCAAGAAAGTGCCCGAACTGAGCGACTGGCTGGGAGACCGACTGTTTGAGGGGCGGTGAGGCGGTCAGCGGGACGGGCTGCGCTGTTGAGCGATTGCCTATTCGACGAGAGTGATTGGGGCGGGGAGCGGGGCCGCATCTGGATCGGTGGGAAGCGGTACAGCCGAGATGCTCACGCGCAATGGTGTTATCGCGGCACTTCAAGGGGCATTAGAACCTGAGGCGATGGTTGTCGCCGTGGCGCTTGGGGGAGCCGATGCGACGGGGCGTGCGGACGAGCAGTCGGACATCGACCTGATGGTGTTTGTGGAACCCGGCGGGGTGGAACATGTGGCGGCGCGGATCGAAGCGGCTCTGCGGGCGGTATCGCCGATCCGCGAAAAGTGGCGGCTGGCGATGCCGACGTGGCACGGATTCAATCAGGCGTTCTATCAACTTCGGGATGCACCGGAGTGTTTGATGGTGGATTGGGTGATGATCGAGCGGGGGACGTCGCACCCGTGGTTCGAGGTCGAGCGGCACGGAGCGATGCGGGTGCTGTTTGACAAGGAGGGGATGGTGCGATCGGTGCATGTGGACCGAGCGGCGATCGAGGCGGGCGTGAAGAAGAAGATCGAAGAGTCACGGGTGAAGTTCCAACTGTTTCGGCACATGGCGGAGAAGATGGTGACGCGGGATCGGCCTGCGGACGCGGCGCATTTTTATCACTCGCTGGTGCTGCGACCGCTGGTGGATGTGCTGCGGTGTGTGCATTGCCCGGATCGGTACGACTTCGGGTTTCGATATCTGCACGACGACCTACCGGGGGAGGCGTACGACGCGGTGTGCCGGCTGTGCTACCCGAGCGGGCCGAGCGGTATAGAGGGATGCGTGCGAGAGGCGACGGAGATGATGGAGCGGGTGCTTCGGGGCGGCTGAACCGGGGGTCTTCGTGCGATCGTGTTCGAGAGAAAGATGGCATCGAGGGATGAGGGATCAAGGCATCAGGTCAAGTCGCTGGGTTTCAGTGCGCGTGTGCGAACCCAAATGCCCCGAACGCCCTATAACCAATATCGATGGAGATGGGCGATGCTTGGACGAGGACACCTCGGACGTGAATTGTCGATTCAGGCTCCATCGTCCGCATCGGCGTGCCGATGGAACCGATACCCGTCGGGGCCGCGCATCCTGTGGTAGCAGGGCGTGGGCTGAACCAAAGCATCGAACCGTTACGGACGACCAATGGTCAACAAGATCGAACAAGACCATCAGCGATTCCGGCAGATCATCCGCGGGAAGATCCGCAAGGATCTGCGGAAGTTCATATCACGGGGCGAGATGATCGGCAAGGAAGGGCAGAAGTACGTCTCGATCCCGGTACACGACATTGATATCCCGACGTTCCGGTACGGAGACAACTCCGGGGGCGTGGGGATGGGCGAGGGAGAAGAAGGGCAGAGCGTCAAGCCGGGTCAGGGCAAGCAAGGCGGGGGCGAGCAGGAAGGGCGGCACATCCTGGAAGTGGATGTATCCCTCGAAGAACTTGCGGACATCTTGAGCGAAGAGTTGAAACTGCCTCGGATCCAGCCCAAGGGCGAGCACAACCTGACGACGATCAAGGACAAGTACACGGGCGTGCGTCCGACGGGGCCGGCATCGCTGCGGCACTTCAAGCGGTCCTACCGCGAAGCACTGAAGCGGCAGATCAGTCTGGGGACGTATGACCCCGAGAATCCGATCGTGATACCGATAAAGAATGATTTTCGGTTCCGGAGTTGGACGGAGGTGAAGAAGCCGCAGTCGAACGCGGTGATCGTGTACATGATGGACGTGTCGGGGTCGATGGGGGACGAGCAGAAGAACCTGGTACGGCTGGAGGCGTTCTGGATCGATACGTGGCTTCGTCGGAACTATGAGGGGATCGAGAGCCGGTACATCGTGCACGATGTGGCGGCGCAGGAAGTGGACCGCAAGACGTTCTTCTCGGTGCGAGAAGACGGGGGGACGAGGATCAGTTCGGCGCTGACGTGCTGCAAGGCGATGCTCGAAGCGCATTACGATCCGGTGGACTGGAATATCTATCTGTTTCACTTTTCGGACGGGGACAACTCGAGCGAAGCGGACAACCGGCTGTGCGTGGAACTGATCCAGAAGCACTTTGTGCCGATTGCCAACATGTTTGGGTATTGCCAAGTGACCAGCCCGTACGGGAGCGGGAGTTTTTTGAACGTGCTGCGAGAGGCGTTCCCGCAATCGAAAGAGAATGCGGGTGAACAGAAGGTCGTGACCAGCCGGGTGAACGATCGGGATGATATTTTCGAGTCGCTGCGGACGTTCTTCAAGGCGGGGAAGTAGCCGGGGTGACCAGACGAGGCGGCGTCGGTCCAAGAATGATCAGTCCGATTCTTCTAGTTTAGCGAGGAACTCGGTGGACCATTCAAAGACATCGTGGCGGCGGACGACGGTGCGGAGGATGGCCATGCGGGTACGGCGGTCCTGAGCGGGGAGTTTGAGCGCGGCGACGATGGTGTCGGCCATGGCGTCGATATCGCGTGGGTTGACGAGGAGGGCGCGGCGGAGTTCGCGGGCCGCGCCGGTGAACTCGCTGAGGACGAGGACGCCGTTGAGGTCGGTGCGGGACGCGACGTATTCCTTGGCGACGAGGTTCATGCCATCGCGGAGCGGGGTGACGAGCATGACGTCGGCGGCGAGGTAGTAGGCGGCGAGTTCCTCGCGGCCGAGGGAGCGGCGGAAGTAATGGACGGCGACCTTGCCGGGTTCGCTGAACTGCCCGTTGATACGTCCGACGCTGTGCTCGACGTGCTGTCGGATCTCTGCGTACCCCGGTGAATCCTCGCGGCTGGGGACGGCGACCTGGACCATGACGACGTGTTCGGCGGACAAACGGCGGGTACGGAGGAGTTGCTCGAAGGCGGCGAGGCGGCTTGGAATTCCCTTGGTGTAGTCGAGGCGGTCGACGCCGAGGAGGACTCGGCGACCGCCGAGTTGTTCGCGGATGACGGCGGCGCGAGATCGGACGGCTTTGGACTGCGCGAGTGAGTCGAACTCGGCAAAGTCGATGGAGATGGGGATTGAACGGGAACTGGTGCGGTGGTCGTCGAGATGGAGTTCGCGGTCGGTGCCATCGGCATCGGCGAGATGGCGGCAGGCGCGGGAGAAGTTCTGGCTGGCGGCCTCGGTCTGGAAAGCGGCGATGTCGGCACCCATGAGGCCGTGGAGGATTTCGCGTCGCCAAGGGAGCCAGGCGAAGAGTTCTTCTGGTGGGAAGGGGATGTGCAGGAAGAAGCCGATACGAAGATCAGGACGGATGGAACGGATCATCTGAGGAGCGAGTTGGAGGTGATAATCGTGGATCCAGACGATGGCGCGGCGTGCGGCGTGCCGGCAGACGGCGCGTGCGAAGCGTTCGTTGATGAGGACGTAATCGTCCCACCAGTTGCGGTCGAAGGTTGGGGTTTGGATGGCATCGTGGTAGAGAGGCCAAAGGGTAGCGTTGCAGAACCCGTGGTAGTAACGATCGATCTCGCCGCGAGTCATGCCGACGCTGGCGAGAGTGAGGCCGTCGAGTTCCGTGGGGCGATGAGCACGACCCGGTGCACCGTCCCAACCGATCCATGCGCCGCCGCGGGCGTTGATGACGGGCTGCATGGCGCTGACAAGCCCGCCTGGGCTGCGTGCCCACTCGCCGGATTTGGAACCGCCGACGCGAGCGGCGGGGAGACGGTTGGCGGCGATGACGAGGCGAGATTGTTTGGGCAAGGGGCTCTCCGGGTTGGCCCACAAGCAGGGGCCACGAGGAATCAGGGATCGAAGAGGGACGGGCGCGAGGGACTCGTACACGCCGACGCCTGGGGAGAGCCGACGAACGATCGAGTATAGCGGGGTATGGTGAAGACGACACGGTGAGGCGCGCGAGAGAGCCTGGGGCAGACGGAGGGATCAAGGCTTTGAAGCATCGGCGTCCCGAGCCGGCAAGGCCTTGGCAGCGTCGAACGGGACAGCGAGGCGGTGTACTGCGCCGACAAGCCCTTTGACGGTCAAGAGGAAGCGGTCACGGTCGAGCGTATCGATGGTGTCGGTGGCGCGATGGTAATGCTTGGACCTGAACTCGGCGGTGTCGCTGACGATGACTGCGGGGACGCCGATGGCAAGGAACGGAGCGTGGTCCGAGCGAAGCAAGTCGGGTAAGGCGATCGGGAGAAAATCGACGGTAACGACCTTGAGGCCCGGAGCGGTTTCTTTCATAGCCTTGGTAAGTGCCTGACTGAACTTGCGGTGGCGGAGGGTGGTTGCCATGGCGATGAAGTCGGCGGTGTCCGGGGGCTTGAAGCCTTCCATTTCGGGGATCGGGCTTTTCTGGCTGCCCGGCTCGGCGGAGTAGTAGCCGAGCATGTCGAGTGAGATCATGCCGATGATCTTTTGTTTTTGGGGAGTAACGATGGCGTCCTTGACGGCGGCGGCATGGATGGTCGAACCGACTAGTCCGCACTCTTCGAGGTTGAAGAAGCACAGCCGGACGTCGTGAGTCATTGGGTAGTCTTTGAGGATACGGGCCAGTTCGATGAGAGCGGCGACGCCGGTGCCGTTATCGTCGGCACCCGGTGATCGTGGGACGGCGTCGAAGTGCGCGCCGACGATGAGCAGGTCGGCGGGGTTGGGAATGGGGCTGTCAGGCAGTGTGGGCGAGGTTTGGGGCGTGGTACCGGGGTCGATAGGCTGAACGACGGTGGATCGGCCGCGCCCTTTGATCTCGACGATAACGTTATGGAAGGGTCTGGGTTTGTCGCGGCGGAGGCCGATGGCGTCGACGATTTCTAGGGTCGGCTCGTAACCCAGTGCTTTGAGGCGCTGGACGATGATGGACTCGGTCTGGAGGAGGCCTTCCTGATGCTCGGTGTCGCCCCGAGCGGCACGCTTGGTGGGGAGTGAGGCGATCATGTCGATGAGTCGATCGATGCTGACGCGGTCGGCGGGCGCATCGATCGGGTCGGGGGCGACTGGGCGTGCCGCGGGTTGGGGTTGAAGAAGCCGCAGATGGTGCGAGTGCGGCGCGAGTGATTGGATGGCCGCGAAGAGGGCGAGAGCGAGCAGCGTGTGCATGTGTAACTGTATGGGTGGAACGGGGAGAGGGGTGGTTGGGGAACTGGCAACTCGGGTCGTTCGCGGCGCGATACGGAGCGGGAGGTTATGATCCAGGTCTATGAGCATCATCATTTTGCAACATTCGGCACTTGGGACGCCGGGGCGGCTTGGACTGACACTGCGGGATCACGGGTCGAAACTGGATATACGGCGGCTGGATCTGCCGGTGAGTCGGACGAACCCGCATGTGCCGGCGGATTTTGACAATGTGGAGGGCGTGGTAAGCCTCGGGGGACCGCAGAATGTGGGGGAGGACCATGCGTGGATGCAGCCGGAGATTGAGTATCTGCGAGAAGCACACAAGCGGCAGTTACCGCTGCTTGGCGTGTGCCTCGGGCATCAGTTGATTGCGCACGCGCTGGGAGGGAAGATCGGCGCGATGGAGAAGCCGGAGTGGGGCTTCCCGATGGTCAACCAGCACGCGGTGGCGAACACGGACATTATTTTGGCGGGTGTGCCGTGGTCGTCGCGGCAGTTTCAGGCGCACGGGCAGGAGGTGAAGGAACTGCCGGCGGGCGCGACGCTGTTGCAATCATCGGAAGGGTGCCGGGTGCAGGCGTTCCGGGCGGGACTGCGGACGTATGCGATGCAGTATCATTTCGAGTGCGACCGGGACATGGTGAAGAAGTTCGCCGAGTCGAGCAAGGATGAACTGCCAGCGGCCGGGATGACGCCGGGGGATGTGCAGGTGCAGGTCGATCAGCACTACGACCGGTTCGCCGTGATAGCCGACCGGTTGTGCGTGAACCTGGCGGCGTATCTGCTGGGAGTGGGGAAGAAGGCGGTGGCGTGAAGAACGTCGAGTGAGGTTTCGCGCAGGGCTTTTGATCGGACGGCATGGCGACGGTTCGACGCTGTGCGCGGCTGTTAGAAGACGATGGTAATAAGAAAGGGGCGGCAGATGGCAAGCGATAAGCATCGGGAGTTTGACGTTCGGACGCGGCAATGGTTGGCGATCGGGGTGTCCGCGATCGGGCTGGTAGGAACGATCCTCCTGGGGATAGTGATTATCTATTTCGATACGAAAGAGGGGCCGAAGTTGGTGCTGTCGGCGATCCTGCCGCTGGTGGGAGCGTGGCTGGGGACGGTGCTGGCGTATTACTTTGCGAAAGAGAACTTCGAGGCGGCGGCGAACAAGACGAAGGAACTGGTGCAACTGGGGCAGGGGCTGGCGAACAGTTCGGACCCTGTGACGAAGCACATGACGGCGCTGGGGGAGATGGTGGTGTACCTGCCGAAGTTGGCGGCGACAGCGACGCCGAAAGATGTGAAACTCGCGGATGTGACGAAGTCGATTAACGAGTCGAAGTATGACCGCTTGCCGGTGCTGAGCGCGGAGAACGTGTTTGTGTACATCCTGACCGGGGCGGCACTGAACCGTCACGTTGTGCAAAAAGGGCTGACACTCACCGGGGCACACGCGGGGTACACGTTCGAGGACATGTTTACGGCGGACGGGACGTTGAAGGATCGGTTCACGAAACTGGCGGCGTTTGTGAAAGAGACGGCGACGATGGGAGAAGCGAAAGCGGCGATGGACTCGATCAAAGGATGCCGGGATGTGTTCGTGACAGCGACGGGGAAGGCGAACGAGCCGCTCAAGGGGTGGGTGACGAACAACAAGATGCTGATTGAGTCGGAGGTGTGACGAGTGAGGTCGAAGCCCGAGTTAGCGGGTGGGGGTCGATCGGTGCTTGGGCTTCTTGGGGAGGGCGGGTTGATGCGAGTCGGGCATGGTGGTGTAGCCGACGAGGGGGTCGGAAGAGTCGCCGGCAAGGTCGGCGGCACCGAGGAGTTTGAGTTGTGATTTGGTGAGTCCGACGCGACCTTTTTTATCGACGCAGAAGTCGGTCTGGATGGCGCGGAAGTCGGCGTCGCCGCCGAGGAGGCTGACGAACCCGTGGCGGTCGCACTTGGCATGGGGTACGGGTTGGCCAAGGGAGCCGTGGCGGGTGTGTTTGACGATGGAGATGTCGCTGGTCTGGGCTTCGAGGTGTGGGCCGCCGTCGAAGGGGTCGATGTGGTCGCGGTATGAGAAGCCGAGTTTTTCGAGCATCCGGCGAGCGGGGAGGGTCTCTGGGCCGACCTGGCCGATCACGGCGCGGGCCTCGGGAGGGAGCAGGGTGAGGTAGATTTCCTCGTGCGGCAACAAGGAAGTCATGAACTCTTTGGAGAACTGACAGAAGGAATCGGCCTCGGCGTAGGTGAGGTTGATGAAACGTCGGCCGAGGTACTCCCACATGGTGTTGTGACCATCCGGAGTGAGCGGCCCCATCATCTCGGCGAGGACACGATCGGAAAAGAGGGGTCGGTAGAGGCCCATGGCGTGGAAACGGATGAGGCTGAGGAGGCGTCCGAGGCGGAGTTTGTGCCCGCGGTAACTGGGCTGGAGGATCAGCCCGCCGATTTCGGTGGGGCCGGTTTCATCGAGGAAGAGTTTGGCGAGGGTGTGGGTTGCGCCGACCTGGAGGGTGGAACTGAACATTTCTTTGCGGGAGAGTTTGAAGGAGACGTTGGGGCGGCCGGGGCCGCCCATTTTGGAGATGATCTGCGAGGTGCCGAGGACGGCGCCCGGGTTACCTTTATCGTCAAGCACGGTGAGGTCTTCGATCACGAACATGAAGAGGTCGGAATCGCGGAGGAGCGAGGCGAGGCCGTCGCTCGTTTGTATAGGCTTGATCGGGGAAGCATGAGCGGAAGCGGGACGAGCAGAATCGGAAGACGCAGCGGAGGGCGTGGGTGCGGCATCGGTGGGGGTCGCGCGGGCTTCGGCGAGCGGTTCGTGAGACTGGCCATGGAGTGTGCTTCCGGCCGCGAGTGCCTGGGCCTTGAGGAAGCCATCGCGGCTGCGCATCACTTTGCTGGTGATGATGTCGCGGTCGGCGGGAAGATTGATGAAATGCACCATCTTGGCGAGTTTCAAGAGGGTGGGGACGTCGTCGATTTTGGCACGGCGGATTCGGAACACCGGTGCTCCTAGGGGGGAGGGGGGGTGGGAGTGACAAGAGAAAAGGAAGGACCGAATAGTAGGTGAGAACGATGCGAATCAGGGTGATTCGGGGAGAAGGAGGGTTATTTTGAAGGATGAGATGTATACTTAGAGGATGTCCGCCGCACCGAAGTGGCCTCGTGAATGTGGATACGCCGGGCTTCGTATGACGGCGTGGGAATACCTCGCGCTGGGAGAGACGGCGGAGCGGTACGAATTAATTGATGGGGTGGTATGCATGTCGCCCGCACCAACGCCTCGGCATCAGAAACTGATTCGCGCGATCCTTCGGCAACTCGAGTCGTTTGTCGATTCGAATCCGGGGTTCGATTTTTTCCAAGATTCGGACGTGGTTTTCAGTCCAAAGGTTGTGTATGAGCCGGACGTGTCGTGCTACCGACCGGGGCGTGTGCCGGCGATGCCACGGCAACTGACCGAGGTGCCGGATTTGGTGATCGAGGTGCTGTCGCCGGGGAGCCGAGCGTTTGACTTGACGACGAAGAAAGATGATTACGAACGGTTCGGGGTTGGGGAGTACTGGGCGATCGACCCGGCGGACGCGCGGGTGCGGTGCTACAAGCGCGATGGCGAGATTCTGATCGAAGTGCCGGTGCGGGGTCATACGCTCGCGTCTACGGGATTACCGGGTTTTGTGCTTGATCTCGTGCCGCTGCGGACGCTCGCGCAGATGCCGTAAAACGGTGCATGGAAATGAGCAGCCGCGTGGGTCATCCGGCCGATTCATTCTGGCACACACATCACCAACCACGAGCGAGCATTCACTTGAGTTTCTGGACACGCGGCAACATTAAGCGAGTCGTCGGCGGCGTATGGCTCTCACGCGGGCGCGATCCGGAAACAATGGATCAAGGCGTGCTTGAAGGCGTCTCGACGGATTCGCGCTCGATCAAGTGCGGGCAAGTGTTTATCGCGCTGCGAGGGGAACGGTTCGATGGGCACCAGTTTCTGAGGTCGGCGGTCGAGGGGGGTGCGGGGCTGCTGATCGTGGACGACGAAGCGTCAGGCCGCGCGGTCGTCGGCGCGGTGTGTGGGGTGGGGACGGCGAGCGACTTGTATGTGCTGCGTGTGCCGGATACGGGGCGGGCGCTGCTCAAACTTGCGTCGGCGTATCGGCGGACGCTGGAACGGACGCGTGTGGTGGGGGTCGTCGGCTCGAATGGGAAAACGACGACGGCGCGGCTGATCGCGACGGTGCTCGCGGGCGGGGGGTTGCGTGGGACGGCGTCGCCGAAGTCGTTTAACAATGCGGTCGGGGTGCCGCTGACGATCCTGTCGGCGTTGCCGACGGATCAGTACTTGATCTGCGAGATCGGGACGAACGCACCTGGGGAGATAGCGATGTTGGCGGAGGTGGTTCGTCCGGACGTGGCGGTGCTGACGTCAATCGGGAGGGAGCACCTGGAAGGGTTCGGGACGCTGGAAGAGGTAGCGCGAGAAGAGGGGGCGGTGCTGCGGCACATGGAAGAGGGGGCGATCGTGATCGCCCCGACGCCGCTGCCCGAAGGTGCCGGGGTGCTGGAAGATTTGTTGCGAGGGGTGCCGAACGTGCTGCGGTTCGGCGTGGGGGACGGAGCCGATCTACGGGCGGTGAATATACGGCACGAAGGAGGGCGGCTTGCGTTCTCGGTCAACGGCAAGGTAGCGATTACGATGGGGCTGATCGGGGCGCACAACGCATACAACGGGCTGGCAGCGTTCGCGGTGGGACGGCGGTTCGGGGTGGACGAAGCAAAGATCGCCGCGGCGCTTGGGGCAGCGTCGGGGCCGCCGATGCGTCTGGAGCCGGTGCGGGTTGGAATGGTTGGGAGAAACGCGGGCGGGGAGTTGACGTTCATACATGATGCGTACAACGCGAACCCGGACTCGATGCTGGCATCGCTGAATACGTTTCAGGAGGTGATGGGGAGTTGGCCCGGGGTCCGGCGGCGCGTCGTGGTGCTGGGGGACATGCGAGAACTGGGTGCGGCGACGGAAGCATCGCACCGGGAGATCGGTCGTCGAGTCGGGTCGATGAGCGGGATCGATCACGTCGTGCTCATTGGGCCGATGATGGGAAGCGCGGCGACAGAAGTTCGGTTGCTGGGACGTGGGGACCGGATGGAATACCTACCGATGTTGGACGACGGCGCGATGGCCGCGGTGGCGAATCTGTTGTTGCCGGGGGACTTGGTGCTGCTGAAGGGGTCGCGTGGGACGCGGCTGGAGCGGGTAGTGCAGGCGTGCCGGGGCGAACTGCCGACGATCGCGTCGGCGGTGCGGTCGGGGGCCGCGGTGACGGGTGCGCCCAAGCGAGCGGAGTAGGGGTGGGGGTGTTGTGCGATGCGCCAGTGGGGGTTTGAATAGATAGGTGAGTGCGGGGCAAGCGACAGCGAGTGACCAGAGCGGTTATTCGTACATTTCGTAGCCGGTGGGGGTGGATCCGTTGGGGGATGCGGGTGCGGACTGTGCCCAAAGGACGACGAGAGCGGCGAGGGTGAACGCGGCGGCGATGGCCGCGCTGATGAAAGAACGTGTGATGGTGCTCGCGGAGCGGAGGAAGAGCGCGAGGGAACCGGCGGCGAAGAACGGTGCGGCGGCGAGGCAGAGCATGGGCAAGAGCGGCTCGGGGGTATCGCCGGAAGAGAGGTAGAAGGCGGCGAGGCCGATGGAACCCAGCGCGGCGACGAGGGTTGTGAAGCCGCCGCGGGCGAGAGCGAAGCCGGGGATGAGAATCGCAGCAAACAAGGCCGCACCAATCGCGGCGACGATGCCCCCAGAGAGTTGGGAGAGGAAGGCGTTGCCGGTCTTGAGAGCGATGAAAGGGATCGCGTTGGCGATGATGAAGAGGACGAGGATGGGGGCGGGATCACGGGAGAGGCGAGCCGCGGTGTCGATCTTCGATCGGCGACGCGAGGCGAGTTCGAAGACCACGATCATGGCAACAGCGGCGAGGGTGTAGAGCGCAAGCCACGCAGCGGCGATGAGGGGAGACTTCCAGAACGCCGGGACTCGGTACGAGAGGAGTATCCGGAAACATGTGGCGCAGGCGGGGATGGCGATGAGGATGGTGGCGAGCAGCGGGGTGCGGTCGGGATCGGGCTGATGCCGGATGGTCGAGGATCGTCGTCGGGTGATGGTCCAGGCTACGAGGGCGGTGAGGACGCCGAAGATGGCGGCGACGAAGGTGATGTGCGGGGTGCGGTCCACCGCGCTTTTTGGGAGAAACAGAAGGCGGGGCCAGGCTTCGTTGGCGAGGTAATAGGCGGGGAGGATGCTGAGCGCGACGAGTGCGGGGAAGAGCGCGGCGAGGAGTCCGCGGGCGCGATGTCGGCGTCCGACGAAAAACGCGGCGAGGAGGGCGACGGTGCAGAAGAAACCCGGCAGGACGCCGCCGATAAGGATGAACTTCAGGACCATGTGCAGACGGTACGGGGGAAGAGGTGCGTGAGACGGCGGGCGCCCGGTGCAGCGGGACGATACGTCTTCGTCAAGAGAAAATGGACTGTGAGAGTTTGGGTAGGTTCTCGAAGACCGACGGGGACCGTCGGGCACCGTCGGGCCACCCAAGAGAAATCGAGCGGTAGCGAGGTGAGGTGTTGGCGGGAACTGCTTTCGAGAGCGAGGGTGAATACCATTGGCTCTCGATCAATTCCCCCTGGCAACGGAAGACCATCTCCATGACCGCGATGAAAGAAGTGACGTTCCGCGAAGCGCTGCGTGAAGCCATGAGCGAGGAGATGCGGCGCGACAAGCGCATCTTCCTGATGGGCGAGGAAGTAGCGGAGTACAACGGGGCGTACAAGGTGAGCCAGGGGATGCTCGAAGAGTTCGGGCCGAAGCGGATCATCGACTCGCCGATCAGCGAGAACGGGTTTGCGGGGCTGGCCGTCGGAGCGGCGATGTACGGCTTGCGGCCGATCATTGAGTTCATGTCGTGGTCGTTCTCGCTGGTGGCGGCGGATCAGATCCTGAATAATGTGCCAAAGATGTTGTACATGTCGGGCGGGCAATGGGGTTGCCCGGTGGTGTTCCGCGGGAACAACGGCGCGGGCGGGCAACTCGGCTCCACACACTCCTGGACCGTCGAATCGATGTACGCGACGGTGCCGGGGCTGAAGATCGCCATCCCGTCGAACACCTATGACGCCAAGGGGCTGCTGAAGACCGCCTTACGCGAACCGAATCCGGTGATCTTCTTTGAAGATAAGGTGATGTATGCTAAGGTGAAAGGCCCCGTGCCGGACGAAGAATATACCATTCCCTTTGGGAAAGCAGATGTCAAGCGCACAGGCAGCGACGTGACCTTGATTGCCCTCTCGCGCATGATCCACCCAACCCTGGCCGCAGCCGAGATGCTGGAAAAAGAAGGGATACAGGCTGAAGTTATTGACCCACGCACCCTCACCCCACTGGACGACGAGACCATCCTGAACTCCGTTCGGAAGACCGGCGGCGCGGTGGTGGTGGACGAAGGGTATCAACGCTTTGGCGTCACCGCCGAGATCGCCGCGCTGATTGCCAACGGCGCGTTCGATTATCTGGATGCGCCCATCGAGCGCCTGGGAGCGATGG
>JBGSIF010000399.1:0-5297 GCA_041742635.1 Phycisphaerales bacterium
AGCGTTCGCTCGCGATCAATCGTTGCTCGATTCAACTACCCGAGTTCGTCTCACGTCAGCGAGTCAAAGCGACTGACGAGGCTGGTACTCAAGCCCTACGGCATCAAGCGTTCGGACATCGCCAAGCACCACGTCATTCCACTTAAGTTTATCAGACACGAGGCGATTCGGCGAAGTACGTTCAACATCCGGGGCGGGCATAATGCATTGATTTTGCCTACGAGCAAGCAAGCCGCAAAGGGGGCGCTAGCGCGTCGAATCGTTCATCAGTCAGGCAAGTATCATCCGGTCTACACCAAAGCGATTGGCAAGAGGCTTGACAAGATCGCACAGGAAGGTCGAGAGAAGAACTGGAAGCCCGCGCAATACGACGCTGCAATCAGAAAAGTGCTCAACGACACGAAGGGAGGGCTGAAGAACGGTCGCGGAAGAACGTTGAAGTGAGTAGGCTAGATTCTATAAGCCCATACGATTTGACTTCATACCGCCTTCCCGCCCACCGTCAGCGGGACGGCACCGTACAACTCTTCGGTCAGGTCGTACGATCCGACGCGGATGCGGCGTGATTCGGGGTCGATCCCTTCTTCGCGCATCAGTTTCTTCAGCGTAGCGGGGAGGCCGAACTCCTCGTCTTCGCTGAAAACATCGCGCTGCTCGATCCCCACCCGTCCGCCGCCTTCCCCACCGCCCCCGCGAACGGTTTCACCCTGGTATTTGTGCAGGAGCGTGCGACAGAGTTCGGCGACGAGGTCTTCGGGCGCGGACGCGCCTGCGGTGACCATGACGATCGCGTTCGTTGGCCCTCCGGGTACGTGCGCGAACCATTCTTCTTTGAGTTCGCTGACGTCGTCGAGGAGGAAGGCCGGCACGCCGACGTTCGCGGAGATTTCGGTGAGGCGCACCGAGTTCGACGAGTTTTTCGAGCCGACGACGAGCACGAGGTCGCACTCGGGAGCGATCTGCCGCACGGCGGCCTGGCGGTTAGTCGTTGCGTAGCAGATATCGCTGCTGGGCGGTTCTTTAAGGTTCGGGAACGCCTTTCGTAGAGCATCGATGATGACGCCCGCGTCGTCGGTACTGAGGGTTGTCTGTGTGAGGTAGGCGATCCGGTTGGGGTCTTTGATCTTCAGGTGCGGGATGTCGTCGGGGGACTCCACGACCTGGATCGCGTGCGGGGCTTCGCCGAGGGTGCCGATGACTTCCTGATGGTCGGCGTGCCCGACGAGGAGGATGTCGTAGCCTTGTTTGGCGTAGCGGATCGCCTCGTTGTGGACCTTGGTCACCAGCGGGCAGGTCGCATCGACGGCGGTCAGGTTGAGCGCACGGGCTTGAGCACGCACGGCGGGGCTGACGCCGTGGGCGGAGAAGACGAGCAGGCTCCCCGGCGGGACTTCGCTGAGTTCTTCGACGAACACGACGCCGCGGTTCACGAACCGTTTGACGACGTGCTTGTTGTGGACGATCTCATGGAACACATACACCGTGCGGCCCGGGTAGAGTTCGAGTACTTGGTCCACGACATCAATGGCCATGTGAACACCGGCGCAGAAGCCGCGGGGATTGGCGAGGATGAGTTTCATTCGGGGGGATGATAGGGCGGAACGGGGCAGGGCTTGTGGCATATGCGTGTTGCCGTGGACCGAACTATCGTGTAAACTTGGTGGATATGAGCGTGATCGATGAAGCCGCGATTCTGACGCGAGTCATCAGCCCAGACCGGGCGACGCTGTCGGCGGGGGTGGCCGAGGCGTTGCTCGCGCTGCGATTTGGGCCAGCAGACCACGCCCGGATGGCCGTCCTCTCGGATCGGGCCAACGACGGCGTGCTCACGCCGTGCGAACGCGAAGAACTCGAAGGGTACCAGCGGGTCGGGCTGTTCCTTGACCTGATGCAGTCCAAGGCGAGGCTGTCGCTGAAATCAACGAATCCGCCCCCCTCGCAGTCACACCAAGCCGCGTGAGCATGAACGAACTGCTGAGGCAACAGGTCTTCGCTCGCGCCGCGGGTTGCTGCGAGTACTGTGGAGTTCCGCAGGCGTGTTCGTCTCGTGCGTTCCATATCGAGCACATCATCGCCCGCCAGCATGGCGGCGAGGCTGAGCAGCATAACCTCGCGCTGAGTTGCCAGGACTGCAACCTGCACAAAGGCCCGAACCTGAGCGGGATCGATCCGCTCAGCGGCGATGTGGCGGTGCTCTTTCACCCCCGCCGGGATGATTGGGCCGAGCACTTCCGGGTGAGCGGCGCGGCGGTGGAAGGCACCACGCCAGTCGGGCGTGCCACCGTGCGGGTGCTGGACATGAACCACCCGGCGCGGATCTTGATTCGGCGTTCGCTCATGGACGAGCACGCATGGCCGTCGGGCCGCTAACCGGCGCGGAATTACAAGGCACTTCGGTGCCGCGCCGAATGTAATATGGCAAATGGTTCTGAACGCGACGCGGTGTGCGTGTCCGATTGTGCGATCGTTCTCGGCTGGGTTGCTTGATAACCGTGTGTCTAGCACCCCGCAAAGAACGCGGTGACGAAGTCGAAGAAGTCCTGGCTGGTGGTGATGCCATCGTCGTTGAAATCGGCGGCACCGCTAAAGAACGCCGTGATGAAATCGAAGAAATCCTGGGAGCCGATGATGCCGTCGCAGTTGAAGTCGGCGGCGCAGACAGTGAGCGTGGCGGCGTTGCTGGTCACGTTGCCGCAGTCGTTGGTGACGATGCAGTCATAATCGCCGTCGTCACCGGCAACGACGGCGGGGATGAGAAACGTCGCTTCGACGGCACCGGGGATGTTCTCGGTGTCGCGTCGCCACTGGTACGTGAACGGGGCCGAGCCTGCGGTCGTCACGGAGAATGACGCGGGGCTGCCGGGGCACGCGATGATCGAGGAGGGATCGGTCGTGATCGAAGGCGGCGAGTTGAGGGTGAGAGCCGCCGCGCCGCTGGTTACGCTGCCGCACGGGTTGGCGACCACGCAGTCGTAGAAGCCGAGATCCGCGGGGGCGACGGCGAGGATGGTGTAGGTGGGGCCGGTCGCGCCGGGGATGTTCACGGTTCCTAGTCGCCACTGGTAGGTGAGCGGGGCACCACTGCTCGCCGTGACGGAGAAGGAGGCTGGACCACCGGGGCACGCACTCTGCGGCGTTGGGTTGGCGGTAATCGACGGGCTGGTGTTGACGGTGAGGGCGGCCTCGTTGGAAGTGACGGTGCCGCACAGGTTCGAGATGGCGCAGGCGTAGGTGCCGGCCGTGGCGGCGCTGGCGATCGTGGAGTAGAACGGGCTGGTCGCGCCCGGGATGTTCACGCCGTTGCGCCGCCACTGGTAACTCGGATTGGGCTGGCCGTCGGCCAAGGCGAAGAAGGTGAACAGTTGCCCGGCACAGACTGTTTGCGGCTCAGGCTGCGCAGCGACGCTCGGCGGCCTGGCGAAGTTCAGGATGACAGTCCTTGTGTCCACGGTGCCGCATGTGTTGGACACCCTGCAGAGGTAGGCCCCGGCGTTCGATTGTGCCATCGAGGGAATCGAAAACACACGGCTCGTCGCGCCGGGTATGGCCTGTTCGTTGCCGGGGATGAGCGTGTCATTGCGGAACCACTGGTACGAGAGTTGTTGACCGGCGGCCAGGACGGAGATGAAGACCGCTTGCCCCGCGCAGGCTGTTTGCGGATTCGGCTGACTGGTGATTCTGGGGGCTTCGGACGCGGTCAGGACCGCGGTGTTGCTCATCGTACTGCCGCAGAAGTTGGTGAGGACACAGTCGTAGTTGCCGGGCGTGCTGGTCGTGTAGGACGGAGCGGTGGCCCCGGCGATGTTCAGCCCGCCTTGGCGCCATTGGTAGCCGACCACATCGGCGGCGGTCAGGGTGAGGGTCACGCTCTGGCCCGAGCACACGAGTTGTGAAATCGGTTGCGTGAAAATGGTCGGGACACCGCCGGAGACCGCGAGCGTGACGGCGTTGCTGAAGAGCCGGCCGCAGTTCGTGTCGGCGTAGCAGGTATAGGTGCCGCTGTTGGCGACCGTGACCGGGTTCAGTATCAGCGTGGTGTTGTTCGCGCCGGGAATGTTGACGCCGTTGCGCTGCCAGCCGACCGGCCTGCCGTTCGTGTTTGCGACGGTGAAGGTCGCGGTGGCGCCTTGGCAAAGCATCTGCGCCGCGGGCGATGCCACGGGAGTCGGGCAGCCGGCGGTGGGTCTGATCCTAAAGTCATAGTTCTGCGTCTGCGGTACGGAACCGACGGCGCTGACGCGGACGTAGTACACGCCGGCCGTGCCCAGATTCAGCGCAAAGGGCGTGCCCTCGGGCTGCCCCAGCCCGCCGTTGTTCACCGTCAGCAGCACGGCGCCGGTCGCGTCGAGCACCGAGAAGGTCGGGTCGGCTTGTTCTCGTGAGTTCGTGACGACGCCGGTGAAGCACGACCCATCGATGGCTTGGGCGTTGTCGTCGTATGGAAAGCCTTGGGGGATGCAGTCTACATTGATTGTTGTCGGCGTGGTGATCGTGAACCGGAAATAGTCCACGTCGCCGTCCACGCTCAGCGCGGTCAAGGTGTTGTCATTCGACAAGCCGGGGATCGGGCTCGGGTTGGCGTTCTGACCGATGACGAGCACGCCCAGGTCGGTCGCGGTGGCGAGGCTGTCGTTTGGCTCGAAGGCGTCGCCGTAGTGCCGGTGGCCGCTGCGGATATCGTCGTGCTGCGGCCCGTCGATCACGAGGTCGAGGAACGGCTCCATGAGTTGGCGGGTGTTGGCCGAGCACATATGCGGCATGCCCAGCGTGTGCCCATGCTCGTGCATCACGGTGTTACGAAAGAAGCGGAAGTTGTTGCCCGCGCTGCCGAAGTCTTCGGCGGTGTCCAGCACCATGTCCCCGCCGTTGCCGGGCATGAACGCAAAGGCCAGGACGCCCCCGCCCGCGCCGTCGATGTTGCGGCCGAAAATACGGACGTCGCCGCGGCTGCCGGGCAAGGCACCGGTGCCGAACGGGGCGCCGTCGTCCCATTCCGCGCCGGAGAACCGCACGCGGGTGTACGTGGTGCCGGTGACCTGCGCCCAGCGATCAAAGCAGGCTTGGACCTGCGCGATCCAGGCGGCCCGCCCCCCTTGACCCGCGAACTTGGCGTCCATTTGTGCAAAGAGATCGCTCGCGGCGTTGGGGGCGCCCGGCAGCCCGGGCGTGAGCGTCCCGTCGGGCACCAGGCTCCAGGACAGCGTGAGCGGTGAACCCTCCGTGCCCGGCCAGCGTGCGGCCGGGCTGTAGCGCTCGCCCCCGTGCCCACCCATGGCCAGATGGATCGCCGCCATCAC
>JBGSIF010000400.1:0-6566 GCA_041742635.1 Phycisphaerales bacterium
GCGAGGCCGATGCCCGCCCCGGCCGCTCCGACGCGGTAACGGGCTTCACGGATCGTCGCAATATGATCGATGTTGACGCTGAGTGCGGGCATAGGGGCGGATGATAGTGGGCATCAGGGCGAAAGTCGGCATCGATCCTGCCGGAAGACCAAAGGGCCGATGAAAAAGAGCGCCAGAGATGGGCCTTCACGGGGTAGTAGTCTTAGCCGGTACCGGCACCGGGTGCGGCTCTGATAGATTCAGCCCAACGACCCCCACGACAACCAGTGCGAGCGAGCCGAGCCGGAGCAAGGACCGTGGCTCGTGAAAGTAGAAGATCCCGATAAGAGCGATGATCGCAGCGCCGGTCCCGGCCCAGATCGCGTAGGCAGTGCTGATGCTCATGCGCTGAGCGACGATCGTGAGGAGAACGAGGCTGAGCAGGTAGGTGACGAGCGTGAACGCGGCCGGCCCCGCGAGCACGCGCCCGTTGACTACGCTGTGCTTGATGCCGATCGCCCACGCGACCTCGAAGACGATCGCCGCGATCAAATACAAATATGTCATCTACGTCTCCATGAGTGTCGCACACGCTTTGATTGCTACAACGCGTGACGCCGAGTCCTCGGAATGTGATCAAATCGTACAACCACGACTCTAGCCTTGATAGCAGCGATTCTCGCACGTTAGTTTCGGGGTCGATCAAGTTCTTCGTCGATCGACCTGATACCCCGAAGTCTTCGTTGGTCTTTGAACAAGGAGTTCGCCATGAACCGTGCCAATCGTATGTGCTGTGCATTGCTTATTGTCACTGCGGGATCTTCGTGCGCTAATGCGTATGAGTTCCGGACCCGTGTTGTGCGGATGATCGGGAACAACGCCATGATCCTGAACCTGGACTCGACGGGCTGCTGGATCCTGCCGGATGTGCCGGTCGGTTCGGCCGTCCGGCTTCGATTGCAGATCGGCGTGTTCGACGATGCACACGGTGCTGCACCTGCCGGGGGCGTCGTAGGCTGGACCGATGGAACGATCAACGTGCCGTGCGGGACCAACTCGCGGACGCCGGGATGGTTGCCACCCTTCTCGATTCTGCTCAACCCGCCGCCACCCGGAAACGGTGAGCCGGTTGCCGACCCTTTCAACTCACTCACCGAGATCAATGCCACTCGCGGCCTCGTCACGGCAGTATGGACCTGCTTCGCACAGGGAGTTCCTTCGCCGCAGCCCGGACCCAACACGCTCGGACGCAACCAGTTCGTGTCGATCTACGAGATCACGCACGTCACAAGCGGAGCCTCCCCTTGCTGCGCCATCTCGTTCGGTGGGAATCTCGTCGCTGCAAGCGAATGGCGAGCGGTGGGCACGCCCGTGCCGCCCGACTGCGGGAGTCCGAGCAATCCCAACGATGATGTCCCCGGTTCGGTCACCTACGCCCCGTTCCCCACGGCACCTCTCGCGTTTTCCGATTGCGTCAACATCTGTGTGCGGACATTGATCGCCGATTGGAATCACGACGGGGGCATCACTTCTCAGGACTTCTTCGACTTCACACGAGACTTCTTCCTCGGCCGTGCCGATCTCAATATGGACGGCGTCACCAATAGTCAGGACTACTTCGACTTCATCGGGTGTTTCTTCAAGGGTTGCTGAGCCCCCAGGCAGCGCAAAGCGGTTCGCGTCTATCACGTGCGCCCGCGATGCAGCCGAAGCGCCCGTCGTGTGATTGCATCACGTTCTGCCGCCGGGTCTTCCGACTCGTTGAGAACGAACCACCGGGGTTACTTGGTTCGGTGCCGACTCGCATCCGTATGGCGACAAGACAGGCTGAATGAGCAAGAATGATGGATGGATCACACCGCTCGCTCATCCCGCGCCGTCACGCCAGAACACATCCCAGTGCAGGTCTACGAGTCCAGCCGTGAGGCGGCGAGGGTGATCGGTGCGGCGATCGCCGCGCTGATCCGCGAGCGAGCCACCGAGGGCAGGCGAGCGGTCCTTGGGCTTGCCACCGGCGCGACTCCCACCGCGCTCTACGACGAACTCGTGCGGCTGCACCGCGAAGAACACCTTTCGTTCAAGAACGTCGTGACCTTCAACCTCGATGAGTACTGGCCGATGCCGCCGGATTCGATCCAGAGTTACCGCCGCTTCATGCGTGAGCATCTCTTCGACCTCGTGGATATCGACCCATCGCGCACGCATGTGCCCGACGGGACGATCACGCGAGAGGGCATCCCGGCATTCTGCGCGGCGTACGAGCGAGCCATCACGGACGCGGGGGGGATCGATATCCAGATACTCGGCGTGGGCCGCACCGGGCACATCGGGTTCAATGAGCCCGGCTCCCCGCGCGACAGCCGCACGCGCCTCATCACGCTCGACAAGGTCACCCGCAAGGACGCCGCGAGTGATTTTTTCGGCGAGTGGAACGTCCCCCGCACCGCACTGACGATGGGCGTGGGCACGATCCTGAACGCACGCCGGATCTTCCTCATGGCGTTCGGCGAGCATAAGGCCGCGATCATCCGGCGCGCCGTCGAGGGGGACGTTTCGCACACGGTCACGGCGAGTTTTCTCCAGCAGCACCCGGGTGTATCGATCGTGCTGGACCACGCCGCCGCCGCGGAACTCACACGCTTCAAGACGCCCTGGCTGCTCGGACCGATCGCGCAGTTCGGCGGTGAGTGGAACCTCCAGACCACCAAGAGGGCCGTCATCTGGCTCGCGCTGCACGTTGGCAAACCGATCACGAAACTCACCGACGAGGACTACAACGAACACGGGCTGCAGGAGTTGCTCGCGGCCCGCGGCTCATCGCGCGGTGCATACGACGTGAACATCGAAGTCTTCCGCTCCGTGCAGCAGACCATCACCGGCTGGCCCGGCGGAAGACCGAGTAGCCTGAGTAGCCCCACTCTCCGAGTGGGGCGGATGCCGATCGACGGGCCAGAGAGAGGTCGAGTTCACATCGAAGGCCCAGGCTCCGGCGTCATACGCAGTTCCACGCTGCACCCGTTGGATGTCGAGGCGCCGTCCGCGCAGTCGCGCCACGCGGAGCGTGGCGTGAGTCAAACACCGCACTCGGAGAGTGAGGTTTCCCATCTCAAGCGGGTCATCGTCTTTAGCCCGCACCCCGACGACGACGTCATCAGTATGGGCGGCACGTTTATCCGTCTGTGCGAGCAGGGGCACGATGTCCACGTCGCGTACCAGACGAGCGGGAACATCGCTGTTTGGGACGAGTCCGCTCTGCGGCACGTTGATTTCGTCGCCGAGTTCGCCGCGGCGTTCCCACAACTCGGCGCGGGCGTCGCCGCCAAGATTGAAGAAGCGATCGAGTCGTTCATACGCCGCAAGGCTCCCGGCGAAGTGGACTCTCCCGAACTCCAGAAGATCAAGGCACTCATCCGCCGCACCGAGGCCCGCGCCGGCGCGCGCTACAGCGGCGTGAAGGAATCCAACATCCACTTCATGGACCTGCCCTTCTACGAGACCGGGCGTGTCAAGAAGAAGCCGATCGGTGAGGACGACATCCGTATCACATGCGACCTGCTCAGCCGCGTTCGCCCGCACCAGGTCTACGCCGCGGGCGACCTGTCGGACCCGCACGGCACGCACCGCGTGTGCCTCGCCACGGTAATCGAGGCATTCAAGCGGCTCGCCGGCGAGCCGTGGATGAGCCACTGCCAACTTTGGCTCTACCGCGGCGCATGGCAGGAATGGGGCGTGGACGAGATTGAGATGGCCGTGCCCCTCTCACCCGACGAGGTTGCTCGCAAACGCTTCGCCATCTTCAAGCACGAGTCGCAAAAAGACGCCGCTCTCTTCCCCGGCCCCAGCGACACACGCGAGTTCTGGCAGCGGGCCGAGGAGCGCAACCGCGCCACCGCGAAACTCTACGACCGCCTCGGCCTTCCCGAGTACGAAGCGATCGAAGGGTTCGTGCGCTGGCGGTAGCCGGTCGGACGAGAGGCCGGGCCGCCGTCGTCACACCCCGATCGTCGCCGTCACCGTCTCGCTCCACGGCCCGCGTGCGCCGGTGCCGTTGGCCCATCTCAGGATGTAGTGGGCGTTCTTGCCGCCGTCGGTGCCCGGGAAGTCGAGCGTGTAGGGCGTGTGGGTATCGAGCGCGATGAACACGTACTCGGCGGGGTTTATTGGCGTGGGCTGGCCAACGGCCAGAACCTTGATGGTTTCCGTCTGAGCCGAGCGGCGCAAGCCGCCGGGGGAGGGCACCGGAATGGATGGGAGCGAAGGGACAATCAACCCGCCCCGCCGTGGGCTTGCGCCCATTCGGCTCAGATCGAACCAGTACGCGCCCGTGACGGAACAAAATTAGTCACACCCATGTGGCAGTCGGGCCGGGTGGTCGGCGGGACGGGTCCGCCGGTTGGATCTGGAATCGTGATGCCCAGCCCGCCGCGTTCGGCGTCGTTGACGAGTGGTGAGGATTGCAAGCGGCGGACCAGTGCCCGCAGGAGCGCGACATAGGAGACCCGTGCCCCGTCTTTGGCGGCCTTGGCCGCGGTGGCGGCGGCGACGGCGGTGACGTGGGCGGGGAAGGCGGCGGCCCAGGTGGTTTGCGCGGTGGTGATGAGCGTCATGTCACCGGCGACGAGGCCGATGGCGGCGAGGTTGGCGTTGGCGTAGGAGACGAAGTTGGCCTGCCAGGCATTGAACTCAGCGTCGGGTGCGGGGATGTAGTCAGGCATGAGAATTTCGCTCCGCGAGAAGGAAGGGAGAAACAGGCAGCCCGCCCGCCCCCCCCCCCAGGGGAGGGCTTTCTTGGGTATCTCCCAAGTTGAAGCGAAGATCGGCTGAGCGTGGTCGGCTGGCGGAGGTTTCTTGGTTGCTTCGGGCGTGCTGGTAGTTCTTGCGCTTCAATGACGGAGGAGGGGAAGCCCCTCCTCCGTCACCTCCACTCCAGTAAAACAAGCATTCGCTTGCAGATCACGTTCCGGCCGTCGGACCGCCAAACAGACCGATGACGACACGACCAAGGTTACCGATGGTGGCGGAGTTCCGTTCCAACCACTTGCTAGCACGTTCCGCGATGGACTTCTTGTCTGCCGCGTTTGCTTGGGTGTATTCCTCGTACATGGTTTCCAACTCGTGTCGCTCAGCGGTCGCGAGGCCGCTCTGTTTGAGTTGTGTGTTCACCACGTCGAATCCGCTGACGTTGACAGTTGAACCGTGAACGTTCCCAGCGACACCTTGAAAGTTGCCAATGTTGTAGTTGTTCGTCACCGACTGTGCCCTTTCAATTTCTTGCTGACTAAATGTCAAACCATCGCCGATTACCCCTTTGCGATCAAGTGAACCTGCCCACCTCCGGTGGACACGAACGATTGATAGGCTGTGGCCTATCAACGGGAGGTCCAGCAGATGGAAAAAGGTACGACAAAGCGGAAGTACACGGCGGAGTTCCGCGAGGGGGCGGTGCGGCTGGTGAGGGTGGAAAAGGTCCCGGCGGCGAAGGCCGCGGCGGACCTGGGGATGCCGGTGAACACGCTCAACCTCTGGGTGAGCCAGTCGCGCAACTTCAAGGGTTCGTTCACACCGCCCGGGGGCGTGGACTGGGAGAAGAAGGCGCGTGAGTTGGAGGCGGAGAACCGCCGCCTCAGGCTCGAACGCGACATCCTAAAAAAAGCGACGGCTTTCTTCGCCAGGGAAGGGAGCCAGTCATGATGTTCAAGGTCATTCGTGATCACCTGGTTCCCGAGTTCACCGTGAAGGATTGCTGCCGCGTGCTGCGCGTGAGCCGGGCCGGCTACTACCGCTGGTGCGGGCATCCGACGGGCAAGCGTGAAGCGCGAAGAAAAGACCTGACGGAGAAGATCCGCGTCATCCACCACAAGTCGCGGCGGATCTACGGCTCGCCGAAGATCCGCTCCGAACTGCTCAGGCAAGGCGTGAAGATCAACCGCAAGACGGTGCAGCGGATCATGCGGGAATCATCGATTTCGTCGAAGGTGACGCGGAAGTTCAAGGTCACCACGACCAACTCGAACCACACCCACCCGGTGGCGCCCAACGTGCTAGACCGACAGTTCGCCGCCGAGAAGCCCGACACCAAGTGGTTGTGCGACATCACGTACATCCCCACCGGCGAGGGGTGGCTGTACCTGGCAGGCGTGATGGACGTATGTTCGCGCAAGATCGTCGGATGGAGCATGGCCGAGCACATGCGTGTGGAACTGGTGAACGATGCGTTCACGATGGCGACCACGACGCGCACGCCGGGACCCGGATTGATCCACCACTCAGATCGCGGGGTGCAGTACTGCTGCGGCGAGTACCGGGCCCGGCTGGAGGCCTGGGACATGGTGGCGAGCATGAGCCGCACGGGCGACTGCTACGACAACGCCCCCACGGAGAGCTTCTGGGCGACACTCAAGAAGGAGTTGATGAGCGATCGGACCTTCTCCACCCGCGAGGAGGCGAGGGCCGCGATCTTCGAATACATCGAGGTGTTCTACAACCGCCAACGAATCCACGGCAGCATCGGCTATCTCAGCCCCGAACAGTTCGAGGCCAGCCGACGATGATATATTGACACTGTCCACCGGAGGTGGGCAGGTTCA